>NZ_CAJXGF010000052.1 GCF_913053745.1 uncultured Nitratireductor sp.
CCGGCAGCACGGCGACGGCGTTGTAAAGCGCATTGCCCTGGCCGAGGCTTTCGATGCCCCGGGCCGCAGCTTTCTGGTTGAAGGTCCGCGCCCTGGCGGCAAAATCGGTATCGTTGCGCGTCAGTTCCAGATCGACGCTGTTTGCGCCGTAGAACAGCTCCGGTGTCAGGAAGGCATAAGACGACGTGATATCGCCGAACGTACCGTCGATGCCGCCATCCGCCGTCAGAATGGTGTAGGTGGCGAAAGGATCGTAGGCGCTGCCGTCCAGGACGCTATGGGCGACACCGGCTCCGTTCAGCGTCGCTGTCCCCGTGGCATGGATCATGTCGCTGTCGGTTCCCGCCGGGGCGGTCTCGACTTCATAGGTGGAACCGGCATCGAAGGCGATGTCGCCATCGATCGTGAGGGTGCCGATGGAATTGCCCGGCGCCACCGTGGCGCCGGAAGCCAGCGTCGTGTCGCCCACCGTGCCGAAACCGCCGAGCCGGGCGCCGGCCTGCATCGCTATGGTACCGCCGAGCACGGCGGCATCGTCCCGCGTGCCGACGTTCAAGAGCCCCCCGGCGACCGTCGTCGTGCCGGTAAAGGCCGAGCCGTCGCCGGTGTAGAGCAAGGTGCCGGCGCCGGTTTTGTCGAAGGCGCCCGCACCCGAGAGCGTGCCGGCAAACTGTGCGTCGGCCTGCTGGTCGAGCGTGAAAGTGGCGTTGGCTCCGATTGCCGCATCGCCGGCAAACCGTTCAGCTGCTGTCGTCAGCCCGCCTGAACGAATCGTCCAGTCGAGTGCGGACGTGCCGGCAAGCGTCAGCGTGCCCGTGCCGTCCTTGACCATCCGGCCGTCCGTGCCGTTCAGCCCGGCTATATCCCCGGCAAAACGTGCATTGCCCGCCTGGTTGAAGGTGATCGTGCCGGCATTGAGGATGCTGCCGGAGATGGCGTCGGCATCGCCGATGAGCGCGCCTGCCGCGACGGCCGTGTTGCCGTAGCTGTTGGTTCCTTGGAGCACGAGTGTGCCTGCGCCCTTTTTGTGCAGGTCGCCACCATCGGCGAGGTCCTGGCCGACAGTGAAGGTGTTGTCCGCGTCGGCGATGTCGAAGCCGCCGCCATGTCCCCCCCACACGATCGTGCGGTCGGTTTCCGAAAAGCTTGTTTCCATGACTCGCAGGGTGCCACCATTGAATGTAAGGCCACCCGACGCCGCGCCTAGACTGGCGTCCTCCGCGACCTCCACGGCGCCGGCGAGAAGCTCGGTGCCGCCAGCATAACTGTTGGGACCTTCCAGCAGAAGCGTGCCGGCTTCGGTCTTCCTGATAGCGCCATTGCCCGTGATGTCGGTGGCGATCACCGCACGATCGGCAAGAACGCGGATTTCCGAACCACCAGCGACCGTCCGCAAGGTCCAGCTGCCCTCCAGGCGATAGCCCTCGTCGACGAATTGCAGGCTTTTGAAATTCTGTGTGCCCACGACCAAGATCGTGCCGCCGTTAAAGCCACCCGGTTCGTTCTTGAAGACGGCATTGTTTCCCGCCCACGTGACAGGCAGCCCGCTCGGCGGGGCATCCTTGCCGATGTTCAGCCAGTTCCGATTGCTCGCACCCCAGGTGCCGTCGCCGCCCTGCCAGTGTTGCAAAGTGTCGCTGCCCCGCGGGGCCACCAACAGATCGACATTGCCGCCGCCGGGCTGAATTTCGTAGGCGGCCGAATCGGCCAGCGAGGGTGTGGCGCCGATATCGAGCGTGTTGTCGGCCAGCGTCCCTCCGTAGGTCATCAGCCTGTAATAGCCGAAACCGGCGCCGCCCGCGTCCGCGAGGTCGAGTGTGCCGTCGAGCGTGAGATCTCCTGCAACATCGATCCGGTCGCTGGTTCCGGGCGCACCCGCCGACGAACCCGGATGGCCCAGCTCGTAATCGAGCATCGACCCCGACGACAGAGCCAGGTCGCCGTCCACCGTCAGCGTGCCGATCGAATTGCCAGGCGCGAGAATGCCGCCATCGGCGATCGTCGTGCTTCCTACCGTGCCCGCGCCGCCGAGCGTGGCCCCGTTCTCGACGGTCACGGTGCCGGCGATGCCGGCCCCCGGATGGCTTCCGTCGCCGACGATCAGCGCGCCCTCGTTCAGCGTCCAGGGCGTCTTCTCGGTCGTCGTGCCGGTCAGGACCCAGGTGCTCGTGCCGGTTTTCTCGAAAGCGTCGAACCCCTGATATTGTCCGCTGCCGCCGATAGTGCCGACATCGAACGAGCTGTCCGCCGCGCCGCCGAGCGCCAGCGTGTTGCCCGCGCCACTGGACACGACATTGCCTTCAAAACCGTAGCCGGCGTGCATTTCCAGCGTGTTGCCCGCGCCGTCGATCTCGAGCGCATTGGCCCGCACCTGGCCGGCCGCGGCGTGGCCGCTCAGTCCGCCGGAAATCGTCCCGCTATTGACGAGCGTGACGTTGTCGTCCTGGACGATTACTCCGACACCGCCAGCACCGGGCGTGCCGGTGTCCGTGTTCGCACCACCAGCGCCGCCACTGATCGCGCCGAAATTCTCCAGAGACCCTCCATTCGCCTCGTCGACAAAGACGACCCCCGCGCCAGCGTTGCCCCCCACGTATGTGGACATCGTCGAGGCGCCCCCGGCGCCGCCGGTTATCGTTGCGCCGGCCTGGTTTGTGATCGTCCCCCCATAGGTCATGAGACCATGTCCGCCCACGCCGCCATCATACGCGTCGCCTCCAGCACCGCCTATGATTCTGGCGGCGTTAATCACCGTGCCGTCATTGATCAGCGCACCGACGCCGCCCTGACCACCGCGAGACCCCCCACCGCCGCCGGGACCGCCGGCGACGGTGCCTGTATTGTCGAGAAGCCCGCCATCATGAAGAAATACGCCGGCGCCTCCCTGACCACCGCCGTAACTGCCGCCTCCCCCGGCTCCGCCGGCCACCCATCCGCCGATCACCCAAATGTCGCCGCCATCAACCGTGACGATACCGGCTCCGCCACCACCGCCGCTATGACCGGTACCCCCATCGCCGCCGATAACGAGGTTGTCGTTCGTGGCTACAGAGCCGCTTCCGGTCAGCACGACGGCGCCACCGCCGCCACCAGCGCCAGCCCAGACAGAGGATATGCCATTCGAGCCGGTGGTCCTGCCGGTCAACGTGACATCGGTGCTGGCATGGGCGCTGCCCGACCCGCCATTGCCACCGTCCTTGCCATCGTCGGCAAAGTTGCCATCGTCATGACCTGCCTCACCGCCACCGCCGCCGCCGGCGCTAAGATCTGTCCCACCCGATTGTCCGCCGGCGCCACCGAATGCGCGGCCGTCATCGTCCCCCTTGCCCCCATCCTGGGCCGGTTGCCCGGGCAGCGCGCCGGCCCCGCCATCGCCGCCAATGGCGGCAGATCCATAAACGGAATGCCCCCCCGCGCCGCCGCCGCCGGCCACACCACCCGCACCACCCGCACCGCCGCCGCTCGCTGGATCTGCGTTACCACCTGCACCACCACCGCTCTGGATCTCCTGCGCCGCCGCCGGCGTGGCCAGCAGCGCGACAACGCCGAGCGCGGGCACCGTTCCGGCCACCGCCAGCACCGAGACCCCGCTTGCAAGCGCGCGCAGGCCGGTATTACGGCGCAAGATCACCCCCCGCCGCTCATCAGCGCCGGCGTTCTTCGACAAATCGAAATGCATGCGTGTCCTCGAGTGTATCCGTGTGTTCTCCGGATACGTAAAACAACTCGGGTTCGAAACCCGCCTCTCCTTCCCCAGGAACAGGAAAAGATCGAAACGGTTTGAATCGAGCTAAATTGGCATTTTGCTGCGATGTTTCTGTGCGAGGGTAAGATTATGGCTTTGCCTATGCTATGACTCTTTTTTATCATTTTCCCGAAATTTATCAGCCAGCTACCAATGCCTTGGCTAACGAATCGTCGGAACAGGGGTGGGAATTGGCGGGGTCCGCGCGGAAACGTCCCCGAAATCGCGGGGGAAGCCGAAACGCAAACCAGGATGTGCACCCGTTTGATCTGTCGGACGGGGAACTCGTCGATGTTCCGGGGGCGCGGGGGCGTTTCTCCATTCTTCCGTTCAAGACAGGAATGATCCTGTACCTGGGAGAATTCCACGTGTTCAACGATTGCACGCTCGCGATCAATCCATTGCTCGAAGAACCATGGGTGGGTGGAAGCTTTCATTTGCTGGGATCCTCGATAATGGAGTTGCCGGATGGACGGCGGATCCCCAGACAGGAGCAGCAGGCGGTGATCAACCGGATCGACATGTTGGGCACGTCCTTTCATCTCACGGGGGAGCAGATGATTCGCCACATGGCGGTGGTCGTGCCGATCAGGATCGCGCGCGATTACATCGGCGAGCGCGGCGCGCGCAGACTCGAGCCGTTTCTAAGCGAGGAAACGGATATCTGCGCCGTCGAGCCGGTCACGACCAGCGCTCGCCTGCGCTCGTTGGCCACCGGTCTGTTTTCGCCGCGCACTGCCGGTCCCGCCCGTCACATGCGCCTTCAGGGAACGGCCTCCCTGTTCCTGTCGGAGATCATCGACAGCTATTGTCAGGTTCCGGTCGACGGGACCGATGACGGGACCGATTGGCAAAAGGCCGGGCTGGACGCGGCGATGGAGCGTATCGACCAGGATCTGGGTGCACCGCTGACCACCGATAACCTGGCCGCCGGCACCGGCATGGCGGCCAGCCGCCTGAACCAGCTATTCCTGCGGGAAACGGGTATGAATTGCTCCGCATACATCCGCACGAAGCGCATGATCGCCGCGCAGGCTCATCTTCAGCTTGGCGAGCTTACCGTCAAGCAAGTCGCCGCGGCCGTGGGATACAATCATGTGAGCAACTTCACCCGCGCCTATCGGGAACGGTATGGCGAAACGCCTTCGCGAGCGCTGCGCCGAGCAACATCGCGATAGAGCAGTGAAGCCGGAGCGACATCGGCCTTTCCAGCGCGTCCATCCGTCGCTGACGCCGGAAACACCGTAGCGGATCGATTCCGCTCGCCAAGTCGCGGCAGGGTCGATATCAGGATCGGAAAAGTTCCGCGTACTCCGGAAAACGCTTCTGTCTGAAAAGCTCGTTCAAGCGGTGAACTTTCTCGAGTATCGTCTGCCGGGCCTCTTTCGAAAGGCGGGTACTTTCGGCACCGGCGGGAACGAGGTTTCAACCGCGACGCGGCAGAGCCTGCGCGCCATACGCCCGGGCCTTTTTAACCGAAACGCTTCCGGTGTCTCGCAAGCTCCTATATTTCTACAAGATACTCCTGCGCAACCTGGCGCTTAAACTCGATGCTGTGGGTACGATATCTTGCCATGGGTCTTCTCTGAACCGCCCCGGGTTTGCCGGAGGCTGGTTGATATAAGCTATGCGGCCATTTCTGGGGTTTCCAGAGCTGCATAGTAGTTTGCTTCGGCCTCCGCTGGCGGGACATTTCCGATGGGTTCCAGCAGGCGGCGGTTGCGGTTGGCGCGGCAATGAAGTGGTAGAGATGGGTTGATTGGTTCAACAACCGGCGCCTGCTCGAGCCAGTCGGCAATATCCCGCCGGCCGAAGCCGAGACATATTACTACGCAACGTTGGATCAATCGGCCATGGCCGTATAGCTTAAACCAATGACCTCCGGCAAAGCCGACGCGGTCCAAAGGTCAGACACGGGAAGCCTAATGTGGCTGTTGTGCCGGGTGTTTATTTTGCTATCCCTTGATAGTTTGCAATACAGGGTGAGTAGGATCGGGTTGGCTGTGTTTCGCCATCTCGCCCCTACCAAGGTGGAGCACACGTCACAGGTGGGGTAAGTCGGTGAACCTTCTTCTAATTCCAGGCTTCATGCTAGATGCTGATCTCTGGACCGACATACGCCCTGCTCTTGAAGCTGCGACCAGGATTCAAGAAGCTGATACAACTTCAGACACATCGATTCAGAAGATTGCGGAGAGGGCCGTTGAGGCTCTGAATGACCCGACATTCGTGCTCGGCTTCTCAATGGGTGGCTATGTCGCGCGAGAAATAGCCTACCAAGCTCCTCAGCGCGTGAAGGGCCTGATACTGGTTGCGACCTCGGCTCGCAGCAGCGGTCAGCCTTCGACCTCGCGACAGCAAACGCCAGTTGATGAGCTGGCATTTCGTCGTTTGAGCCGCGCAGCTGTGTCGCGGTCGCTGCATCCCGGCCACCAGACCGACAAGATCATCGGCCGGGTCCAGGATATGAGCGAACGCCTCGGCCCTGACGTCTTCGTCCGTCAATCGCGGCTGAATCGCGCCGGCGACGCCCAACGCCTTGGAGAAATCCGCTGCCCCACGTTGATTGTCGCAGCCGCGCAAGATCGATTGCGCAGTTTGGAAGAGAGCCGGGAGCTTCAGACTGGAATCGCAGGATCATCTTTGGAGATTATCGAGGAGTCAGGTCATCTCGTGCCGCTGGAACGGCCCGATCAACTAGCACGACTGGTTATCGCCTTTTGTCAGGCCCATGATTGACGAGAGCGCGAAATAGGACGCAGAAATCGGGCCTGCTGCCGGTCTTGTCGGGACTAATCCGGCCCGTACCGCCGTGCACCAGACGAGGGCTGCCCACCTCCCATTCCATCTCACATCTGCAAGCCGACGCAGCCGCCATGGCCATAGGTTGATCATTTCCCGCGTCGATCGGATGCACGTGTTTTACTGCTCAATTGTACCTATACGCGATAGCCGCCAGATCTCGGCTTTGTGGGGCGTTCGCAAAGCTGCCGTTGGTTTGCTCGGAAAAAGTAGCGGCGGCCGCAGCGGTTTGGCATTCGTGGAAGATGTTGCGGTGCCGCCAGAACGGCTCGCTGATTTTGTCGACGGCTTTCGGCAAATCTTGCATGACAATGGCTTGGCATCAGGAATGTATGGCCATGCCGATGTCGGCTGCGTCCATGTACGCCCGCTCATGGACCTCTCCAAGTCCGAGCACCGCAGGCTGATCCGCGTCGTCTCGGAGGCTACTGCAAAACTTGCTGCAAGCCATGGCGGTCTCCTATGGGGTGAGCACGGCAAGGGTTTTCGTAGCGAGTATCTCGAAGATACTCGTGCCGCAACCCATTTACGCCTTAATGCAGGAGGTTAAGGCCGCTTTTGATCCGCAGAGCCTGCTCAACCCCGGCAAAATCGTTACGCCTTATCCGCATAGCGAGCGCGCGGGAGTCATACCGCGCCTCGATGCGGTTGCATTTCAGCAGCGATCTGGCGCCAAGCCCGGATCAGTGCTGCACGACGTCGTGCCATCCGTCGAGGCCTGTAATGGCAACGGAGCGTGCTTTTCGTTGAACCGGGCCGGCCTCATGTGCCGCTCCTACAAGGCCACAGCAGACCGCCGCTACTCACCGAAAGGCCGGGCTGCGATGTTACGTGAATGGGCTTCCAACAGGATCAGGGCGCAATCATCGATGACACCTTCGAGGACGAGATCAAGGCATCGCTCGACATGTGCCTGTTCTGCGGCGCGTGCACGGGCCTCTGCCCAGCCCATGTCGACATTCCCACCGCACGCTCGCATTTCCTTGAGCGCTATCACGCGTCGTTCGCGGCCGCTGCGCGAAAGGCTTCTCGCCTTGGCCGAACCGGCCATGCGCATCGCTGCCAGTTTGCCTTCAGCAAGCATGGGCGGCCTGCAGAATCTAGTGAGCGCGAAATTATCGCACGCGATCGGCTTGAAAGATCCCCCTACTCTGCCACAGGAGCGCTTCCGTTCCATGCTGTGCAGAGAGAACATCCCGACCCTCAGCCGAAAAAACCTGGTTCTCCCCCCTCGTTTTCCAAACAGAGGACCGTCCTGCTTCTGCCTGATAGCTACAATGCCGCTTTCAATCCGGGCGTGCTGATGAGCACGCTCAAGTTGCTGACGAAGATGGGTTTCGACGTCGCCTGCGCGCCGATCCTGGTGAATGGGAAGATACTGGAAATGCTAGGCTAGCGCAGCCGATACGAGACGGCACTGGCCGAGATGCGCTCCTATTGCGATGCGCTGCATTGTGCCGAGGTTACCGCCATCAGCGTTGAGCCGGCGGTCTCCGCTCAGTTTCGGCGCGCCGGCATAACCGCCGGCCTGCTGCCTCTGCAAACCTTTTTGCGCCATCATCAGGAAAGACTGCCGCAGGTCGAAGCGCGTGATGGTCGGTCCTACCGTCTCTTCGGCCACTGCACGGAACGGGCGATTTTACAGGCATCTTCCGATGAATGGCACGACGTCTTTGCCGCTGCTGGGCTGGAGCTGGATGATGCCGGCGTCGGCTGTTGCGGCATGGCAGGGCTGTTCGGCCACATGGAGGCAAATGTCGGCATGAGCCGTGCGATTTTTGAGAAGGATTGGCAACGTGCGCTCGTTCCGGACAAGCTCGTGCCGCTCGCTACCGGTTTCTCATGCCGCGATCAGATTGCTCGGTTCTGGGACGCCAAACCGCGCCATCCTGTGGAGGTCTTGGCGGGTCACTGTGCGCGGCGGTTACACCGTGATTAGGTCCTGATTCTCACCTGATTAGGTTCCTGATCTCCTCCGTGGGTTCCACGCATCCAGATGGCCGAATGCTACGCCAGGTCATCGAACGAGAAAACACCGGCAGCGAAGATTGGGGCGCCAGCGCCGACCGCACAGAGCAACGCCGCCTAGGGTCAAGACCCATTGATTTGAACTGACAGCTGTGATTCAGACGAGCGTATAAGAGCCTGACTGATGAGTAATTTTCTGGCTGACGGACGAGCAGATGGCCCGTCTTCAGCCTTATTTTCCCAAGAGCCATGGTCGCCAGCGCGTTGATGATCGACGCATTCTGAGTGGCATCATCTTCGTCAACCGCAACGGTCTCCGGGGTGCGATGCGCCGAAGGAATATGGTCCGGCGAAAACGCTTTATAGCCGCTGGAAACAGTGGGGCGACAAGGGCATCTTTATCCAGATGATGGAGGGCCTTGCTGTGCCTGAAGCTGCAGAGCACAAGACCATTATGATCGATGCGACATATCTCAAGGCCCACCGCACGGCTTCCAGCCTGCGGGTAAAAAAGGAGGCGTGGGCCGCCTGATTGGTCGCACGAAAGGCGGCATGAACACCAAGCTTCATGCCGTAACGGATGCGAGTGGTCGCCCGATCAGTTTCTTCATAACGGCCGGTCAGGTCAGCGATTACACCGGTGCTGCCGCCTTGCTTGATGCGCTTCCCAAGGCCAAATGGCTGCTGGCCGACCGTGGCTATGATGCCGACTGGTATCGTGACGCTTTACAGGCGGAGGGGATCACCCCCTGCATTCCGGGTCGGAAATCCCGCAACAAGACCGTCAAATACGACAAACGTCGCTACAAACGGCGCAACCGGATCGAGATCATGTTCGGGCGGCTCAAAGACTGGAGGCGTGTCGCGACGCGCCATGACAGGTGCTCAATGGCCTTCCTCTCCGCCATCGCTCTCGCTGCAACCGTCATCTTCTGGCTATGAGCAATGAGTCCTGAGCCTAGCGACCGAAACCGACGAACGGCGGCTTAACGAGGCTTCTCGGCCAGAACCAGACAATCAGCAGATCGACCCCATCACGGTCATTGGCACAGGTCTTATCTCTGCGAAAATGGACGCGGCGCTGCTTGCGGTTGGATGGCTGAAAGTGGGTGGAGGCCGGATCGGCAACTTTTAGCAATCGAGTTGGCAAAGCAATTGTAAGCCATCAAAGTGGCCTGCAAACGCGACGAGGTCAGTGCAATGACGACCGCCTTCTTCACCAAAATTCGCACCTATGCCGAATTATCGAAAGAATCCGAACGCGCATGGGCGTCTCTCTTGCGGCCGCGACACTATCGCAAAGATGAGGTTTTCATACAGGCAGGCAGTGTGCCGGCCACTTTCGCTTTCGTCGTCAAAGGCCTGCTTTGCCAGCATTATATTGGTCGCGACGGCGATTTGATAATCAAGTATTTCTTTCCGGAAAATCGCATCGGCGCCTCGGTGAGCGCGACCATGCTGCGCGAACCCAGCCTCTTCACGATCACAGCCATCGAGGACAGCCATGTCCTCGAATATGATTTCGCGGCCTTCAAGGGGCTGGTTCAGGCGTATCCCGACATTGCCGCCTTTTACATCGGCTACATGGAGCGCCATTGGATCATCGAAAAGGAGCCGATGGAGATCGCCTTCCGGCATGACGACGCGATGCAGCGTTACCTCGATTTCATTCGTAAGGAGCCGGACCTTCACAAGCGCTTGAAGCAGCACCACATCGCCGCCTGGCTCGGCATCACGCCTGAAAGCCTCAGCCGCCTGCGCCGCAAAATCGCCTTTGGTCGTCTGGGCAAGCGTTAATGCCATTTCTTACCAAAGATCAATTCACCCGCTTTCCGATCGCTCTAGTCATCGTGGTCAAGCAGTCGCCGTGACGGTCACGTCGAAGCTTCAACCTACCGAGTGCTGCTGCCGGAACGGGCAGATGCCATCGGGAAGCGATAGGAAATATACAATGACAAAGATGATTTTCGTGAGCCTGCCGGTCACCGACCTGGCCAAGGCTGAAGCGTTCTACGACGCGCTCGGTTTCGCCAGGAATTCACAGTTTAGCGATGAAACGAGTGCCTGCATGGTTGTCTCGGAGACGATCCATGTCATGTTGATGACGCACGCCAAATGGCAGACGTTTACCAATCGCCCGATCCCGCCCGCAACATCCAGCGAAGTCATGCTGGCATTGTCATGCGACAGCCGAGAGGCCGTTGATGCAATGAATGCAGCGGCGGCCGCGCATGGGGGAACTGCCGACATCAACCCGGCTCAGGACCTCGGCTTCATGTACAACCGCAACCTCGCCGACCCCGACGGTCATGTCTGGGAGGCCGTGTTCATGAATATGAGCGACATGCCAACCTCCTAGTGGCAATCAACCAGTCCGGAAAAGGATCACGCCCGGCCATGGAAGTGGTCTTTTTCCATTGGTCGTTTGCCAAGACCCGGCATTCGGCACAGACAGTCCCATTTCGGTCGTTTGTATCGGGCCGGCTCCGTTGGACAGCACCGGCGCAGTTTGCGAGTCAGAATTTGAATGCTCGTGATGCTCCCTCCCGCTCAGGAGCTGAAGCTCCGGCAAACACGCCGCGGTTCACCTTCCAACTCTTGATCCACATCAGAACTTGCCCACGACATTCAGAAACACACCCTGATCGTCGAGCGTAAGATCCCTGAGATCGTCGGAGAAGCGGCCGAAATTGTAGCCGACACCGACTTTGAAATTGTTGCCGACATGGCGGTAGAGCGCCGTCAGCGCGCCGAGGTCCGTCGTGTCTGCCTCGGGCATGTGCAACACCCTGCCCTCGAGCAACAGGTCCCACTTCTTGATCACGTGCAAATCAGCTCGGAGGATTCCCAGATGCGCCGAGGAGCGCTGCCAATGCTGCTCGAAACCGGTGCCCGAGCCGCTTGTGGTGCGGTATTTCACCTCGCCGTAACGGAAACCGTATTTGCCGCCGATCGAAAGCCACGGCACCAGATCGTAGGTGACGTCGGCAGACAGAATGTGGCTGCGCTGGGCCGGTGCATAAGCATCTCCCGTCGACCCGCTGACGAGCTGGTTGTTGCCCGGCATGTCGTAGAGCCAGGTATATTTGAAGAGCGCGTTGAGGCGGTCGTGATCGACCGGCCGATAGGCGTAGCCCAGAGATGCCTCCACATAGTCCGTGTCCTTGAAGGAGGTGACCGTCGAGCGCGTATCGGAGATGACGGTATCGACATTGGCCATGAAGCGCCAGTTCTCGCTGGTCTTCCAGGAAACGCCCGCGGCGAACAGATATGTGTTCTGATCGCGTGTTCCGTCTTCCGAGTCCTCGATGCGCACTTCTCCGCGCACGCGCGCGGTGATTCCGGCTTCCTCGTCCTTGTAGGCTATGGCCAGAGACGGGGCGTAGCGGTCGAAGTCGGAACGCTGTAACCCGGTTCCCGGGTCGACAGTATCGTCGCGCACCCGACCGGCCTCGAAACCGACATCCACCGTCCACACATCGTCAGGCGTATAGATGACGCCATAGGTCTGTGTAAGCGAGCGACGGCGACCGAACATATCGTAACTGCTTTCGGCATAGGCCGATGCCACGTCGTCCATGCGCCGGCGCATGCCGGCCACGATCGCTCCCTTGTCGGAGCCGACGAGATCATGGTTTCGATTGAGATCGAAGGCGCGGTCGGGATCGAGCCTGTAGCCGATATAGTAGTGTTCATCGTCATTGGGGTCGTAATTCACAGCGGCGAGGCCGCCGAGCCCATGTGTGCCGTAGGAGATCTCACCGGCAACACCCACGGTTTCGGTCAATTGCACTTCCGCGCCGACGCCGATGCGGTCGTTGCGATCTATGTCGCGCGAGCGTTCCAGTGTCGCCTGTCCAAACACGTAGACAAGATGATCGTCGTCAAAGCGATAATCGACCCGCACACCGGCATCGAGGCGGGAACCGTCATAGCCGCGCTTTCCAGCGGTTATGGCGCGCGGCGACATGAGCTCGGTGTAGGAAATGCCGAAGGAGACCTTCCAGTACTCATCCACCTGCCAGCTGATGCTGGAGGTGCCGTCGCGCTTGATCTGGCCGTCGTCGTCGCTGAAATCGTCATAGGCGAGCTTCAGCCCGACACGGTCGTTCAAGGCGAGATCGGCGTGTGCACCCCAGATCCGCTTGTCGACGTTCACCTGATCGTAGAGGGTAGAGAACCCGGCCTGTTTTTCCTCGTAATAGCCGCCGACGGTTCCCTTCATGTCGCTGCTGCCAACATCTTCCAGATCAACCTGGCCGCGCACACGCCAGGCCATCGCCGAGCGATCGTGGCTGCCGGCGGTGCCGTAATCGCCTGAGGTCAGGCCGCCATCGGTCGAACGTGAGAGGCCGAAGCCAGGCCCCTTGGAATGCGCCAACTCCGCCTCGAGAAACGTGGTTTCGGTGTGGCGCAGTTCGATGTCGGCGCCAAGCGCCTGCTGGTCGGCCAGCCCGGTCGTTTCGTTCATGCCGGTCACGCCGACACGCACCTTATCGTTCAGCCAGTGCTGAGCACGACCGCCATAGACATAGCCGTCCACGTCTCCGGCCACCGGTTCGAACTCGTATTGCGCCGTCAGATAGACCTTGTTGCCGCCGAGAGCGCCGTTGCGAACCGGTGCATCGGTGCCGGTGGAAGACGAGAGCGGCCGATGCAGGATGATGACCCCCTGCAAATAATCGATACGGTAGTCCTGCCCGTATTGCAGCACACGGCGCTCGATGATGCGACCGGTGACCTGATCGCGGATTTCGACGGTCACCGTCTCCGAGCCCTCGACAATGTCCTGGCGTTTCAGGAAATAGGCCGAGCCGCCCGTGGCGAGAAACTCCTCGCGCTGCGGCAGCGTGTCCGGCTGCGCGGCGTAGAGCGTCATCTCCGTGCGGCGTTCTCCGAACGATGTGCTGTCCTCTGAACGGTAAACGGCATTGGCGCCATACAAGCCACGTTCGGCGCGCAGGAACTCCGTGCCGGTGATGCTGGTCTTGTAGTTGCCCCACATCACATGGCTGTCGCCGCGCTCGAGCCGCACATAGAATTTACCCTTGGTCGGCGCGTCTTCCACAAATGTCGAATCGTCGCCATAGACCGGGTAATAATCGTCCGGATCGAGCCGCCGCAGCAATTGTCGCGGGTCCTTTCCATCGAGATCGCGGAACATGTTCTCGATGTCTTCTTCGCCGGTGTCGGCCGCCGCCGTGAGCAGATATTCGCCCTTGATCTTGCCCTTCAGATAGAAGGC
Source organism: uncultured Nitratireductor sp. (assembly GCF_913053745.1). Lineage (GTDB taxonomy): Bacteria > Pseudomonadota > Alphaproteobacteria > Rhizobiales > Rhizobiaceae > Nitratireductor. Next base: position 13,761 of record NZ_CAJXGF010000052.1, read on the forward strand.
CAGCCGTCCCTTGGAATAGACGTCGTCATATTCGCCGGGACGCACGGCTTCGATATTGTCATCGCCCATGCGTTTGCCGACCGTGAGGTCCGCCAGCCCGACATAAAACCACTCATTGTCGGGAATGTTGATCGCGCGGTTGAAGTGGAGGCCGCCGCTCTTCGAAACGCCGTCTACGGAAACATCCACATCATGGTCGCCGGGTGGCAGGATGCGGTTCACGACGAACGCCTGATTCGGATCGACCGGTATGGTCTCGCCGAAAGCCTCGACACGATATCCGGGCGGAACGTTGCGACCGTATACGGTAACGACGCCCCCGCGAACGGGGATATTGCGCACGGCCGTGCGATCCTCGCCGTTGCCGGGTGCGGCAGCTTCCGTCCCGATCTCGGGTTTTAGAAACGTTTCGCTGCGCGACAGCGTCAGCGCCTCCGTTTCGTCATAACGGCCGCGACTGTCGTAGACCCTGAGCACGTAGCTGAAATCGTTCTCGTCCTCGGTCGCCGGCATCGCCCATTGCGCCTCGCCATTGGCCTTGACCGGGATCACCGCGAACGGCTTCGTTCTCGCCCGGCCGTCGTCCAGTTCCCGGATGCGGATCTCCGCACGTTCGATGAAGCCCGGATAATTGCTTGACGCCAGGAACCGGACAGTTTCTCCAGCGCGAAACCGGTTGCGCTGCGACACCGTCGCCACATTGAGCAGCGGTTCGGCCTCGAGACCATCGAATTTAATCTGGATGTCCACGCCGTTAAGATCGACATCTGTCCGGCGTTGCCGGTCGACTGGCTTTGATGCGGGGGGTGGTGCCTTGGCGGCGGACGAAGGCGTTGGCTGCCGCCGCGTCTCGGCACTCTTCTCCACCGTTTCGCCATCGACGCTGATGGAAAAGGGTATGCTGCCCTCGTCGGCGAGCGTCTCGCGCTCCGTATTCTCGCCGACCGGCAAACTGCGCACCGTCGGAACCTCATCTGCGAGGGCGTCTTTCAGAACGGCCGCCGAACCGATCAGCACCGTTCCGGCCAACAGAAGGGTGCGATGTGCGATGAGCCGCATGGAGGCACGCTGCAACAGGATGACCGTGCTCATTGTCCCACCTCCACACGCGTCTCGATCTCAAGGGGATAGTTCGCGCCTTCTTCGCGCCAGCGTTTCTCGATCAGTGCCCTCAGCGCTTTCAGACGCTCCTTGGCCAGTTCGATCTCGGTCGCGGCGTCGATGTAGCTGAGACGCAGCACCGATTCTTCCTTGCGCAGCACAGTCATCAGTTGATCGATGCCCTCCCCCCAGCGCTGATCGAGTTCGTTTCCGCCAGGAGCGAAAGCCTCGCTCTTCAGATCGAGCCGCACGACACGACCGATCGAGGCGCCGAAGTTGAGCTTGGTCATCTTGCCGGCCGTGAGCCGCACCACGCGCGGGTTCTCGGTCGTCACGCGATAGCCCGTCGGCAGCGTCCGGGTGTCGAGCTTCATGATGAAGTTCGATCCAATACGCTGATCCGGCAACATGGCACAGGCGACGTGAAACCGGCCGTATCTGTCGGTGGTCACCAGCCAGCCCTTGACCGTGGCGATACGCACGCCCGGCAGACCCGGCTCACCCTTATCCTGATAGCCATTGCGGTTGACGTCGTCGAACACCTTTCCGATGACATCGCCACAGTCGAAGACGGGCTCAACGAGAATCTCGATGACGGCCTTGGCGCTCGGCGCAAGCGGCGTGCCGGTCGAATCGGTAACCGATGCCGTATTGGTGTGCTTGCCGGGGCCGGCCGAGCTCAAAGCCAGCATGCTCAGGCGTATCTCCATGGTCTGGTTGCCAGTGAGCGAGATGTTCTCGAAGGTCACCGTGCGACCGCCGACAACCGGCGTCGCCTCCACACCGTCGATACGCGCGGACCCGGCCACATAGCGGAAACCGGACGGAAGCGTATCGGTTACGACAAGACCTGTGACGCTCGAGCCAGAGTGATTGGTGAGGCGGATCACGAATGGAGCCTGCTCGCCACGGCGAATGCTGTGCAGCAGCGCTATTTTCTCGACAGAAATATTGCTGGCAGCCGCCGGCAACGCCAGCAGGGATGCGCTCTCGTTGGACTCCACCGGGCGCCCGTTCACAACGTTCCCATTGGCATAGCCGCGGGCCGTTGCCGTGTTTTCAACAGAGTCGGTCAAGCCCGCGGAGAGGTCGATATCCGCCTGCGTCAGGGCATAGGTGGCGGTAAAGACCTGCTCGCCGCCCGGCGCCAGCGTGGCCTGCTTGGGTGCATACTCGGAGAGGCGGCCAGCGCCCGCCGTTCCGTCGAAAGTCGGGCCGTCGTCAACCGGCGTGACGTCCTGAAGCTCGACATTGCCGTCATTGCGCACGGTGAACGTGTAGCGGATCAGATCGCCAATGCTGGAAACGCCGTCACCATTGCTGTCTTCATAGGCGCCGCTCTTCGCAAGGACGAGTTTCGCGTCCTGCGCAGGCGTAATCGCACACTGGTCCGAAGGACAGGTCGGATCGGGTTCACCGGGCTGCTTGGCAATGTTGCGCAGTTCGGTAACACCTGTAGGCAACGGGTCGACGACGCGGACCTCGGCCGTGAGCACCAGCGTGCCGGGATTCGTACCGTCATGGGCCGGCACGGTGAGCCCGCCCCAATCGATGGTCGCGCCGTTGTCGACACCGCCATTCGTCGCGGAAACGAAGACCGTGTTAGGATCGAGCACGTCCTGGACCGAATAATTGTTGGCTATGCCGCCATCGTTCGACAGACTGATCTCATAGGTGAGCGTTTCTCCGGGCTCGGCCGTGCCAGCGGCAGCGCCATCCTCGCCAACCAGGGCCTTGGCAATCGTCACCATGTTGTCAGAGGGCGTTACCACACATTGGTCCGATGGACAGGCGGGGTCGGGATCGCCCGGTCTCTTTGCTATATTGAGGACCTGCGAAACCCCGGCCGGCAGCGGGTCCGCCACCTGCACGTCGACGGTCAGCACCAGCACGCCTGGTGTGCCACCCGCATAGGCCGGCACCGTCAGGCCACTCCAGTCGATCGTCGTGCCGTTGTCCACGCCCCCATTCGAGGCGGAGACGAAAACCGTATTCGGATCAAGTACGTCCTGCACGGCGTAACCGGTGGCCTCGCCGCCATTATTTGTCAGGGTTATGGTGTAGTTCAGCGTTTCACCGGCTTCCGCCACGCCGTCCTGCGTGCCGCTTTCACCCACCAACGCCTTGGCGATCGTCACCGATCCTTCGGATGGTGTGACGACGCATTGCGGCGACGGACAGGCCGGATCGGGATCGCCGGGCTTCTTGGCAATGTTCGACAGTTCGACTACGCCGGTCGGCAACGGATCGCTAACCCGCACGGCAACCGTGAGCACGCGTGAACCCGGCGCACCTCCGGCATAGCCGGGAACCGTTAATCCAGCCCAGTCAACCGTCGTGCCATTATCCACACCGCCATTCGACGCCGAGACGAAAACCGTATTCGGATCCAGAACATCCTGGACGGCATAGTTCGTGACCGCACCGCCAGGATTGGTCAGGGTCAGTTCATAGGTGAGTGTCTCGCCCGCTTCGGCGATTCCAGCTTGCGAACCGCTTTCCCCAACCAGTGACTTGGTAATCGACACCGCACCTTCGCTGGGGATTATAACGCATTGATCGGAGGGGCAGACCGGGTCGGGATCGCCGGGCTGTTTGGCAATGTTCGACAGCTGCGTGACGCCATCGGCCAATGGGTCGTCAACTGCGACGACGATCTCCAGCACCACTGAACCCGGGTTCGTTCCATCATGGGCCGGAACCGTCAGACCGCTCCAGGTGTAGACGCCGCCGGACAATGAGCCTAAGGGATTCGCGCTCATCAAGCTGGTGTTGGGGTCGAGTGCGTCCTGTACGGCATATCCGCTGATCGGGGCCCCACCGTCATTGGAAACCGTGATCCGATAAGTGAGCTCTTCACCGGGCTCGGCTATGCCTGCTGAAGCACCGTTCTCTGCGAACAGTTCCTTGGTCAGAGAAATCTTGGCTTCCGTCTGCGTCTCGACGCATTGATCGGATGGGCAGACCGGGTCGGGAGCGCCCGGTCGCTTGACGATATTGGACACGCTGGTCACGCCATTCGGCAAGGGATCGGCCACATCGACGATCACCGTCAACAGCAATTGTCCCGGGTTGCCGCCGTCATGGGCAGGGACCGTCAAACCCGACCAGGCAATATGGTCGCCCGCCAACTGACCGCTATTGGTCGCATTCACGAAAAACGTATTCGGGTCGAAATAGTCTTCGACAGCGAATCCGGTTGCCTCGCCGCCCTGATTGGTCAGCGTGATCGTATAGGTGAGTTGCTCGCCGGCTTCCACGATTCCGGGCTGGCTGCCGCTCTCCCCCGTCAGCGACTTGGCCATCGAAACGCTTGGCGACGCCGGGATCGTGACGCACTGGTCGGACGGACACACAGGATCGGGCGTGCCCGTTTCCTTGGCGATGTTGGTGAACTCCACCGTTCCATCGGGCAGCGGATCCGTGACTGCGACGGTGATGGACAGAACGAGTTCGCCGGGAGTTGTCCCATCGTGCGCAGGCACTGTCAGGCCTGACCATGTATAGGTGCCGCCACTCAGATTTCCCGTCGGCGTGGCGCTGACGAAGGTCGTGTTGGCGCTGAGCACATCGTCGACGGAGTAATTGTTGGCGATGCCACCGGTGTTGGTCAGGGTGATTTCATAGGTCAGTTGCTCGCCGGGCTCGGCGACATCCGGCTCTACACCACTTTCGCCAGTAAGCGACTTGACGATGGAAACGTTGCCCTCCGTCGGCACGGTTGCGCATTGCGGTGATGGACATGCCGGCTCCGGCTCACCGGGATCGAATGCAATATTGGTAAGGCTGGTGACGCCCGCCGGCAGAGGGTCGACGACAGAAACCACAACCTGAAGCGCAAGTGTGCCTGGTGTTCCGCCGCTGGCGCCAGGAACGGCAAGGTTCGTCCAGTCGACCTGACCGCCATCCGGGCTGCCGCCGGAATGCGCCCCGCCATTGGTTGCGGAGACGAACGACGTATTGTCGTCGAGACGATCACGCAGAGCGTAGGTCGCGGTGGCGCTGCCCTGATTGGTCAGCAGGATCTGATAGGTAAGTTGCTCGCCCGGCTCGGCGGTGCCGGCCAATGTGCCGCCGCTCTCGCCGATCAAAGTTTTTTCGACTTCGATAAAGGGGGGTGGCGGAATGACGACACATTGCGCCGACGGGCAGGCCGGGTCCGGATCGCCCGGCTGCTTTGCGAGATTGGCGACTTGCTCGCCTGGCGCCAGGGCATTCACCGTTACCGTGACGGTCAGCACCAGCTCTCCGGGCGTGCCGCCGTCCTGCGCGGGAACGGTCAGGCCGGTCCATTGCACCTCGTTCCCCGAAAGCACACCGCCATTGTCGGCGCTCACAAAGGTGACATTGCCATCCAGCACATCAATCAGATCGTAGTTGGAGGCCTGGCCGCCAGTATTGGTGAGTGCGATCTCGTAGGTCAGCGTTTCCCCGGGCTCGGGTGTGTTCGGCAACGAGCCGGATTCGCCGACCAGCGCCTTGGCGATCGTCACGGCCGGAGGCGTATCGTCATTGGTGATCGTGCAAACCGCGCTATCACCGTTGGCGAGCGTCACGTTGTTGCTGACTACGATCGGTGCGCCGTTGATCGAACACCGATAGATACCCGCGGAATATCCCGCCACCGCCACTTCACCCAGCGTGTAGGCGCCGGCGGGGATCGGCACCGCCGTGATTGAGGCGTCGCCCGTCACGCCGGAAATATTGGCGGGCCCGGAAGCCGTCAGGGTAAAGTCGCCGACGACGCTCGTTCCACCGTCATTGTTGACCACCGTCTTGCGCAATGTCAGCGTCGCGGCATCGTCTTCATTTGTGATCGTGCAAACCGCACGCTCACCATTGGCGAGTGTGACAGCGTTCCCGAGAACGGGTGCCCCCCCATTGATAACGCAGCTATAATCGCTGGGCGTGTAACCGGGCCGATTGGTTTCGCTGAGCGTGTAGGTTCCGACCGCGACCGGCGCATCGGTAACGGTGGCGCTACCACTGACACCGGAAATATTGGTAGGCCCGTTCGCGGTCAGCGTGAAATCCGTGAGCGTCGCCGTGCCACCCGCGTCGTTGACCACCAGCTTTTCAAGCGTCAGCATGGGAACGGAAACATCAGTATCGGTTGCCGTGTTGTTGCTCGTGTCGGGGTCGGGCGAGTCGGAAGGGTTCGTCACAGTGACGGTGTTCGTCAGATCGCCCGTGAAATTCGACGGCACGCTCACGGTCATTGTGTAAGTGACCGTGGCGCCAACCGGCAGGTTGGCCGTCGTGCCGATGCCGCCACTGCCGTTCGCCTGGCCGCATTCGGCCCCGCCAGCCGCCGCACAGCTCCAGTTGGCGGTCGTTATCCCGGCCGGGAGCGGGTCGTTGATTGCGGCACCCTGCACACCGAAAGGCCCAGAGTTGGAGACAACGATCGTGTAAACGGTGTCCTCACCCGGTGTATAGGTCGGGCTTGAATCAGTCTTGCTGACCGCGAGATCCGCGGCAAAGGTGAGCGGTGTGCTGTAGCATTTTGCACCGTCATTGTTACCCGAGCCGGGTGAGTTGGAAATCAGCGTCGTGGCGCCAGTGGCAAGGTCGATCTTGTAGAAACCGCCATTGTTGTCGCCGCCATAAATGCCGTTCGATGCACCGAACATCGCACCGAACACGCGTGATGGGCGCGTCGGGCCAATAAAGGTTACGTTCCCGTTGTTCGGATTGATCGAAGCTAATCGGCCATTGTCTCTGTGCTGTGCATAAAGCCGCCCGTTGTGCCATGCGAGATCAGAGCTGTTGACCGCTTGTGACAAGGAGATTGCTGTCGCGGTCAATGTGTTGATATCGACCCGGAACATCCGATCGGTTTCCTGCTTAATGTAGAGGAAGCCGTCCGAACCAATCTCACCATTGTGATACCCAACAACGGCGTTAACACCGCCGCCAGAGATAATCCCGAGATTCTGCACTTGGCCGTTGCTACCGACGCGAAGCAGGATATTGCGCGTCCCGGCCGCGTTTCTGTCGATTGCGTAAATGTAACTGTCAGCGGGATTGAAAGCTGCCGCATTGTAGCGGCGGGACGCTGTGCCGAGAGGATTGAAGACGAAGGGATTGGTGGAGGTATCGAACTGCAACAGCGTCGTCGGATTGCCCTGCGCCATATACATGTCGGATGTACAACCGGCAAAAGGTGGCGGCACCTGAGCTCTTGCCTCGTTCGCAAGTCCCGTTGCCAGCCAAACTGCAATAACCAGGAAGACCGTTGCAAAACAGTTGTAAAGGCGTCGGAAAATCAGGCTGTGACGAAAATAGGAACTGCACAGCGCTGGCGTCGGCGAAATCGACTTTCGCATGAACGGAGGCCCCCTCGAACATCAAGATTCGGGTCGGCACTCCCCCTTCCGCGACGAAAATCTATTGCCGCATTTTCCACGAAAGCGGAGCCGACCCGAACAAATCGCGTCGGCAGTGAGCACGAAAATTAGCCGCCGTGTCTTTCAAGAAACTACGCTTCTTTTCACAAAGCTTCGACATTTCGAGAAAAACAAATAATTCTAGGATCGATGTAAGATCAACATCTACATGGGTACGCGAATCTTCACACTGACCGCGGGAGCAAAGTGGCAACACCGACTATCGTCCGCGCCTTACCTGCATCGGCGTTCTGCCCCGATGCTTGCGCATGGTCGCGGTGAGATGACTTTGGCTTGAGAAACCGCTCAGATAAGCGACGTTCGCAATCGGCAAGTCGCCGCCGAGAATCAACTCCTCAGCGAAATCGAGACGGCGGTCGATGAGGTAGCGATGCGGCGGTTTCCCGAAACTCCTGGCGAATGCTTGAATGAAATAGTGATGCGATAATCCGGCCACTCTGGCCAGTTCGGCTACAGAGACCTTGCCGGCAAAATTGTTTTCCAGATATTCGGCAACCAATCTGGCCTGCTGCTGCGAAAGGCCGCCGGATGCTGTGGTCCAGGGCTTGCGAACACCCGCATAGTTGCGCAGCAGATGCACCCCCAGGACGGTGATCAGCGAATCGAGATAGAGTTCGTTTGGGGCGTGCGGCTGAATGAATTCAGCCTTCATCTGCCGCGCAATGCTCAAAGCCCAGGCATCGACCGTGCCCAACGGGACGGGCGAGAACTTTCGATTTACCTGTTGGAATTCGTGCTCGATCAGCTCGTCCACGCCCTCTGTAGGGAGAACGACGGTGATGTTTTCCCTTGTGCTCGACCAGGAAACAGTTGCATCCGCACCAGCCGGCGTGATGACGAGCGCGCCGGGCACGGCATCGAAGGTTTGGGCGCTGTCACTGCTGATGGCGCTCTGTAGATTGGCCGACGGTTCCAGCATGATACTGACGAGATTGTGTTCGCTGCGCGCGACTTTTTGTGAACCGGGAGGGCGAATGACATGAGTCACACCGCCTCTGAACGTCGCCAACCGTGGCCCGGCGTCTTGCGGAACTTCATCGAAGATGCTGTCATCGAATTTTTGACGGTCATATCCGAAACACCCCATTTCGAAACCGCCCTCCCCCATTGCAGTCGCCTCCGCCGCCCAACAAATGAGCCCGGATCCGACTTTATCGGGTTGCCTTCAAACTTCAAATCGAATGGAACAGTTGGCTAACAACATAGTTGTGTTTGCCCCAATCGGATAAAGGAAGAAAATGCGGGCGTAAGGCCATAAGGCAATAAACCCGTCACGACCCTCCGTCGTCTTCAACCAAGAAACTCGCCCAATTCTTCATGCTTGCCAATTTTACAAGTCGATTCTGACAATTGGGACACAACTCGTACTCTTCGTTCAACAACGGATGTCCTGTCACTGTCGCGATCTCAACACGCAATGTTCGGAATTTATCGATCTTGCGCATTTTCTGATGAGATCCGCAGCCAGCACACTGCCAGCTCGATCCGGTCATAACCCCTAGTCCTTCCCATTTCCCCGACCGCATTCTTTCATCATCTCACAGCGGAGGAAACAGGCACATTGATGCGCGTCAAACTAGGCTTCGTCGTGGCCAACACAAACTCCACAAATCACAAATGATCTCGAAGCGAAAAATCCGCGCAACAGCGAAGGATTGCGGCCTTTAGGGTTTGCCGCAGGTCACACTCCACGAGTTGGAGTCACTCAGACATCAAACACCGGTACGCAGATCTCCAACCCGCACTGCCACACGGACATCAATGCTCTTCCGGCAGAAGCCCGGGATCCTGGAATGGCCGGGTGGTAGACGTCTTCTGGCGCGCAAACCAGTGTCTCCTTAGACTGCCTCGGAGAACAGCGGCGCATTCCCAAGAAAGACGCCAATCTGCAATTTGGCGCAGACCTTTGCGGGAAACGTCGCCGGCACGTGAATCGAACTTCACTTGATAGACAGCTTCAATCGCTGATCTTTCGGAAGCAGGCTGTTCGCAGCATCAATCACGTTTGCCATCATCATTCCCACGACCATTCTTCTCCTACGTTGGCAGACATCGCTTTCTCGCGCAATTTTACGCGACATTTCAGTGGCTCGCGTGATGGCTTGAACAAGGTTGTCTTCGGCAGCGAGACCCTGCACACGGTATTCGTGATGAGCGACGCGCAACCGTCCGGCGATCGGATTTCGATGCGGATCGGACAGCTTCGCGAACCACTTCGGCAGGCTGCGAAGGGTGGACATGCGCCCGGTCGCGTGGTCGCCGCCGCTCATCACACAGAACCGCCGGCTATCCCAAGACGCTTCCAACGGGCATATCCGGCCGACAGACTGGCACCCAACTCGATGATCCCAGCATTCGATGTGTCGGGGATCACATTGTCGTTGCGTCTCCCCTTTCCGGGACAAACGCAGCCCCGAACAGGAGATGCATGATGGCGGCAAGTATTGTCGTTTCGCAATATGTCACGCTCGACGGTGTTATCGAAGACCCCGTCGGAATGGAAGGTTCCGGCCTGGGCGACTGGACCGGCGACTACAGCCGTGGTCCCAAAGGCGATGCATTCAAGGAACGCGAACTGATGGAAGCCGATGCGGTGCTTCTCGGTCGCCGTACCTATGACGGTTTCGCCCCGGTCTGGCCGACCGTGAAGTCGGCCTACGCCGACAAGATGAACGCCATGCCGAAATATCTCGCTTCCACAACTGTCGTGACGCCTGAATGGACCAACACCAAAACACTGCAAGGCAATATCGCGACCGCCGTCTCGGAACTCAAGCAAGAGACGAACGGGACCATCATCGTCTTTGGCAGTGCCTCGCTCTGTCACGCTCTCTTCGCCGCAGGGCTCGTCGATGAGGTAACGATGATCCTCTACCCCGTCATTCTGGGGCGCGGCCTCAAGCTTTTCCCGGAAGGCATGGCGGCGAAATTCGAACTCGCTGAGAATGCCCGGCTCGGAGACGGCCTGATGCTGCTTCGCTATCTGGTGAAGCGCTGAGCGAGGCTGGGAAGCAGGGCGTCTTCTTACCAACAGCCTGACGACCCGCCCGGTCGATTCATCTTCTGAAACGAGTGTGAAAGGTACCCGTATGCCGGTCAAACGTGCGATGCCTGCAATGACCGAAATCACACGACGCAGATCGTTGCAACTTGTCCTGATGTCGGCGGCCGGACTGATGAATCAAGGACATGCGGCCATGGCGAAAGCGGAACTCACCAAAGGAGAAACCCGAATGCGCGTTCGCGACCTCTATCCGCTTATCACGACTCCGAATATGGCCGAGGCCAAGGAGTTCTATGTGACGCATTTCGCCTTCAATACCGTTTTCGAGGCAAGCTGGTTCGTTTACCTGTCCGGTCCGGCTGCAGAAGATGCACGTGGCGCCACTCTTGCCTTGATGCTCCCCGACCACCCCTCTAACCCACCCGGACCGGAAGCTTTCAACGGGTTGGGAATGATTTTGACGGTGGAAGTGGACGATGCCAGCGCCGTGTTCGAGCGGTTGAGCGGCGAGGGAGTACCGATCATCCACCCTCTGACCGACGAAGATTGGGGACAGCGGCGCTTTATGACACGTGATCCGGCGGGCGTTTTGGTCGATGTGGTCCAACAGATTGAGCCCAAGGCCGGTTATTGGGATCAGTACACCATCTCTGACGGAAATTAGACAGGACTGTTGGCGCCGTAACAACGACAACGTCACCGTTCTGGCGCAGCCGGGAGCAGATGAGTTGGAGCGGCTCTTCTTCGTTGGTTGGTCGGCCGGCGCGCGGAGAGGATATCGCATGGCCAGAGTGATGATCGCCAATTTCTCCCTTTCCATCGATGGCTATGGTGCTGGACCGGATCAGAGCCGGGATGCGCCGCTCGGAAAAGGCGGAGAGACGCTATATCGGCCACCGAGAAACTTGGCTGGCTGGTGGAGCGTGCCTCGGTTCATCTCATTGCGGTGGACGCTGGAGATACGGATGTTGCCGATTCCATCGCCGGATACCTTCAGGGTCAGGCCGACCGGAGGCGTTTGATCTACGAGACTGGCCTGATGTCGCAACGGTAAACCGCGCAATCGTATATCCGCCCCATCGGTCAGAACCCAGCTTGCGCACGATAGCGCCGCGATCCCTTGATCTCGGCGCCATCCTTGAGTTTGATCCAAAGATCGCCTTCGCCTGTAGGCGAGACTTCCAGGATCGACGCTCGATTCACGATATGGGATTTATGGACCCGCATGACGTCGACATTCAGGGCTTGTAGCTGTTTCTCAAGCGCCGCGAGTGTGACGCGCGGAAAATGAAGCCTTCCGGCAGCCTTCAACTCGACGTAGTTCCCGGCCGCTCGCCCCCATTCAACGGTCTGCGCGTCGATGAAGATCGTTCCTCCACCTGACTTGAGTGTTAATCGACCGGTTTCTTGTGCTTCGGTTGGCTCTGCGTTGGCGGCAAGGCGGCTCTTTTCCAATTTGCGATAGAGGGTCAGCAAACCGATGACGACGGCATAGGGAAAGATATCCTTTCGGAACTCGTACAAGAAATCCCGAACGGGATGGGCAAGGAGCTCATATGGTTCACCGTTGATCGAAGGAATGACAACGGAACGGAGCACGGCCATTCCGACAATATGGAGAAGAGAAAAGGCAAGGCTGCCGGCACAAAGGGCGGCAAACGAACGCAGACGATCTGGTTCATCGAGCGGGAAACGGCGTTCGAGGTGGACCGCAAGCATGATTGGAAGGACGATGGCAACCATGCTGGTCAGTTCGAGCGCCCACGGGATACGCAAATCCAGTTGCATGCCCGACCGGGACGACTCGGATACGATTGATGACGCGTTAATTGCCGCAACCAGAGGAAAGAAGAAGAGACAGACGAGCAGAAGCCTCCTGGCAATGCGTGTCTCCAGTTCCTTGATATCTACTGACGCTTTCTGTGACATCTCCGCAAACACCTCCCTGCTGTCGGCGGCATGATAGCCAATTCCTTACCGTGCGCCCGTGCGTATTGTATCGCCGCTAAATTCCTGCCATCGCCAGCATGACAACGGTGCTCATCAGCATCCAGCCGATGTGGCGCCCTCGGGTGGCGATGGCATTTCCCAAGGCCGCATACCCGTAAACAAAAATTGCAATCGCGATGATCCATTGGCGCGCGGATTGAGAGCCGAACGAAGGCGTTGCGATCAGCAGGACACCTATCGCGATCCAGCTGACGGTGCTGGCTTGCCAGACCATTCGCAACAGAACGCTCGAACCGCGCGGCTCGATTCTCACCTTGGCGAATATCCGCAACTCTGCAATGGCACCGTGCATGACGGCGATGAAAATGGCCAGAGCGCCGGAAGCCTGAAGTCCAAGGTCTCGCATCCTTCATCGCTCCATACAGATATGTATGGTTCGTACCATATTCCGGAGTTTGCACCTGTCAATACATCACTGTATGGTTCAGATCATGGCCAAGCGACTGAGCGCGCAAGACTGGATCGATTTCGCCATGGCGACGCTCGCCCGAGAGGGTTTCGATGCCTTGAAGGCAGACGTGCTGGCGCGCAAGCTAGGCGTTTCGCGAGGTAGCTTTTATTGGCATTTTACCGGCCTTGACGATTTTCATCGCAAGATAATCGACCGTTGGAAACAATTGGCAACCGACTCGATCATCGTCGAGATTGAGCGGTTCGAAGCCCCGGAACAGCGCCTGAACGCGCTCCTACGCATTGCATTTGAAGGCGGTTCCGGACTTGAGCCTCGCATGCGCGCCTGGGCTGACAACAACATAGCTGCCGCACAAGCTGTGAGCGCCATCGACCGCAGGCGGCAGGAGTATATTGAGAGACTGCTCGTGGAAGCGGAGGTGCCGCAGCCAACCGCGAAGACACGCGCGCAGCTTCTATACTGGACCTATCTTGGTGCCGTCTCT
>NZ_CAJXGF010000053.1 GCF_913053745.1 uncultured Nitratireductor sp.
CTCGGACGGGTTTCGCCCTAGCGGCTTCTCCGCAACCGGTCTTGAAACCGGCCGCCGGCCTGTCGCGGGCCCTCACAAGCCTTGGACCACCGATGCCCAAGGGGGAGGCTGCCGCCGCCCTTCCTGATCCCCGGCTCCGGACCCGGTTCCCGACAAGGGCGATGGGGAGATTATAGGTGCGGATTTGCGGGCGGGGATAAAATTGGTGGAGTTTTATGTGTTGGTGCGCCTTTCCTCCGCGTTCGTCATCCCCGGACTTGATCCGGGGATCCATTCCGTGACCGTTGCGGACGGGTTTTGGCCGACCGGCATGGATCCTCGGGTCAGGCCCGAGGATGACGAAGCGGAGATGGCTTCATTTCACTCTGCACCCTCACCGCTCGCCCCTCATCCTCACCTTCTCCCCGCTCGCGGGGAGAAGGGGGCGCGGGCGCTGGTGCCTTTCCACAGTCGCGGCATCGCCGAGCCTTCACCCTCATCCTGAGCTTGTCGAAGGGCGGGGGTGAAGGCATGCACTACGATTGCCGCTGCCGCGCTTCATGCCGCCCTCGCCCTTCGACAAGCTCAGGGCGAGGGCTGTGTCGGCGTTCACCCGCACCGCTCCCCGTCATCCCGGGCTTGACCTGGGACCTATTGAGAAGCGGGGCCGGGGTGCCGCTCTTCCGCGCCCTTGGCGATTGGCGAAAACGCTCCCGCCGCAAATTTTCCCCTAGATGGGAAGATGTTCGGCACACTCCATTGTCGGCGTGTTCGGGGCCGGAAGCCGCCGGCCCTACACAACGCTGCGCGGCACACAAAAAGCCCGGCTGTGTTCAAATAAGCTTATCTGTGTCTTTGATTGGCGAAATCTGAAAGCTGTTCCCTTTCCACGTCACCTCAAACCGAGAAGCCTTGGTTGTGAGACCCCGCTCTCTAGCGGTCTTCGACAATAACGTCTTAGCATAGTCTTCTGTTGTGTGTGTCCCAATCAATTTGTTCCCAGTGATCGTCCAATATCCAAGTGGGAGTGCCAAAACGAACGAGAGGTAGTTTTGCCAAGCAGAAGGTCCCAATAGAGGAGGAGAGCAAAATAAGAGGGTAAGAGCTCCGCCAAACAAACCCCGATTGCGCCTGCGTTTTTTCAAAGACCTCTCGACGTCCCTGCAAAGTGCTTCCATGGTTTCAAGGTCTTCAGCTTGCCTCTCATTGAGTTGTTTCGCCGCAGCGTCTTTGGCGGCTTGTGCCTTCTTGAGTTCTCCCCTTGCTTTCTCGACGCGGCTCTTCCCTTTTTCCTTTTCCTTTCTGACAGCTTCGTCTCTCTGTTTCCGCTCTTTTTCAATGTGCGGGTGCAACATCTGCTCGAACAACTCGCCCAGGTTCTCTTTGGTAGGGACGCCGGGAGCACCAAGCGTTTTATCCATTAGCATCTGAGTACTTCGGTGCTGGCTCACGAGCAGGTCCAGTTGCCGCGTTTTCTCCTCATCGCCTAGCTCATCTGTCAGCTTTTTCACCGCATCAACTACACTCGGCCGGATAGCGAGGACACGCTCGCAGTTTGCCAAGAGCAGGCGTTTCGGCACCTCTAGGTCCTTTGCGCCTAGCCCAGTTCGCAACCACATCGATGCAGTGAGAACACGGCGGTGAACGACAGGCGGGATGGATGATGGGGACAACAGCCCCATCTCACCACATTTTCTACGAACGAGTTGAGCGAGTAGCCCATTTCTAGTCATCAATAGGAAGCGAGACTTGAATATATCGCGATTCTCGTGGCCTCGACGTTGTCTCATTATCAGCGTAGTCACGGTGGCGTCATGCTCTCTCGCATGTGGTTTGTGCTGGAAATTGAGCGCACCGTAAATCTCGGTTCGGTGGTCTTCCGTGAAATAAGCATGTTCAGACGGTGTCTGATCGAGTGTTCGATAAGTAGTGCCAATACCTTCAGCTTCCAAATACGTCTCAGGGTCTGCTGCGACTTGCGCCACGAATTCCCGCATGACATCGCCTCTAGCAATAGCTTGTGCGGTAGGCCCAGTCGGACGCACGCTTTTGAGAACGGCTGCCAAGTTGTGCTTGATCTCATCAATGCTCTGGCCATAGGTGCGCACATTCGCGCCTATCCGCTTCAATTCCGCAACAACAGGCTCAGTGTTTTCTCTGGCGGCCTTACCGGACACGCCCAATAATTCCATAGCGACCGGTGCATCCAGATAGACTACTAGGTTTGACGTCTCCACCGGAGTAACAGGTTTGACGAAGTCTTGGACGACTTCCGTAAGTAGGCCGATAGATGCGATACGTGAAAGCGTTTCGGCAGCCTTGGGGTCGCGATTCACTGCGTGTTCAACAAATCTCGCACACAGAAAGCGCTCCTCGTCTTTCAAGTTGGTTGTGCGAGGTATCTCTACCACCTGCCGCAGCGTTCCCGAGGGTGCTTTTTCGGTGCGAGTGGAAAATTCGATATTCTTTTCGCTATAGGCTTCGATGTAAAGAAGCCACTCGATCAATATGTCCTCAAACTCCTCAACCGTTCTCGGGATCGACGTGAGCGGCGACAGCTCTTGCGCGAAGGTTTGAAATTGCTCAGAGACTGCTCGTAGTTCGCTCTCCGCGGTAGCCTCCAATTCGACGTTCAATATCTGATCAGGTAGCGTGATCGTGTAGTTCGTTACCTCGGCAGCTGGCTGGTCGGGAGTCAGCCAGCCCGCGCCAACAAGTCTTGGTACAAAAACCTCCACCACGTCAGTATTGAAATTCCACCTATAGCTCTCTCGGACCTCCCGCGCGAAGGACTCGGCATCGAAGCGATTGCCCTGGGACGGCCGCAATATCGGTTCGAAGAATGGCAACAAACGTTCCAGCAAGTCGGTTGACCCGTCTCCCAACGCGGTCAACGCGCCGTACACGCGAGCAGTAGATCGAGTGAGGTCAGCAGCCACTTTGAATCCTTTAACGTCCCAATTCGCGCGTTGAATGATAGCCAGCTTTGATATCGCGATAACTATTACTTCATAATGCTTACGGAACCGAGCCAAATCAACGTCATCGCTTTGAGAGTTCGCTTTCGGGATACCAAACTTCGACAGCAAACGACCGTCATGAAACTCCCCCCATCCATCCCCTTCCGTCACAATCCCCTTCCAAAAAATCATTTTAAGCTTGAAGTAATTTGGCATAGGATGCTGTATGCTCCGCTCAGGCGTCAGGAGTGCATGCGCCCTTGCGGCGCGCAAGGCACGTTTTGGCTATTGGTTTTTCCGCATTTGCGCGGAGGTCAGGTGAGACCATCTGGCTGCAGAAGGCTCGAAAGAGCGCAACCGCATCAGGAAGGCATGAATGAACATGGAAGCACAGAAATCCGCGGCGAAATCATCCAGATCGACGTTCGTGTGGGACGATCCCTTCCTCATGGAAGAGCAGCTCACCGATGAAGAGCGCATGATCCGCGATGCGGCCGCCGCCTTCGCCGCCGACAAGCTTAGCCCCCGCATCGAGCATGCATATATGAACGAGGAAACCGACCCGGACATCTTCCGCGAGATGGGCGCGGCGGGGCTTTTGGGCGTGACGGTGCCGGAGGAGTATGGCGGCGTGGGGGCCGGCTATGTGTCCTACGGGCTGGTGGCGCGCGAGGTGGAGCGCATCGATTCGGGCTATCGCTCCATGATGAGCGTGCAGTCCTCGCTGGTGATGTACCCGATCCATGCCTATGGCTCGGAAGAACAGCGCAAGAAATATCTGCCGAAACTGGCGTCGGGCGAGTGGATCGGCTGTTTCGGCCTGACCGAGCCGGATGCGGGCTCCGATCCCGGCGGCATGAAGACGCGCGCCGACAAGATCGACGGCGGCTACAGGCTGACCGGCTCGAAAATGTGGATCTCCAATTCGCCGATTGCCGATGTGTTCGTGGTGTGGGCGAAATCGGCGGCCCATGGCGGCAAGATCCGCGGTTTCGTCTTGGAAAAGGGCATGAAGGGGCTTTCCGCGCCGAAGATCGGCGGCAAGCTTTCGCTGCGCGCCTCGATCACCGGCGAGATCGTGATGGACGGCGTGGACGTGGGCGAGGATGCGCTTTTGCCCAATGCGGAAGGGCTCGGTGGGCCGTTCGGCTGTCTGAACCGCGCGCGCTATGGCATTTCCTGGGGCGCGATGGGGGCGGCGGAAGATTGCTGGCACCGGGCGCGGCAATATGGGCTGGAGCGCAAGCAGTTCGACAAGCCGCTGGCGCAAACGCAGCTCTTTCAGAAGAAGCTTGCCGACATGCAGACGGAAATCGCGCTTGGGCTTCAGGGGAGCCTCAGGGTTGGCCGGCTGTTCGACGAGGGCAAGATGGCGCCGGAGATGATCTCGCTCGTCAAGCGCAACAATTGCGGCAAGGCGCTGGATATTGCGCGGATGGCCCGCGACATGCACGGCGGCAATGGCATCCAGATCGAATATCACGTGATGCGCCATGCGCAGAACCTGGAAACGGTGAACACCTATGAGGGCACGCATGACGTTCACGCGCTGATCCTCGGCCGCGCGCAGACAGGGCTGCAGGCGTTTTTCTGATCGGGTGACGCGCGCATCTTGCGCTGGGATTGAGAAGGGGCGGGTGCTGCGGCGCCTGCCTCTTTCTTCGTTTCGGGTGGCGGGCGGGTTCGCGGTGCGGCGGAGAAGCATTGCAGAAAAGTCGATGGTCGAAAGCGGTCTCACTCTGTAGTAGAGGAGGGAAAGCCTGTTCCCGTTCGATCCGAGGTGTTCATGACCGCGTCCTTTCTTTCCCATCTGCGCTTAGAACTCGATGGCCTGAAAGAGGCGGGGCTTTACAAGTCCGAGCGGGTCATCACCTCCATGCAGTCGGCCGAGATCGAGAGCGGCGGGCGGACGGTGCTGAACTTTTGCGCCAACAATTATCTGGGCCTTGCCGACAATGAGGAACTGCGCGCGGCGGCGAAGGCCGCGCTGGACCGCTATGGCTATGGCATGGCCTCGGTGCGTTTCATCTGCGGCACGCAGGAAGAGCACAAAGCGCTGGAAGCGAAGATTTCGGGCTTTCTGGGCTATGAGGACACGATCCTCTATTCCTCGTGCTTCGATGCCAATGCGGGGCTTTTCGAGACGCTGCTGGGGCCGGAAGATGCGATCATTTCCGATGCGCTCAACCATGCGTCGATCATCGACGGGGTGCGGCTTTGCAAGGCCGAGCGCCATCGCTATGCCAACAACGACATGGCAGCGCTTGAGGAATGCCTGAAGAAGGCCGAGGGCGCGCGCTTCAGGCTGATCGCGACGGATGGCGTTTTCTCCATGGATGGCATCGTCGCCAATCTGGGCGCGGTCTGCGATCTCGCGGAAAAATACGATGCGATGGTGATGGTGGACGACAGCCATGCGGTCGGTTTCGTGGGCGAAAACGGGCGCGGCACGCCGGAGCATTGCGGCGTGGAAGGGCGCGTCGACATCATGACGGGCACGCTGGGCAAGGCGCTGGGTGGGGCGTCTGGCGGCTATACCTGTGCCAAGGCGGAGGTGGTGGACTGGCTGCGCCAGCGTTCGCGGCCCTATCTCTTTTCCAACACGCTGGCCCCGGTGATTGCGGCGGCTTCGCTAAAAGTGTTCGACATGGTGGCGGGCGGCGGGGCCCTGCGCAAAAGGCTTTACGACAATACGGCACGCTTTCGCGCGGGGATGGAGAAGAACGGGTTTAAGCTTGCGGGCGCCGACCATCCGATCATTCCGGTGATGCTGGGCGATGCGGCCCTTGCCGAGAAGATGGCGGCGCGGCTTCTGGAGGAGGGCATCTATGTGATCGGTTTCTCCTTCCCCGTGGTACCGAAGGGGGCTGCGCGCATCCGCACGCAGATGTCGGCGGCGCATTCGGCCGACGATATCGACCGCGCGGTGGAGGCGTTCGCGAAAGTGGGGCGTGAGCTTGGGGTGATCGCGTAGGGCGCGGATCGCAGATTTCGCTTTGGAAGGATAATCGACCATGTCCAACATGATGAAGGCGCTCGTGAAATCGAAGCCGGAGGAAGGGCTTTGGATGGAGCGGGTGCCGGTGCCCGAGGTGGGGCCGAATGACGTCTTGATCAAGGTCAAGAAGACGGCGATCTGCGGCACGGACGTGCATATCTGGAACTGGGACGAGTGGGCGCAAAACACCGTGCCGGTGCCGCTGGTGACGGGGCATGAATTCGTCGGCGAGGTGACGGAGGTCGGCTCGGCGGTGACGGAGTATAAGCCCGGCCAGCGCGTTTCGGGCGAGGGGCACATCGTGTGCGGCCATTGCCGCAACTGCCGGGCGGGGCGCGGGCATCTGTGCCACAACACGCTGGGCGTGGGCGTTCACCGCGCCGGTGCGTTTGCCGAATTCATCGCCCTGCCGCAGCACAATGTGGTGCCGATCCCCGACAACATTCCAGACGAGATCGCGGCGATCTTCGATCCGCTGGGCAATGCCGTTCACACCGCGCTGTCCTTCGATCTCGTGGGCGAGGACGTGCTGGTGACGGGGGCGGGACCGATCGGCATCATGGGCGCGCTGGTGGCGCAGGCCGTGGGCGCGCGCAAGGTGGTCATCACCGACATCAATCCGGGCCGGCTGGAGCTTGCGAAGAAGCTCGGCGTTCAGCACACGATGAACGCGGCGGACGAAACGCTGCCGGAAGTGATGCGCCAGCTCGGCATGACGGAAGGTTTCGATGTGGGGCTTGAAATGTCGGGCGCGGCCCCCGCCTTCCGCGACATGATCGACGCCATGAACAATGGCGGCAAGATCGCCATTCTGGGCATCGCGCCGGCGGGCTTCGAGATCGACTGGAACAAGGTGATCTTCAAGATGCTGCATCTGAAGGGCATCTATGGGCGCGAAATGTTCGAGACCTGGTACAAGATGATCGCGCTGGTGCAGACGCGGCTCGATGTGCGCGATCTCATCACCCATCGTATCGAGGTCGACGACTTCCGCGACGGTTTCGATGCGATGCGCTCGGGCCAGGCCGGCAAGGTGGTGATGAGCTGGTAGGGCGCTTACGAGGCGAACAGGGATACGTTCTCAGCGACTGCAGCAGCGGCAAGTTTGCGGTCGAGTGTCGCCAGCGGCATGGCGTGGCGCTGCGCGATCTCCAGATAGCAAGCGTCATAGACGGTCAAGCCATGCAGACGGCTGAGATGCAGTAAGTTTGCAGGATCGATCTCGTCTTCGATGAAGATGGGATGGTCGGAAAGCGCGTTCAGAATGGCCTGTGTGATCGCAGGCGTGTGGCGCTTGCGACGCTCGCACATGATAAGCAGATTGCATATCTCGAACCACCAGATCGGCGGCACGATGGCTTGCGATGTGAGGAGACTTTCCTGCACCGTAAGAGCGTGTTCATGCTCTTCGTCGGGCAGGAGCCAGGCCGCGGCTATCGAAGCGTCGAGAACGAACCGCGTCAATAGCGGTGATCCTCATGCTTCCATGACAGCATGTCCTCCAGCGAGGTTCCGGTTCTGGGCAGGCTCTCGCGCAGCGACCGCAGCTTCCTGACGGCGTTGCCAGCGCGCATTTGTGCAGATGTTTCCATCTCATTGGGAACAATGCGCGCCACGGTCTTGCCGTGCCGTGTGATGAGTATGGTCTCACCCCGTTCGACATCGCCAAGCAGGGCGGCAAACTGGCTCTTTGCTTCGGTCGCGGTCAATGTCTTCATAGTAAAGGTCATTTCAACTGGTCAATTTGACCATTAATATGGAATGTGAACGCTAATCCGTCAATGCGGCGCGCTCCAGCGCGGCGAGGCCGGCCAGAAGCGCCTTTCGTTCTTCCGGTTTCATGCGGGCAAGAAGGCCCGCCTCGAATCTGTGAGCCACCGGGACCATGTCTTCATAGGCCTTCTGACCGATCTTGCTGAGCGTAAGGCGCTCGACCCGACGGTCCCGGGTGTCCGGCTCGCGCGCGAGCCAGCGGCGTTTTTCCAGCGCGGCGACGGCGCGGCTCACCTTGGTCTTGTGCATCGCAGAATGCGCGCCGACCTCGGTTGCCGTCATGGTGCCGAACTGGCCGAGCGTGGCGAGCGTGCGCCACTCGGGCCGGGTCAGACCGAGCCGCGCGCGATAGGCCTGCGAAAAGTCGCGGCTGATCGCATCGGTGAGGCGCGTCAGACGATAGGGAAGGAAGTCTTCCAGGGCGAGCATGGTCGGATCGGGCATCGGGGTCCTTGTGAAACTGCGGGTTTTCCTTCCGGCGTCGTTGATAGTTACATTCGGCATGGTTACGATTGCAACCAATTCCTGAATCCCCATGCATGGAGGAACATATGACCGTGCAATACATGCCGGGTTTCGGCAACGATTTCGAAACGGAGAGCCTGCCCGGCGCACTGCCGCAGGGGCAGAATTCGCCACAGCGCCCGGCTTATGGACTGTATGCCGAACAGCTTTCCGGGTCGCCTTTCACCGCGCCGCGTGGCACCAATGAGCGCTCCTGGCTCTACCGCATCCGCCCGAGCGTGAAGCATACGGGCCGCTTCAAAGCCGTCAATTTCGACACATGGAAATCCGCACCCAATGACAACGATCACCAATTGGCCCTGGGCCAGTTGCGCTGGGACCCGATGCCGATGCCCGATGAGGAGAGCGATTTCCTGTCGGGCGTGCGCACCATGACGACGGCAGGCGACGTTCAGGGGCAGGCGGGCATGGCGACCCATGTCTACGCTTTCAACACGTCGATGGTCGACGACTATTTCTTCAACGCCGATGGCGAGCTGATGCTGGTGCCGCAGGAAGGCGGCGTGCGGCTGAAAACCGAGATGGGCATTATCGAGATACTGCCCGGCGAGATCGCCATCCTGCCGCGCGGGATGATCTTTCAGGTCGAACTCATGGACGGGCCGGCGCGCGGTTATATGTGCGAGAATTACGGCGCGAAATTCACCCTGCCGGACCGTGGGCCGATTGGCGCGAACTGTCTGGCCAATCCGCGCGACTTCAAGACGCCGGTTGCGTGGTACGAGGAAAAGGAAACACCCTGCCGCCTGTTCGTGAAATGGTGCGGTCGGTTTCATGTGACCGAGATCGGCCATTCGCCACTCGACGTGGTGGCCTGGCACGGCAATTACGCACCATACAAATACGACCTTTCGACGTTCTCGCCGGTGGGCGCGATCCTGTTCGACCATCCCGATCCGTCGATCTTCACGGTGTTGACCGCGCCATCCGGCGAGGAGGGCACGGCGAATATCGACTTCGTGATCTTCCCGCCGCGCTGGCTGGTTGCCGAGCACACTTTTCGCCCACCCTGGTACCATCGCAACATCATGAGCGAGTTCATGGGGCTGATCAAAGGGCAGTATGACGCCAAGGAAGAGGGTTTCATGCCAGGCGGCGCCTCGCTGCACAACATGATGCTGCCGCACGGACCGGATGCTTTCGGTTTCGAGAAGGCGAGCCACGGGGAGCTGAAACCGGTCAAGCTCGAGGAGACCATGGCCTTCATGTTCGAAAGCCGATTGCCGCAGCACCTGACCCGTTTTGCCGCGGAGACAGATACGTTGCAGGAGAATTACATCGACTGCTGGACCGATCTGAAGAAGCGCTTCAACGGCACGCCGGAGGGTGACTGGTCCTGATCGACCGGAGCGTTCACAAGCGATATGATCGGCGTCGGTCCGATGGACCTGCGCCGGTTGCGCGTCTTTCCCAACGCATAAAGGACATTGCATGAAACTCGCCACGCTGAAAAACGGAACGCGCGACGGCAAACTGGTTGTTGTCTCGCGCGACCTGACCCGCTGCACCGACGCATCCTTTCTTGCGCCGACGCTGCAGGCAGCGCTCGACGATTGGTCCCGAATCGGCTCGCATCTCGCAGCTCTTGCCGAAAGCCTGGATCATGGTTCGGTTCCGGCCGAGCGCTTCCATGAGCACGACGCGCTTTCGCCTCTGCCGCGCGCTTTTCAGTGGGCGGATGGATCGGCCTATGTCAATCACGTGGAACTGGTGCGCAAGGCGCGCGGGGCGGAGATGCCCGAGAGTTTCTGGACCGATCCATTGATGTATCAGGGCGGGTCCGACACGTTTCTTGCGCCCCGCGATCCGATCGTGATGGCCGATGAGGCTTTTGGGATCGACATGGAAGGCGAGGTTGGGGTTATCGTCGACGATGTGCCAATGGGCGCAACGACGGAGGAAGCACGCGAAGCGATCCGCCTCGTCGTCCTGGTCAACGACGTGTCGTTGCGCGGCCTGATCCCCGCCGAACTCGGTAAAGGGTTCGGCTTCTTCCAGTCGAAACCGTCTTCGGCCTTCTCGCCGGTGGCGGTGACGCCGGAGGAGCTGGGCGACGCCTGGGACGGCGGCAAGGTCTCGCTGCCGCTTTGCGTGGATTACAACGGAAAACCCTTCGGTCGGGCGAATGCGGGCATCGACATGACCTTCGACTTCCCGACGCTGGTGGCCCATGCGGCGAAGACGCGGCCGCTTTGTGCCGGTACGATCATCGGCTCCGGCACAGTGTCCAACAAGCTGGATGGCGCGCCGGGCAAACCGATTGAGGAGGGCGGTGTCGGATATTCCTGCATCGCGGAAATCCGCATGATCGAGACGATCAATGACGGCAAGCCGAAGACACCGTTCATGCGCTTCGGCGACACGGTGCGTATCGAGATGAAGGACGGCGACGGCCATTCGATTTTCGGCGCAATCGAGCAGACGGTTCAGAAATACGAGAAAGGCGCATAATGGCCAAGCAATTCGCATCCGCGGGCGATCTGACGGAAAAGAAAATCTCCTTCGACGAGATCGGCCGCGATCTGTGGGCCTTCACGGCCGAGGGGGACCCCAATTCCGGCATCATCATCGGCGACGAGTCCGTGATGGTGATCGAGGCGCAGGCGACGCCGCGGCTCGCCGAAAAGGTGATCGAAAAGGTGCGTTCCGTCACCGACAAGCCGATCAGCCATCTGGTAATGACGCATTATCATGCGGTGCGCGTGCTCGGCGCCTCGGCCTACAAGGCGCCGACCGTGATCATGAGCGACAAGGCTCGTTCCATGGTGGTGGAACGCGGCAGGGAGGACTGGGATTCGGAGTTCGTGCGGTTCCCGCGCCTGTTTCAGGGGCATGAATCGATCCCAGGGCTGACCTGGCCGACCACCACCTTCTCGCAGTCGATGACGGTGTATCTGGGCAAGCGACGGGTGGACCTGATGTTCCTCGGCCGCGCCCACACGGCAGGCGATATCGTGGCGTTCGTGCCGGACGCCAATGTGATGTTCACCGGCGACATCGTGGAATATCACTCGGCCTGCTATTGCGGCGACGGACACTTCCACGACTGGCCGGCGACGCTGGAGGAAATCCGCGCTTTCGATCTCGACGCCATCGCACCGGGACGCGGCGACGCGCTCGTGGGGCAGGACATGGTCAACGAGGCGCTGGATCTGACCGGCGATTTCGTCATGTCGACCTATCAGCCGGTGGCCCGCGTGGCGCAGGGCGGCGGCACGCTTAAGGAGGCGTGGGACGCTTGCCGCGCCGCATGCGATCCCAAATTCTCCGACTATGCCATCTACGAGCATTGCCTGCCGTTCAACGTGGCGCGGGCTTATGACGAGGCGCTGGGCATCGACACGCCGCGCATCTGGACCGCCGAGCGCGACAAGGAAATGTGGGACGCGTTGCAGGGGTAACGCGACAAAGCGAGCCGTCGCCCCGTTTTGGGGGACGGCGTGCCGGTAAGGATGACAATTCCCTTCTCCCGGGTCGTTGGGAGAGGGGCGTTGACGCCGGCGGGACGTGTCGCGCCTCGTCAACCCGATGCGCGGAGTCGATGCCGGTCGTGTGAACTGGAAGAAGGTTCGAGCCGTTTCTTTCCGCGTACAAAGCGGCTCAACGGGAGGGCGAAAGCCAATGCCGCGTTACGAGTACAATCCCTTTCCCTACACGACGCCTTCGGAACTCGCCGGCGAGCATATCGGCCAGTATCCCGTGGCGGTGATCGGGGCAGGGCCGGTGGGCCTGGCGGCGGCGATCGACCTGGCCCAGCGCGGTGTTTCTGTTGTGATTCTCGACGACAACAACGTGGTGTCGCTGGGCAGCCGCGCCATCTGCTGGTCGAAACGCACATTGGAGATTTTCGACCGGCTGGGCGTCGGCGAGCGGATGGTCGAGAAGGGCGTGACCTGGAAGGTGGGGCGGCTCTTCCACCGCGATCGCGAAGTCTGGAATTTCGACCTGTTGCCCGAAGAGGGGCACAAGATGCCCGCCTTCATCAACCTGCAGCAGTATTATGTCGAACAGTATCTGGTGGAGCGGGCGGCCGACTTTCCCGACTTGATCGATTTGCGCTGGAAAAACCGGGTTGTCGGCCTTGAGCAGAAGGGCAGCGATGTGCGCCTTCAGGTGGAGACGCCCGACGGTCCTTATGCAATGGATGCGGCCTGGGTGATCGCCTGCGACGGTGCGCGTTCGCCCGTGCGCAGAATGTTGGGGCTCGATTTCGCCGGCCAGGTGTTCGAGGAGCGCTTCCTGATCGCCGATGTGGAGATGAAGGCGGACTTTCCATCCGAGCGCTGGTTCTGGTTCGAACCGACGTTCCACAACGGGCAGTCGGCATTGCTGCACAAGCAGCCGGACAACATTTACCGCATCGATCTCCAGCTTGGGCCCGAAGCCGACCCCGACGAGGAAAAGAAACCGGAGAATGTCGTTCCGCGTATCGAAAAGGTGATCGGCCATTCGAAATTCGAGCTGGACTGGGTGTCGGTCTACACGTTCCAGTGCCGCAGACTTGAACGCTTCGTGCACGACCGCGTGATCTTCGCCGGAGACAGCGCGCACATCGTTTCGCCTTTCGGTGCGCGTGGCGGCAATGGCGGTATTCAGGACATCGACAATCTCGGCTGGAAGCTGGCTTTGGTCGTGAAGGGCGACGCGCCGCCGTCGCTGATCGAGACCTATGACGAGGAGCGCCTTCGCGGCGCCGACGAGAACATTCTGAACTCGGCGCGCTCGACATCTTTCATGACGCCGAAGAGTGCGATGGAGCGCATGTTCCGCGACAGCATTCTGGCGCTGTCGCGGGACCATGACTTCGCGCGGCGGCTGGTGAATTCGGGGCGACTTTCGAAACCGTGCTCGCTGAACGGCTGCACGCTGCAAGCGGCCTGGGACGGCAACGGGCCGCTCGCGCCGGGGGAGGTGATGCCCGATGCGCCGGTGCGCGTGGGCGGTGAGCCTTCATGGCTGCTCGGCGAGGCGGGCGGCGGCTTTGTGCTTCTGGCGGTCGAGTGCGATCCGCCCGTCGGCCTGCCTGCCGGGCTGCATGTGGTGCAGGTTACGAAACCCGGTGCTGCGGCGGTGGACGGTGTGGCGCATGTCGAGGACAGTGAGGGGGCGGTCGCCGCACGCTATGGCACGGGCCAGCTTTATCTGCTGCGGCCCGACCAGCATGTGGCGGCTGTTTTCAGACAGCCCGACGCCCATGAGATCGCCGCCGCGATGACCCATGCGATGGGGAGGGAATGAGAATGGACAGGACGGATATCGGCCGTGACAGGCTGGGGCCCGACGGCGACGATTTCTACGCGGCGCTGATGGATGCGCATGAGGGGCTGAGCTTCGAGGAGAGCGCGCGGCTCAATGCGAAACTCGTGCTGCTCCTGGCCAATCAGGTGGGCGATCTGGAGACGATCCGAAACGTTCTGGCGGCGGCGCGCGACGCCTGAGAGGCATGAAAGAAGGGGCGGGCCGTTGTCGGCCGTGCCCCTTCTCCACGTGTCCTATTCGGCCGCGTCCACCTTGATGACGCCGCGGCGGATCTGGTCTTCCTCGATCGATTCGAACAGGGCGCGGAAATTGCCTTCGCCGAAGCCCTCGTCGCCCTTGCGCTGAATGAACTCGAAAAAGATCGGACCGATGACGGTCTTGGAAAAGATCTGCAGCAGGATCTTGGTCATGCCGCCATTCACCACGCCTTCGCCGTCGATCAGGATGCCGTGCTGCTTCATGCGATCGATGGGCTCGTCATGGCCCTGCACGCGGTCGTGGCTGCGCTCGTAATAGGTCTCGGGCGGGCCGGGCATGAATTTAAGGCCATTGTCGGCGAGCTTGTCGGTGGCATCGTAGATGCCGTCCGTGCCGACCGCGATGTGCTGGATGCCTTCGCCGTTGTATTTCTTCAGATATTCGACGATCTGGCTGGTGTCGTCCTTGGACTCGTTGAGCGGAATGCGGATCTTGCCGCAAGGGCTGGTGATGGCGCGCGAGACGAGACCGGTGATGCGGCCGTCAATGTCGAAATAGTGGATCTGCGAGAAACCGAAAAGCTCGCGGTAGAAATCCCACCATTTGTCCATGTTGCCGCGATAGACATTGTGGGTGAGGTGGTCGAGATAATAGAAGCCGACGCCCTCGGGACGCGGGTTCTTTTCGCCCAGCCAGTCGAACTCGTTTTCGTAGGCCGAGCCTTTCGCGCCATAGGTCTCGATGAAATAGATCAGCGAACCGCCAATGCCGACAATGGCCGGCACGTCGAGCGTCTTGTCGTCGCCTTCATAGGGCTCGGCGCCTTTTAAGACGGCATGATCGAAAGCGTGCTGCGCGTCGACAACGCGCCAGGCCATGGCCGGGGCGCAGGGGCCGTGCTCCTCGACGAAACGCATGGCGTGACTGCCGGGTTCGGCGTTGACGATGTAGTTGATATCGCCCTGGCGCCAGACGGAGATCTTCTTCGTCTTGTGGCGGGCAACTTGCGCGTATCCCATCCTGGTGAAGAGTTCGGCGAGCTTTTCCGGTTCCGAATGGGCGAACTCGACAAATTCGAAACCGTCCGTGCCTGCGGGGTTCTCGTCGTTGATTTCCGGCGGCGGTGCGTCGTGAGGAAACGGACCCATGGAATAACTCCTCCTGATCTGGGAAATGCGAGCGTTTTTGAACGCCATGGGTCATTGTAGGCGGTTTGCGCTGCAAGCTGCTTGCATTCTGGGGCGCGTTTTGTGAGAAGGACGCTTGTATCGTGCATGAAGGAGGAAAATTGCATGGCTGATGCGCGTGTTGACGGATATGACCGCAAGATATTAGCTCTCTTGCAGGTGGATGCGCGGCTGACCAACAACGATTTATCGGAGCGCGTGAACTTATCGCCTTCGCAATGTTCCCGCCGTCGGCAAAGGCTTGAGGAGGAGGGCTATATTCGCGGCTATGCGGCGATGCTCGACCGCGACAGGCTCGGGTTTCCTCTCGTCAACATCATCACCGTAACGCTTGCCACGCACAACCCCGACAATGCCCGCCGCTTCGGCGAATTGCTCGCCCGGTTGCCCGAAGTGCAAGAGGCTCATGCGCTGACGGGCGAGATGGATTACATCCTCAAGGTCGTGACGCCGGACCTGAAATCGCTTTCCGAATTCGTCAACGGCGTGCTCCTTCCGCACGACTCTGTCCAGCATGTGAAAAGCGCCATCGTGCTCGAGACCCTCAAGGAAACCGGCGCATTGCCGCTTTGACGTTTTGCGTTACGAATTCGTCGGGAATTTTCTCTTTATTGTTACATAATTTCCGTTAAAGTCGCGGCTGGACGAGAGGCGGGGTTCCAGTGGATACTCAGGCCTCGGGCGGTCGGCGCGACGATGGGAGACGCACCGGCCGTTATCGTCAAGCGAACACAGAGCGTCATTCCGGACGCTTCGGGGCATGCAATCGGGAGGAGAAGCATGAAACCATTTTCCGTCAGAAAACTGGCTTTGGCGGCGGCCGTCGCCGCAACGGGGCTCGTGGGCGCCACGGGCTCGTCATTCGCGCAGGAGGTGACACTCCGGCTGCACCAATTCCTGCCGCCACAGGCCAATGTGCCCAAACTGGTGCTCGACCCCTGGGCGGACAAGGTCGAAGAGGAATCGGACGGACGTATCAAGATCGAGCGCTATCCCGCCATGCAGCTCGGCGGCACGCCGCCGCAGCTCTACGATCAGGCGCGCGACGGTATCGTGGACATTGTGTGGACGCTGCCGGGCTCCAATCCGGGCCGCTTCCCCTCCACGGAAGTGTTCGAGCTTCCTTTCATGATGACCAATGCGGAAGCGACATCGCGCGCTTATTGGGATCTGTTCGAAAAGCACATGAAGGACACCGAGTTCAAGGACACGCATGTGCTGGGCGTCTGGGTTCACGGTCCGGGCATGCTGCACTCCAAGGAACCGATCGAGACGCTCGACGACTTGAAGGGCATGAAGATCCGCGCGCCCACGCGTATCATCAACTCGCTGCTCGGCCAGCTTGGCGCGACGCCGGTGGGCATGCCGGTGCCGCAGATTACCGAAGCGCTGTCCAAGGGCGTGATCGACGGCTGCGTGATCCCGTGGGAGGTTACGCCGGCGCTGAAAGTTCCGGAGCTGGTGTCGAACCACACGGAATTCGGCGGCGATCATGCGCTTTACACGACGACTTTCGTGCTGGCCATGAACAAGGCCAAGTATGAAAGCCTGCCGGACGATCTGAAAAAGGTCCTCGACGACAATTCCGGCCAGGAATTCGCGGCCTTCGCCGGCAAAACACAGGCGGGCGCAGACGTTCCAAGCCGGAAGATTGCCGTCGATCGCGGCAACAACATCATCGAGATCAGCGCCGAGGATACCCAGGCCTGGAAGACGGCGGCCGAACCAGTCTACGAGCAGTGGGTTTCGGAAATGAAGGACAAAGGAATCGACGGTCAGATGCTGATCGACGAGGCCCGCGCCCTGATCGATCAATACACCAATCAATGAAGCCGCGTTCGGTCATGAAAACGGGGCGGGCCCTGGCGGTCCGCCCTGTTTTGTGACTGGTTCGCGTTGCGCTGGGTGCGCCTGGCGCTTGCGCCGGGAGGAGCGGCTGGCTAACGTCGTCGCACCCGACCGGAAACGAACGAAAATGCGCGGGAACGCAATGGGACGGGAAGGGGCATGAAACTATCGAGCATCGTTGTCTGGCTGGCCAGGGTCATGGCCATTCTGGGCGGCATCGTTCTGGCTGCCGTAATCGTGATGACGGTGGCAAGCATCACCGGCCGTGCCTTCGTGCGCATGGGGCTTGGCCCGGTGCCGGGCGATTTCGAACTGGTTCAGGCCGGTGTCGGCTTTGCCGTTTTCGCGTTCCTGCCCTGGTGCCAGCTCAACCGGGGCCACGCCACGGTCGATATCTTCACCACCTTTCTGCCGAACAGCGTGAACCATGCGATCGATCTGGCGACCGAAATCGTCATGACTCTCGTTCTGGTGCTGATCGCCCGTCAGCTCTATTACGGCATGCTCGACAAGCTGAGCTACAACGAGACCACGTTCATTCTGCAATTCCCCCTCTGGTGGCCCTATGCGGCCTGTCTGGCGGCGGCGATCATCGCGGTGATCGTTTCGTTTTACATGATCCTCGTGCGTTACCGTGAGCTGAAGGCGGGCACGCCGATGCCGGAAATCGGACAGGGGAGCGTCCATTGACCAATCTTGAAATCGGCCTCTGGTCCTTTCCGCTTCTTCTGCTTCTGATCTTCCTGCGCCTGCCCATCGGTCTTGCCATGCTTCTGTGCGGACTGGGCGGAAGCTGGATCGTGTTCGGCAACGTCACGCCCGTGCTCGCCAAGCTGAAGAACGAAACCTATTCGACTTTTTCCGGCTATTCGCTTTCCATCGTGCCGCTGTTTCTGCTGATGGGGCAGTTTGCGACGCTGGGCGGCATGTCACGCGCGCTGTTCAAGGCGGCGGAAACATGGATGGGCCATCGGCGCGGCGGCGTCGCCATGGCAGCGGTCGGCGCTTGTGCCGGTTTTGGCGCCATCTGCGGCTCGTCCCTGGCGACGGCGGCGACAATGAGCCAGGTGGCGCTTCCGGAACTGCGCCGCTACGGCTATTCGGGTGCGCTCGCCACCGGCACGCTGGCTGCCGGCGGCACACTTGGCATTCTGATACCGCCATCGGTCATTCTTGTGATCTATGCCATCCTGACCGAGCAGAACATCGCCAAACTGTTCGTCGCGGCCTTCGTGCCAGGCGTTCTGGCGGCAATCGGCTATATGCTCGCCATTTCGATCTATGTGCGGCTGTGGCCGGACTCCGCCGGCACGCGTGAGCGCGCACCCTATTCGGAAAGGGCGCGTGCGCTGCTCGATGTGTGGCCGGTTCTGGTGGTGTTCCTGGCCGTTGTCGGCGGCATCTATCTCGGTGTGTTCACGCCGACGGAGGGCGCGGCCGTGGGCGCGGCCGGCACCGGGCTGATCGCGCTCATCAATGGCGGACTGACACGCGAGACCTTCATCGAGTCGATCCTGGCGACTGCGACCGCCACGGCGATGATCTTCTTTATCGTTCTGGGGGCAGGGTTCTACAATTCGTTCCTGGCGCTGGCGCAGGTGCCGCAGCAAATGGCGGCTTTCGTCAGCGAGCAGGGTTACAGCCCGTGGATGGTGCTGACGCTGATCCTGCTGCTTTATCTGTTGTTCGGCTGCGTGATGGATTCGTTGTCGATGATCCTTCTGACCATTCCGATCTTCTTCCCGATCGTTACGGTTCTCGACTTCGGGCTGGGGGCGGAGGAATTCGCCATCTGGTTCGGGATTCTGGTGCTGATCGTCGTGGAGGTGGGGCTGATTACGCCGCCGGTGGGCATGAACCTTTTCGTGCTCAATTCCATGGCCAAGGACACGCCGATCTCGGCGACCTATCGCGGCGTGATGCCCTTCGTGATCAGCGACATTCTGCGCGTGGCGCTGCTGACGCTGTTCCCGGCGATCTCGCTTTTCCTGATGCGCTGGCTTTATTGATCCAGGGGGAGAAGGCGGGCCGGCGCGCGCCTGCCTTCCTCCCGCTCGTGTTGTGGAGTTAGAGCCCGCGTTCCTGGATGATGCTGTAGAGATTGGCCGAACGCGTGCCGCTGCGGCAATATGCAAACACAGGACCGGGAAGCTCCTTGAGCGCGGCGGCCATGCCGGTCACATCGTCGAGCGTCATCGCGCCGGAAACGACCGGCACATGCCGAAAGGCGAGGCCCGCCTCTTCGGCTGCCCTGGCGATGGTTTCGACGGCGGGCTGGCCGGCATCCTCGCCATCGGGTCTGTTGCAGACGATGCTCTTGTATCCAGCCTGTTTGATGGTGACGACATCTTCGGCGGCGATCTGCGGTGAAACCGCGTAGTCGTCGGAAATCTTCTTGATATTCATCGTTTTCCTCAATCTCTTTTCTGTTTTACACGGCGGTAAAGAAATGGGCCTTGAGCCCTTTGGCCACGAGAATGCCAGCAATGAGCGAAGCCAGGAACACCAACGTGTCCGCATAACCGAGCCCGAGGGCGGGTATGGCCGCGCCCGGACAGAAGCCGGCAATGCCCCAGCCAATGCCGAAAACGGCGGCGCCGCCGATCAGTTGCGGGTCAAGGTCATTGCGTGTGGGAAGCTGAAAGCGTTCTGCAAGAAGCGGCTTTTCGCGCACGCCGAACAAAAGGCGGTAGCCAAGCGCCGCGACCGCAAGACCGCCGCCCATGACGAAAGCAAGGCTCGGATCCCAAGTGCCCGCGATGTCGAAGAAATTCAAAACCTTCGCGGGGTTGATCATGCCCGAAAGCGCGATGCCTGTGCCAAAAAGAAGGCCAGCGCAGAGAGCTGAGAGAAGCTGTTTCATCGCTCAGGCTCCGATCACATGACGGATGATGAACACGGCGGCGAAGGCCGTGGCCATGAAGGTGACGACGGCTACGACGGAGCGGATCGAGCCGCGTGAAATGCCGCAAACGCCATGACCGCTCGGGCAGCCATTGCCGAAAGTGACGCCGATGCCCACAAGCAAGCCGCCAGCGACAAGGGCGATTGTCGACACCGGAACCCGGAAGGGGATTGCCGCGCCGCCCAGAACCATTAGCAGCGGCGCAACGATGGCACCGGCGATGAACGCGGTGCGCCATTGCCAGGCGTTCTCCTGTGGAGGAAGAAGGCCTGAAAGAATGCCGGTCATGCCAGCAATCCGCCCGTTAAAGGCCATGAGAACGACCGCCGCGAGGCCGATCAGCGCACCACCGGCAAGCGAGGCTATGGGGGTAAACTCGGTCATCCCTGCGACTCCGTCGCCATGATTTCAAAGACGGGTTGAATATGGGGCTGCGCTCGTCTCGATGCCAAGAGTCGGTGATGGGCGTGTACGGTTATACGAGATCGGCAAAGCCGCCTCCGGTAAGTGCGAGCTGGCGAAGAAGCGGAGCGGGTTCGAAAACGGGATTGCCCGTCTTCCGATGCCAGTGTTCCAGCCGCTCGACGACGGTCTTGATTCCGAAACGCTCGGCCCAGAACATCGGCCCGCCCTTGGCAACCGGAAAACCGTAGCCATTGACCCACACCACGTCGATGTCCGAGGCGCGGGCGGCAATGCGCTCTTCGAGGATTTTCGCGCCCTCGTTGATCATCGGGTAGAGCGTGCGCTCGGTGATCTCGTCGGCGCCGATGTCGCGGCGTTCCAGGCCAAGCTCCGCCGCTTTCTTCTCGATAAGGTCCTGAACGAAGGGATCGGGTTTCGGCGCGCGCGAACCCTCCTCGTAGAGATAGAAGCCGCGTCCGGCCTTCTGGCCGAAATGGCCGGCTTCGCAAAGCGTGTCGGCGATGGGTGCGGTGAGCCCCAAAGACTGGCGGTGCTTCCAGCTTATGTCGAGACCTGCAAGGTCCACCATTTGGAACGGACCCATCGGCCAGCCGAAATCGGTGAAGACCTTATCGACCTGTTCGGGCGTTGCACCGGAGAGAAGGAGGTCTTCGTTCTGCTCGCGCCGGGCGGCCAGCATGCGGTTGCCGACGAAGCCGTTGCACACGCCGACGACGACGGGAACCTTGCCGATCTTTCGCGCGAGCGCCAGCGCCGTCTTGATGACATCGGGCGCGGTCTCGTCACCGCGCACGATCTCCAGGAGTTTCATGACATGAGCGGGCGAGAAGAAATGGAGCCCGACCACATCCTGGGCGCGCTCGGTGGTGGCGGCGATTTCGTTGACGTCGAGATAGGAGGTGTTGGAGGCGAGGATCGCGCCGGGCTTCAGCACCCTGTCGAGCGCGGTAAAGACCTGGCGCTTGACGCCCATATCCTCGAACACGGCTTCGACAAGGATGTCGCAATCGGCCAGATCCGCATAATCGGTCGTGCCGGAGATGCGCGACAGGCGCGCTTCCTTCTCTTCAGGCGCGATGGAGCCGCGCTTGACCGATCCGGTATAGGTCTTGTCGACATGGGCCAGACCGCGTGCGATGGCGTCCTCGTTCATCTCCAGAATGGTGACGGGGATGCCGCCATTGGCGAGCGCCATGGCGATGCCGGCGCCCATCGTGCCCGCGCCGATGACACCGGCACGGGCGATCTTGCGCGCCTCGGTCTCGCGGCCGACGCCGGGCACCTTGGTCGCTTCGCGGGTGGCGAAGAAGAGATGGCGCTGGGCAGCGGACTCAGCGCTGTCGCGGCGCTCCAAAAAGAGTTCGCGCTCGCGGTCGAGCGCTGCATCGAAATCCATGGTGATGGCGTTGCGGACGGCCTCGGCTGCCGTGTGCGGCGCGGTGAGACCGCGCGCTTTTTTCGTCGCGGCCTTCACCGCTTCATCGAAGGCGGCGAGGTCGATGGCGAGTTTTTCATCGCGGGCGCGGATATGGGTGTGAGCGTTGCCGGGGGCCGCCTTTTCGCGGGCAAAGGCGACAGCTTCGGCCACAAGGTCGCTTGCGGCCAGTCGGTCGACGGCACCGAGCCGGAGCGCGTCTGCCATGCCGATAGGCTTGCCGGAGACGATCAGTTTCAAGGCCGCCTCGGGGCCGATCAGGCGCGGCAGGCGCACCGTGCCGCCGGCACCGGGAATGAGGCCCAGATTGACTTCGGGCAGGCCGATCATGGCGGACTTCTCGGCGATGCGGTAGTGGCAACCAAGGGCGAGTTCCAGCCCGCCACCCAATGCCGTGCCATGGATCGCGGCGACGGTGGGTTTGTCGATGCTTTCGAGCATGGCGATCAGGTCGGGAAGGCTGGGTTCCTGCGGTGGCCTGCCGAACTCGGAAATGTCGGCACCGGCGACGAAGGTGCGTCCCGCGCAGGCGATGACGATGGCCTGAACGGCATCGTCGGCCTTTGCCTCACCCAGCGCTTCGAAGAGCGGCGCGCGTAGCGCATGGCCGAGCGCATTGACCGGCGGATTGTCGAGGGTGAGGACGGCAATGCCATTGTCGCGGGTGATTTTTACGGTGTCGCTCATTCAAGTTCCTCTTGTCATCCGGATACCGGCAGCGCCGGTTCAGGCGTCGGGTGTGGTTTCGCGCAGGAAGTCCGCGATCAGGGAGGCGGTTGCCGCCGGCTGCTCGATGCAGGGCAGGTGGCCGGCGTCCTTCACGATTTCGAAGCGCGCGCCTTCGATCAGGTCGGCCATTTCGCGCACGAGGTCGGGCGGAGTCGAGCCGTCCCGGTCGCCGACAATGCACAGCGTCGGCAATTTCAGGGCGCGTGTGGATTCGGTGAGATCCGCGTCGCGAAGGGCGAAGCCGGTGCCGGCATAACCGTCGACCGCGGTGCGGGTGAGCATTGCCGTGTAGCCGATGAAATCCGGATTTTCCGGCGAACGGAAAGCGGCGGTGAACCAGCGTTCGAGAATGCCGTCGGAAATGGCGGCGATGCCCCTGGTGTTCACCGTCTCGATGCGGGTGCTCCAAAGCTCTTCAGTGCCGATCTTGTGGGCGGTGTCGCAGAGCACGAGACGGGAGACGAGGTGCGGCCAGCGGGAGGCGAGGCCCTGGGCGATCATGCCGCCGACGGAGAGGCCGACAATGGTCGCACCCGTTATGTCCAGATGGTCGAGAAGGGCGGCGAGGTCGTCGACGTGGTCGGTCAGCGCGTAGGGCTGCGGCGTGCCTTCGGACAGGCCGTGCCCGCGCTTGTCGTAGAGAACGATGCGGTACTCGGATTCGAGCCGCGCGACGACGGCATCCCAGATGCGGAAGTCGGTGCCAAGCGAGTTGGAAAAGACGAGAACGGGTTTGCCGACCGTTCCCCGGACTTCATGATGAATGACGACGCCGTTTACGCGTGCGAAGTTCATGCGCTCTCCTCCCTCGGTTTGCCGCAAGGCGGCTTCTGTATGGGAGAAGGGGACGGCGGCGTCAATCGATGCGGCAACCGAAATCCCGTCAGCCGGCCATCTGCATGTTGACCTCGCCGTTCAGCGAGTTCGAAACGGTGCAGCGCGCCTTTGCTCGTTTGATAAGCTCGGCGCATTCATCCTCGCCGGGCATGGTGTCGAGCGAGACGGTGGCGTCGTAGCTGCCGATGCGGTCGGGCAGATCCTCGGCCTTTTTGCCGCTCACCTCAACGGAGACCGTGCCGACGTCGATCTTCATTTCCTGGGCGGCGTGATGGAAGGACAGCGCGAGACAGGCGCCGAGGGCGGAGATCATGAAGTCGACGGGCGTTCCGGCTTCTTCCGTGGAAGGCGAGGTAATGGCGACGGTTTGCTTCGGCGCGGTGTCGACGTGAATCACCTTGCCGGGGCCGATGGCGGTGGTGAAGGGACCGTAGGTTTTGGCTTTGATGCGGATCGCCATGAGACACTCCAGAAAGACAATTCGGATGGCCCACATGTAAGCATGCACCTGTCTCGCGTCCACCGGAGAAGAGGCACGACTTCAGCGACCCGTTGCCGGTGTGCCAAGTCCCCAGCTTTCGCGCAGGCCATCCGCACTCTCCAGGGAGGTGCCGAGAGATGTCAGCGCCGTGGCAACGCCCGACACGATGGCCGCGTTGTCGGGCGCGATCTCGCCATTGGCGAGATGCAGATTGTTTTCGAAGCCGACGCGGGCATGACCCCCGAGAAGGCAGGCGGCCGTGACGCAGGCGGCCTCGCGCGGACCGAAGGCGCAAACCATGAAATGTGGGAAGTCGGGCATGGCCTCGTCGAGGAAAGGCAGGAGGTCGGCGGGATCGGAGCGCTGACCCTCCGTGTAACGACCGAGCACGTAGAGAACCGGAATGTCCGGAAAGGGGATGAGGCCATGCGCCATCATGCGCTTGAGCTGCAGCGCCTCTTCCGGATGGTAGAGGATGATCTGCGGTGCGATGTTTTCCGCGCGCATGAAGGAGAGAAATTTCGAAAACTCCTCTTCGTGCGCGGCGTCGGGCACCAGTTCGCGCAGGGCGAGCGAGGCGGCTTCCGGGCGTATGTCGCGAACCACCTGCATCTGCTCGCGCGCGCCGTATCGGCCAACGGCCTCGGTGGTGATCTGGATTACGAGCCGGTCGCCCACCGCCTTTCTGATGGCGGCGATCGCGTCGCGGTATGCATCGGCATGGAGGATATGACGACCTTCTCCGTCACGCACGTGGCAATGGATCATGGCCGCACCCGCGTCGAGACAAGCCGCGGCGGTTTCGGCCAGTTGCCCGGGCGTTTGCGGCAGGGCGGAATGATCCGCCCGGGTGCGCCGTCCGCCATTGGGGGCGACGGCGATGGCGGCGCGATGGACATTGGCGGATGCGGTCACGAGATACTCCAGTCGAAGCATTGAATAATGAAATGCAACATTTGTTGCATATGCGGAAACGTCCGTCTAGGATGAGAGATCATGGATCGTGCCACGCTTGCTGACCGCATAACCCACTCCTTCGAAACGTTGCCGGGGCAACTCGGGGCGGCGGCGCGCTACGTTCTCGACAATCCCGGCGATGTGGCGCTGCTTTCCATGCGTGAGCAGGCGCGCCGGGCGGGCGTTCAGCCGTGGACGATGACGCGGCTCGCGAAGCGTTTCGGCTTTGAGGGTTACGACGAACTGCGCCAGCTTCACGGCGAAGCGCTGAAGGAAAAGGCGCTCGGCTTTGCCGGAAAGGCGGGAGAACAGGTTGCCAGACAAAGGCAGGGCGGCAGTCACGCGCTGGCGCGCGATATCGCGGCGCAGTCGGCGGCGCAGCTTGGCAATCTCGCTGAAGCCGGCACACTGGAGGCGCTGGCGCGCGCAGCGGCGACCATGGCCGCAGCGCGCCGCATCTACTGCTTCGGGCTGCGCTCCAGCCATACGGTGGCGGCACACTTTGCCTATTCCATGAGTTTTCTCGGTGAGAAAGCGCAACTCCTCGACCATGTGAACGGCGCGGGACTCGACCGGCTGCGTCATGCCGGCTCGGAAGATGTGTTCTTCGCGATCACGGTGGCGCCTTACACCCGGGCGACGATCGAGGCGGCGACCAATGCCAAGGCGCTCGGACTGACCGTCGTGGCGCTGACCGACAGCCCGGTTTCGCCGCTTGCGGGACTGGCCGACCGGTGCGTGCTCGTTTCGACGGAAAGCCCCTCCTTCCTCCACACGATGGCA
This sequence comes from uncultured Nitratireductor sp., assembly GCF_913053745.1. Lineage (GTDB taxonomy): Bacteria > Pseudomonadota > Alphaproteobacteria > Rhizobiales > Rhizobiaceae > Nitratireductor. The sequence goes on from NZ_CAJXGF010000053.1 coordinate 25,281, forward strand.
CCGGCCTTCGTGGCGGCCGAAATACTTGCCGCACTGGTAGCGGGCGAGGGCGGAGAGGAGGCGCTGGAGGAAATCGGAAAAACCGAAGCTCTGCTCTCGACACTCAACACCCATTTGCTCGATCCCGCGCCCCGCGCGCATCGTTCCGGAAAAACCACATGACACACATACTGCATCGCCAGATCCACGCCTCGTTGCCTGTTGCCAGGGGCGGTCGCGGGGTCGAACTCTTCGACGAGGCCGGCAATGCCTATATCGACGCGAGCGGCGGAGCCGCCGTTTCATGCCTTGGCCACGGCCATCCCGACGTGGTGGATGCGCTGAAGAAGCAATCGGATACGCTTGCCTATGCCCATACAAGCTTCTTCACGAATGAACCGGCTGAACGTCTTGCGGATCGCCTGATCGCCGGCGCGCCGGAGGGCATCAGCCATGCCTATTTCGTGTCCGGCGGATCGGAAGCGAACGAGGCGGCGCTGAAGATGGCGCGGCAATACTTCGTCGAGAAGGGCGAGCCGCAGCGGCGCAGGATCATCGCCCGCCGGCAGAGCTATCACGGCAACACGCTGGGCACGCTGGCGACCGGCGGCAATGCCTGGCGGCGCGAGCCGTTCAAGCCACTGTTGATCGAAACCCATCACATCGAACCGTGCTACGCCTATCGCCATCAGGAGACCGGAGAAACCGAAGAGGCTTACGGTCTTCGCGCCGCGCAGGCGCTGGAAGACAAGCTCGAGGAACTGGGGCCGGACACGGTGATGGCGTTCGTGGCCGAACCGGTGGTGGGGGCGACGGCAGGCGCGGTGCCGGCGGTGAACGGCTATTTCAAACGCATCCGCGAGATCTGCGATCGCCATGGCGTGCTCCTCATTCTCGATGAGGTGATGTGCGGCATGGGGCGCACGGGCACCATGCATGCCTGCGAGCAGGACGGGATAGCGCCGGACATGCTGACCGTCGCCAAGGGGCTCGGCGGCGGGTATCAACCCATTGGCGCAGTGCTTCTGGGACAGCACATCTTCGATGCCTTCGCGGAAGGATCGGGCCTCTTTCAGCATGGCCACACCTATATCTGCCATCCGATGGCGTGCGCCGCCGCGCTGGCCGTGCAGGAGGTGATCGAGCGCGACGGACTTCTGGCCAATGTACGCGAGACGGGGGGCTATCTGCGCGAGCGTCTGGAGACGCGCTTCGGAAACCACGCCAATGTGGGCGACATTCGCGGGCGTGGCCTGTTCCTGGGCCTCGAACTGGTTGCAGAGCGTTCAGCGAAAGAACCGTTCGATCCGGCGCGCAGGGTGAACGTGGCGGTGAAGAAGGAGGCGATGACGCGCGGCCTGATGGTCTACCCGATGGGCGGCACAATCGACGGGCTGAACGGCGATCACGTGCTGATCGCGCCGCCGTTCATTTCCGAGCCAAGCCACATCGACGCCATTGTCGAACGTCTCGGCGATGCGGTGGATGCGGCCCTGGCCGGTTAAGGCTAAAGCTGGATCAGAGGCAGGTTCGCATTTGATCGAATTCGATAGGTACGGCACCAAGTTACCTCTCCCATTGGGAGAGGTCGGAGCAAAGCTCCGGGTGAGGGGTTTGAGACTTTCCGTATCCCCGAGAATTTTGCTCCCCTCACCCCCACCCTCTCCCAATGGGAGAGGGAGCTAGACTTTGCCAGATGCACTTACCTTGAGGTT
>NZ_CAJXGF010000054.1 GCF_913053745.1 uncultured Nitratireductor sp.
CGCCAACATTTCCGCCATCCGCAAGGCCGCGGAAGAGGCCTGAAGCGGCCCCTACGACACCCTTTCTCAACCCTTTGCTGGCACGGTCTCCTGTCAAAAGTCAGGGGACAAAAGAACGTGGTCAGCCCGGCCTCATCGAAATCCGGCATCCGGATCCGGCCCGACGAGAGATGGCTCCCGGTCAGGGCCCTCGGCTTCTCGCTGATCTGGGCCCTGCTGATCAGCGGTCTCGTCATGATCCAGCTTGCCCTGTCCTATCAGGGGGTGACCAGCCGGACGGTGGCCGTCGTCATCCTGTTCGCCTTCGGCTCCTTTGCCGGCGCCCTGTTCGCCCGGGCTCTGGCCGCCTTCCTCTGCCGGTTCCGGCCACAGCAGAGCGCGCGCTTCGCCGCCATGTTTCTCGGCCTGATCACCGGGACAGTCGGAATGACCGCCCTGTTCCATTTTCTGCAGTTCCGCAGCTATTATGCGGCTTCGCACGACGATATCCTGACAATCTACGGCGCCGTAGAATTGATCATGACCGGCGCGGGCGCCGCCTACATTTTCATGATCGAGAGCGCGATGCTGCTTCTGCCTTGGGGCCTGCCGCTCGCGCTCGCTGCCTCCTGGGACTACGCGACGGCGCCCATCGAGCGCAAACGGCAATAAATCGCGCCCCTCCATTGAGCGATCACGAGGCGTCTGGTAAACGGCAGCCAGCAATTCTGAAAACGAGGACGCTCAATGATCCCGCGCTATTCGCGACCGGACATGGTCGCCATCTGGTCGCCTGAATCCAAATTCCGCATCTGGTTCGAAATCGAGGCGCATGCCGCTGACGCGATGGCCGAGCTCGGCATCGTGCCGAAGGAGGCTGCCAAGACTATCTGGGACAAGGCCGGCAACGCCACGTTCGACATCGACCGCATCGACGAGATCGAACGCGAGACGAAGCACGATGTCATCGCCTTCCTGACGCATCTGGCGGAGATCGTCGGCCCCGAAGCGCGCTTCGTGCATCAGGGCATGACCTCTTCCGACGTGCTCGACACCTGCCTCAGCGTCCAGCTCGTGCGCGCCACCGATATTCTGCTTGCCGATCTCGACAAGTTGCTCGCCGCCCTCAAGACGCGCGCCTTCGAGCACAAGGAGACCGTCACCATCGGCCGCAGCCACGGCATCCATGCCGAGCCAACCACGTTCGGCGTCAAGCTCGCCCAGGCCTATGCCGAGTTCGAGCGCTGCCGCACCCGCCTCGTCAATGCGCGTGAAGAGATCGCCACCTGCGCCATTTCCGGTGCGGTGGGCACCTTCGCCAACATCGACCCGAGCGTCGAGGCGCATGTGGCTAAGAAGATGGGTCTCAAGCCGGAGCCGGTTTCCACCCAGGTCATCCCGCGCGACCGTCACGCCATGTATTTCGCCACGCTCGCCGTGATCGCGTCGTCCATCGAGCGGCTCTCCGTCGAGGTGCGTCACCTGCAGCGCACCGAGGTTCTGGAAGCGGAAGAGTATTTCTCACCCGGCCAGAAAGGCTCGTCGGCCATGCCGCACAAGCGCAACCCGGTCCTGTCGGAGAATTTGACCGGTCTTGCCCGCATGGTGCGCGCCTATGCGACGCCTGCGATGGAGAACGTGGCGCTCTGGCACGAGCGCGACATTTCCCACTCTTCGGTGGAGCGCATGATCGGCCCCGACGCGACCGTCACGCTCGATTTCGCGCTTGCCCGCCTCACCGGCATGATGGAAAAGCTGGTCGTCTATCCGGATGCCATGCAGAAGAACATGGACCGCTTCCGCGGCCTCGTTCACTCGCAGCGCGTCCTGCTCGCCCTCACCCAGGCCGGCGTTTCGCGTGAGGACGCCTACCGCCTCGTGCAGCGCAACGCCATGAAGGTGTGGGAACAGGGCGCCGACTTCTTGACCGAGCTGCTCGGTGACGACGAGGTGCGCGCAGCCCTTTCCGAAGACGTCATTCGCGACAAGTTCGACCTCGGCTATCATACCAAGCATGTGGACACGATCTTCAAACGTGTTTTCGGCGAAAGCTGATCTCTACGCTCTGAAACGTAAAAACGCCGGCGCATCGGACGATGCGTCGGCGCTTCATTACAGCGGTCCAAACCGGATCAATTCGTTGGCGAAACCCGGATCACCGTTCCCCACGGGTCCACGAATTCCTTCTCCGCTTTTGCATTCCGGCTCTTCAGTTCGACCCAGGAAAGCCCGGTGCTGTTCGAGTTGCGCGCTTCGGCGCCGGCGCTGTGCCAATTGTTCGCGCCGATATGATGATGGTAACCACCGGTCGCCAGAAACACCGCCTGCGATCCGTAACGTGCCATGGTGTCGAAACCCTGGGCTTCATGCCACCAGGCCTCCGCGACCCCCGGATCGCCGACACGCAGATGCACATGGCCGATCACCGTTTTGTCCGGCGCGCCCTGCCAGCCCGCATCGCCATCGGGCAACGCTGAAAGCAGGTTGCCGAAATCGAGCCGTTCGGTCGCCATGGCAATCCCGTCTGCGGTTTTCGTCCAGCTTTCGGGGGCGCGGTCGGCATAGATCTCGATGCCATTGCCCTCCGGATCCGAAAGATAGATCGCTTCGCTGACCAGATGATCGGATGCACCTTCGAGCCGCATGTTCCGGTCGCGTGCAAACAGCGCCCAGCGTGCCAGATCAGCCCGTTCCGGTAGCAGGAATGCCGTGTGAAAGAGACCGGCTTCGCGCGGATTGTCGGGTTCGGCCGCACGATCTTGGGCGATCTCCAGCAGCGTCCGGCCGCCCGCACCCAGTGCAATCGAACCATTGTCGCTGCCGATCTCTTGAAGGCCCAGAATATCCGCATAAAAAGCCGCCAGCTCATGCGCATCGTGCGCCTTCAATCCGACGCTGCCAACGCTGACGGGCGTCGTTACGGCAAAGGGAAATGCACTCATGGCTTCGAACTCCTGATAAGCGACGGCTGGTCATGATGGACGCCCGCCTCATCCTGCCTTGAAAGTGACCTTCCGGATCGCATGGCGCAAGCATCCGACCAGCGAACACCCTGTTCACCGCATGAGATACAATAAATAGAATTTGTTCGTAAAATGAGTGGCTTTGGCTGTTGACCGGCTCTGAAGCTTGCATGCCTCGTTCACGATGGCTACATGGCCCGCCATGAAAGCATCAGACGCCGATATTCTCATCATTCCCGGCTATACCAATTCCGGGCCGGATCACTGGCAGACCCGCTGGCAGTCCCGGCTGTCGACGGCGCGCCGCGTCGAGCAGGAAGCCTGGTCCAAGCCGGTGCGCGAAGACTGGGTCGCAAACGTCGCGCGGGCCGTCAACGAAGCAGAGAAACCGGTCGTTCTGGTTGCTCATTCGCTGGGGGTGGCCACAGCCGTTCAAGCCATTCCGGAGTTTACGAATCCGGTGGCGGGTGCGTTCTTCGTGGCCCCGCCCGACGTCGCCAACCGCAAGGTCAGGCCGAAGCATCTGATGACGTTCGGTCCCTATCCGCGCGATCCGCTGCCGTTTCCATCGATCACCATAGCAAGCCGCAACGATCATTTTTGCGCTTTCGACGTGGCTGAGGACATCGCGGCGGCCTGGGGCTCTTTGTTTCTGGATGCCGGTGATTCCGGTCATATCAATGCCGAATCGGGCTTCGGCCCTTGGCCGGAAGGCTCCATGACTTTTGCCAAATTCCTGCAGAAGCTCTGATCTTCCGGCCTAGGTTTCGATGGAGGCGCGCGCCGCGGCAAGCATCGCCGGCGCGCCCTGGAGCATGTACGCCGCCTCCGATCCCATCGCGAAGAGCCTGTAACCCATGGCATAAAAGCGTCCGACAAGCCCCGGATCGACCACATATATCGCGGCATGCTTTCCCGAAGCCCGCGCTTTCTCCGCGATGGTCGCGATGGCCGGCATCATATCTTCCAGCGCCGGATTGACCGTTGCGCCATTCGACCACGCGATGGAAAAGTCCGACGGCCCGACAAGAACGCCGTCGATGCCATCGACGTCGAGAATATCGTCCAGCGCGACCAGCGCCTGCCGCGTCTCGATCATGGCGAAGGCGACGGTGTTCGCATTCGCGGTTTCAAGCCAGCCCTGGGCATCGGGCGCGCCGGCGCGCGGCATGGCAAAATTCGGTCCCCAGGAGCGCAACCCCACAGGCGGATATTTCATGGCAGCGGCGAAAGCGCGTGCATCGCCCGCCGAATTGACCATCGGTGCGATTACGGCTTCCGCCCCCAGATCGAGCGCACGGCTTGCCATATCGAAACGTCCCACGGGAATGCGCACCGCCGGATGCTTGTTGTTCAAACGAATGGCACCGATGCCGCGCAGCACGCTGTCCTCGTGATGCCCGCCATGCTGCATATCGAGCGTCACCGCGCCGAAGTTCAACCCGGCCACCAGTTCGACGGTTTGCGAATCGGGTATCGAAGACCAGGCGGAGAAAATTCTTTCACCGGCCCTGAGCCGCGCGGCGAGTGACGGGTTCGACAACCCCGTTACTCGCCGTTCTTGATTTGCTCGAGCGCGGTAGCGAGGAGCTCATCCATCGTGCGGCGAATCTGGTGATCCGACTGTGCGACACCGGCGGCGTCGAAATCCTTGCGCACCTTCCGGAACACGTCCTCGTCGCCCGCCTCCTCGAAATCAGAATTCATCACTTCGCGGGCATATGCATCGGCCTCGTCGCCCGTCTTCCCCAATTTCTCGGCGGCCCAATGGCCCAGCATTCGATTGCGGCGCGCCATGGCCTTGAATTTCTGGGTCTCGTCGTGAACGAACTTGTTTTCAAACGCGTCTTCGCGGTCTTTCATGTTGGCCATTTCGCAAATCCTCCGGCTCGGGCATCGTCGAACGATGCGGAAACAATTGGGTTGGCAAGCAAAAACCAGAAGCCCAGCTCCGGGTCAATACGCTCGTTTGGCGCATCTGGCTTTGCCTGCCTGCCCACAAACACGTTGGCTTTGACAAATGGCAATTGTGGTATGAGTGGGTTTGCGCTAGAGACCGCGTGAAACGATGCATCCATGAAACTGCCGCATTGCGGAGCTTCCGCGCGAAGTTTCCCGTCAAGGCAACGGACCAGGAAAAGCCATGAACCGTCGTCGCCGCATTTATGAGGGCAAGGCCAAGATTCTTTATGAAGGCCCGGAGCCCGGCACCTTGATCCAGTTCTTCAAGGACGACGCCACAGCCTTCAACAAGAAAAAGCACGAGATTGTCGACGGCAAGGGCGTGCTCAACAACCGGATCTCGGAGTATATTTTCGAGCATCTGAACCGGATCGGCATTCCGACGCATTTCATTCGCCGGCTCAACATGCGTGAGCAGCTCATCAAGGAAGTGGAAATCATTCCGCTCGAGATCGTTGTGCGCAACGTCGCGGCCGGCTCGCTCGCCAAGCGGTTAGGCATCGAGGAAGGCACGGTTCTGCCCCGCTCGATCATCGAGTTCTACTACAAGGCCGATGCGCTGGACGATCCCATGGTCTCCGAGGAACACGTCACGGCGTTCGGTTGGGCGAGCCCCCAGGAGATCGACGACATGATGGCGCTCGCCATCCGCGTCAACGATTTCCTCACCGGCCTGTTCCTTGGCGTTGGCATCCAGTTGGTCGACTTCAAGATGGAGTGCGGTCGCCTTTGGGAAAACGAAATGATGCGTGTCATCGTGGCCGATGAAATTTCGCCCGATTCCTGTCGCCTGTGGGACACGACCACGCAGGACAAGATGGACAAGGACCGCTTCCGCCGCGACATGGGCGGACTGGTCGAGGCCTATCAGGAAGTGGCCCGTCGTCTCGGCATCATGAACGAGAACGAACCGCCGCGCGGCAGCGGACCCGTCCTCGTATCTTCGAAAGACAACAAGACGCGCCACTAGGACGCGTCCGGGAAATCAGGGAGCACAAACGTGATCAAGGCCCGCGTCACCGTGACGTTGAAGAACGGCGTTCTGGACCCGCAGGGAAAAGCCATCGAAGGCGCTCTCGATGCGCTCGGTTTTGCCGATGTCGGCTCGGTGCGCCAGGGCAAGGTTTTCGATCTGGAGATTGAAGGCGCTGACAGGGCCAAGGCCGAGAGCGACCTCAATGCCATGTGCGAAAAGCTTCTGGCGAACACCGTGATTGAAGACTACACTGTCTCCATTACCTGAGGTTGCATACGGAGACACATCATGGCGGAGGCGGCGAACGAGTCCATGTACGAACTGCTCAAGAAGATGCAGGAGCGGTTTGACAAGATCGATTTCGCCTTGAGCGACATAAAGGCCGAGGTGAACAATCTGAGGAGCAGCATGGTCGCAATGCATGGCGACATCCATAATATCTATGGCACGCTCGCGCGTCAGGATCAGCGCCTCGACCGCATAGAACGCCGTCTCGAACTTAGTGAAATGGCCGAAGGCCCGCAGAAACCATACGATCCCAGCCCGAGCGATCAGAACCCATGAAATCAGCCATCATCCAGCTTCCCGGCCTCAATCGCGACCGCGACATGATCGCCGCGCTCACCCGGATTTCCGGCAAGGCGCCGGTGACGGTCTGGCAGACGGAGACCGAACTGCCCGATGTCGACCTTGTGGTCATTCCCGGCGGCTTCTCCTATGGCGACTATCTGCGCTGCGGCGCCATCGCCGCGCGCATGCCGGTCATGCAGGCCGTGGCCGAGAAGGCACGCCAGGGCGTGCTCATCATGGGTGTGTGCAACGGTTTTCAGGTTCTCGTCGAAATGGGCCTCCTGCCCGGTGCGCTAATGCGCAACGCCTCGCTGAAATTCGTGTGCCGCGAGGTGAAGCTTGAAGTCACCAACGCCAACACCGCCTTCACGCGCGGCTATCAGCCCGGTCAGATCATCCGCTGCCCGGTCGCCCATCATGACGGAAACTATTTTGCGGACGCCGAAACGCTGAAGCGCATAGAGGGTGAAGGCCAGGTCGCCTTCCGGTATGCCGAAGGCACCAACCCCAATGGCTCGGTCAACGATATTGCCGGCATCGTCAGCGACAGCGGCAATGTGCTTGGCATGATGCCGCATCCCGAAAACCTGATCGAAGCCGCCCATGGCGGCGACGATGGCCGCGCACTCTTTGCCGGCATTCGTGGAAAGGCCGCCTGATGGGGCGCGCCGGTCATACCGGTTCAAACGTGCAACACCTTCTTCGCTGCGGCGCCGGCGCAGCGCTGATATCGGGCCTGTTTTTCCTATCCGCCTGCCAGACGGAACCGATGGGTGGAACCCTCAACCTTCAGGTCGAGGCTTCGAGCCCCGTTGCAGCCCTTCAGAAAATCAACAGCAATGGCGCGAAATGCTGGATGCGCTCGGGCGACCGGCGGTTCCGCGATCTTCACATGATTCCCGAGCTCGATACGCGCGTCGGGCGACCTCGGCTTCTGATCATGCGCAGCAAGAAGCAGCAGGGCCTGCCGCTTCTCGTCATCGAAGCCTCCAGCTCACCGACAACGATATCGACCTATGGTCCGCTGGCGTCTACGCGCACCGGGGCGCATATCAACGCCGACATCATGCGCTGGTCGACGGGAAGCGCGGATTGTTGAGGCCGGAACAAGAACGCGTCATGGCCCTCAATTTTAAACCTAAAATTTAGAATGGGGCTTTATTGCACCCTTTGAATTGTGTTCCGGGGGACTGCATGGCCAGAATTCTCAATATCGCCGGCCTCATCGTCGGCTTGTCCGCTCTCGTCACGCAGTTCGGCTTGACCGTACCCGCTTCAATGGCCACCGGCCGCAGTCTCGCCGGCTCGATCGTTTTCTATTTTTCCTTTTTCACGATCCTGACCAACATCTTGGTGGTTCTGGTTCATATGGCAGCCCTTTTCGGCGCGCCGCGACCGTTCGCGCAGTCCTGGATACGCGGTGGCGTCGCCGTGGCAATCACCGTTGTGGCCCTGATTTATTGGCTGCTTCTGTCGGCCATCTGGCAACCGCAGGGCCTGTTCCTCGTCTGCGACATCGCCCTGCATTATGCTGCACCCGCCATTTATCTGGCCTGGTGGCTTTCCTCGGGAACGGACGGCAGTCTCAACTGGCGTCATATCCCGCTATGGCTCGCCTATCCGCTGCTCTATGCAGCCTTCGTCTTCTTGCGCGCGCCGATTTCCGGCGAAGTGCCCTACCCGTTTCTCGATCCCGAAGCGAACGGCTGGCCAAGTGTGATTGTCACCATGACAGCCGTGCTCTTGACCTTCGCATTCCTCGGGCGTCTGGCCATTTTGGCAGATCGTTTGATCGCTGAGAACAAGCATTCGCAGAGCATTCGGGACAACGGCGGCTAACCTCGGCCAGGTTACGCCGACGCGTTAATCCCAGAATGGGCGCAATCCCTCGCGCTGAGCTTGGGACCGCGAAATTCCGACATCGCGCAATTGTTCATCCGTCAGATCCAGCAGGTCGAGACGGCTGCGCCTTTTGTCGCGCCACAAGGCGAAGCGCGCAACGACGTTCGCGAGTCCGAAAACGGATTTTTGCCGCACCGGCCTTGTTTCGGCGGACCGGCACGCTCCGCTCATTGTCTCAATTGTACCCATTGCAGCACCCTCATCGATCCATATTGGAGCGATTGATTCTATGCATTGACTCGAAAAAAGGCGCAATATAGACAATTGTCACCATGACAAATTGGCTGCCCAATCTTTCGCGCGGCACCGGACCGCTCTATGTGCGCCTCGCCGATCAAATCGAGCGGGATATCGAAAGCGGCACTCTACCGTCCGGCACGAAGCTTCCACCTCAGCGCAACCTGGCCTTCGATGTCGGCGTCACCATCGGCACCGTCAGCCGCGCCTATGCGCTGGTGCGCCAGCGCGGGCTCGTTTCCGGTGAAGTCGGCCGTGGCACCTATGTGCTCGAACGCATCGGCAAGACACGTGCCCTGCGGAGCGGCAGCCGGCCCTTCGGTGGAACGCGCGACATGGTGGCTGCGCCCGGCAAAACGCGCATGGATTCCTCCGCCGCGCCCAATATCGGCCAGGCCGAAGTTCTGGAGCGGATCACGGCGCGCATAACGCGCGACTATCCGCGCGATATCGCCAGTTATACGCGTTCACTCCCCCAGCGCTGGCTGGAAGCCGGCAGCCAGTGGCTCGCACGCGGTGACTGGGCCCCGCATCCCGACAGCGTCGTTCCCACGCTCGGCGGCCATGCCGGCATTCTCTCCACCATCGCCGCCATGACCGTTCCCGGCGACCGGATCGCCTTCGAGGAGTTGACCTATTCCCATGTCGCCCGCAGCGCCACGGTGATCGGCCGCCGGCCGCTGCCCGTGGCCATCGACGCCGAAGGCATGATCCCGGAAGACTTCGAACGCGTCTGCGCCCAACAGCATCCGCGCATGGTGTTCCTGGTCGCCTCGCTGCACAATCCCACCCTTGCCACCATGCCGGAAACGCGACGGCGCGCCATCGTTGAGATCGCCCGGCTCCACAACGTCTGGCTCATCGAGGACAACATCTATGGCGCCCTGCTTCAGGAGACGCCACCGCTCTTTGCGTCGCTCGCACCCGAGCGCACCTTCCACGTGGCGGGTCTGTCGAAGTCGGCGGGCGCCGGGGGGCGCGGCGGATGGGTGGCGAGCCCGCCGGCCTATGCCTCGCGCATTCTCACCGCCCACAAGATGATTACGGGCGGCATGCCCTTCCTTCTCGCCGAGCTGGCCGCACAACTTGTCCTTTCGGGCGAAGCGTCGACACTTCATGCCCGCGTGCAGGCCGAAATCGCTGCGCGCCAGGCGCTGGCGGCGGATGCGTTCGCACAATACGAGGCGAGCACCCATCCCAACGCTCCGTTCCTGTGGCTCAAACTGCCCGAACCGTGGCTCTCCAGCACGTTCAAACAGGCCGCGCTGGAGGAAGGCGTGCTCATCGACGATGAAGACGAGTTTCGGGTCGGCCGCTCCGGCGCGCCCCATCACCGCGCTCGTGTCGCCTTCACCGTGCCCGAAACCCATGACGGCCTCCGCAAGGGGTTCGCGACGCTGAAACGCCTTCTCGACAATCCGATCAGCGGATTCGACAATTACGGCTGACGAAAACCGGCATTGGGAAGTGGATTATCGGGCCGCAATACTGTAACGCAGCCTCGATATACCCTATGCAACCCCTTTGCAGGGACCCACCGACCACATGACCATTCCCAATCACGTTCCGATCACCGAAGACCTCATCGCCGCCCACGGCCTCAAGCCCGACGAGTATCAGCGCATTCTCGACCTGATCGGCCGCGAGCCGAGCTTTACCGAGCTTGGTATCTTTTCGGCCATGTGGAACGAGCATTGCTCCTACAAAAGCTCCAAGAAATGGCTGCGCACCCTACCCACCAAGGGACCGCGGGTCATTCAGGGTCCCGGCGAGAATGCCGGCGTGGTCGACATCGGCAACGGGCAATGCGTGGTCTTCAAAATGGAAAGCCACAACCACCCCTCCTACATCGAGCCTTACCAGGGCGCGGCGACCGGAGTCGGCGGAATTTTGCGCGACGTCTTCACCATGGGCGCGCGGCCCGTGGCCGCCATGAACGCGCTGCGCTTCGGCGCGGCCGACCACCCGAAGACCAGGCACCTGGTGGCCGGCGTCGTTTCCGGCATCGGCGGATACGGCAATTCCTTCGGCGTGCCGACCGTCGGCGGTGAGGTCAATTTCGACGCCCGATACAATGGCAACATACTGGTCAACGCCTTTGCCGCCGGCATCGCCGAAACCAATGCCATCTTCTATTCCAAGGCGGAAGGCGTCGGCCTGCCCGTCGTCTATCTCGGTGCCAAGACCGGCCGCGACGGCGTCGGCGGCGCGACCATGGCCTCGGCCGAGTTCGACGAAGGCATCGACGAAAAGCGGCCCACGGTTCAGGTCGGCGATCCCTTTACCGAAAAATGCCTGCTCGAAGCCTGCCTCGAACTGATGGCCACCGGCGCGGTCATCGCCATTCAGGACATGGGGGCCGCCGGCCTCACCTGCTCGGCCGTCGAAATGGGAGCCAAGGGCGACCTCGGCATCGAACTCGATCTCGATAGGGTGCCCGTGCGCGAAGAGCGCATGAGCGCCTATGAGATGATGCTGTCGGAAAGCCAGGAGCGCATGCTCATGGTTCTGCGCCCCGAAAAGCGGGACGAGGCGGAGGCCATCTTCCGCAAATGGGGGCTGGACTTCGCCGTTGTCGGCAAGACGACTGACGATCTGCGCTTCCGCATCGTTCATCAGGGCGAGGAAGTGGCCAACCTGCCGATCAAGGAACTCGGCGACGAGGCGCCTGAATACGATCGCCCCTGGGTCGAACCGAAGCCGATGGCACCGCTCGAAGGCCCCGCCCCCGAAGCGGACATTGCCGACAGCCTCGTCAAGCTGCTCAATTCGCCGGATCTGTCCTCACGCCGCTGGGTGTGGGAGCAATACGACACGCTCATTCAGGGCAACACGGTACACATTCCAGGTGGCGATGCCGGCGTGGTGCGCGTCGAAGGACACGAAAAGAAGGCGCTCGCCTTTTCCTCCGATGTGACGCCGCGCTATTGCGAGGCCGATCCGTATGAAGGCGGCAAGCAGGCCGTTGCCGAATGCTGGCGCAACATCACGGCGACGGGCGCCGAACCGCTTGCCTCGACCGACAATCTGAACTTCGGCAATCCGGAGAAACCGGAGATCATGGGCCAGCTCGTCCATGCCATCAAAGGCATTGGCGAAGCCTGCAATGCGCTGGGCTTCCCCATCGTCTCCGGCAACGTATCGCTCTACAACGAGACACTGGGTCAAGCCATCCCCCCAACCCCGACCATCGCCGGCGTCGGCCTGATCCCGGATTGGCAGCGGGCCTCGCGTGCCGCGTTCGCCGCCGAGGGGGAAGCGATCGTCCTGATCGGCGCACCGGAGGGCTGGGGCACGCATCTCGGTCAGTCCGTCTATCTGCGCGACATTCACGGACGCGCCGACGGCCCGCCTCCGCCGGTCGATCTGACGCATGAAAAGCGCGCCGGCGATCTGGTGCGTGGCCTGATCCGCGCTGGCAGGCTTTCCGCCACCCACGACTGTTCTGATGGGGGGTTGGCCCTTGCGCTGGCCGAAATGGCCATTGCCTCGGGCATCGGCGCAGCGATCGATGCGCCCGAGAACGCCATCCCGGCCTTCTTCGGCGAAGATCAGGGCCGCTATGTCGTGACCACCGCCAATGCGGACGCCGTTCTGGCTGCTGCTGGCGAAGCGGGCGTTTCCGCTGTCGTGATCGGCAAGACAGGGGGCGATGCGCTTGCACTCGGCGATACGCGTGCCGTCGCGGTAAAATCGCTGAAAGACGCGCATGAGGCCTGGTTTCCTGCCTTCATGGACTGAGCGCCGCGCACCTCTCCGGCGGAGTGCGAACCGTCGGATTGGCATTGGCAAAACGTTCGCGCACGCACCATGATTGACCTCGCTCACCGGAAACGCCATATCTCCGGGATTGGAATGATTGGAGAATCGCCACCCAATGGCTATGAACGCTGCTGATATCGAGCGCCTCATCAAGGAAGGCATCCCGGATGCAAAGGTCACGATACGCGACCTTGCGGGTGACGGAGATCATTACGCCGCGGAAGTTGTAGCGGAAAGCTTCCGCGGCAAGTCTCGCGTTCAGCAGCATCAGATGGTCTACAATGCGCTCAAGGGAAATATGGGCGGCGCGCTTCATGCGCTCGCCCTGCAAACCAGCGCTCCGGATTGACCCGCCCCAAAAGTTTTTATCGGGTGGCGTTGCACCCCAATGGATGGTGCAATACATAACCAATGATGATCGAAATGCCGGGCCTTGACCCCGGTCATGAAAGGATTTGCGATGAGCGGCATCAACGAATTCATCGATAACGAAGTCAAAAGCAGCGACGTTGTGCTTTTCATGAAGGGCACGCCGGGCTTTCCGCAGTGCGGCTTTTCGGGTCAGGTGGTTCAGATTCTCGACTATCTCGACGTCGAGTACAAAGGCGTCAACGTTCTGACCTCTGACGACCTTCGTCAGGGCATCAAGGATTATTCCAACTGGCCGACCATCCCGCAGCTTTACGTGAAGGGCGAGTTCGTCGGCGGCTGCGACATCATCCGGGAAATGTTCCAGGCCGGCGAGTTACAGGCCTTCCTGAACGAAAAGGGCGTGGCAGCCAAGGGCGCCGCCTGAAACTGAATTTGGGATAGCGCCCGTCCGCGGGCGCCCTCCTTTTGCGCAATGCGCTGGCGCTCGCCAGCGCATTTTTTCGCGTCGGTGGTTCATTCCGGTAGAGGGCGGACGATAACCGGCACCATGATTTTAGACCTGCGCGATGGCAAGTTCGCTTTTTTTCGCGCGGCATACGGGACGATGGAGGGGCCGGCGCTTTCGGACCGGACCAACGCCCGGCTTTCCACCCCACCCGTGATCGACTTCGGGCGGAGTCGGGAATTTTGATTGCACATGCTTGACGACCGCTGGAGAGAGATATGGAAAATCCCGTTTCACAAGAAGCCATAAAACCGCAGAAATCCCTCGGTCGTGTCGAATTCATCGCGCTTGCTGCGGCTCTTATGTCGCTCAATGCGCTTGCCATCGACATCATGTTGCCCGCGCTCCAGCAGATCGGCGCGGAGCTCGGCGTCGATGACGAAAACGCCCGCCAATATATTGTGACGGCCTATATCGCTGGGCTTGGTGGCGGACAGCTTGTCTTCGGCCCGGTCTCCGATCGTTTCGGACGCCGCGCGCCGCTGTTTTTCGGACTGGCGCTCTATGTTTCCGCCGCACTGTTGGCAGCCGTTTCCCCCAGTTTCGCCCTGATACTTGCGCTGCGTTTCCTGCAGGGCATCGGCGCGGCCACAACGCGGGTGATTGCCGTCTCGGCCATTCGCGACGTATTTGGCGGCCGCCAGATGGCCGAGGTTCTGTCGCTCGTGATGATGGTTTTCATGGTCATTCCGGTCATCGCGCCGAGCATCGGCCAGATCATCATGATCGTCGGCGACTGGTCGGAAATTTTTCTCACAATGGCCGTTCTGGCCGTTGTCTTCGGCACTTGGGCAGCACTGCGTCTGCCCGAGACGCTCGCGCCCGAAAATCGGCGGGAACTGACCTTTTCCTCAATCACAAAGGGCTTCGGATATGTCCTGACGAACCGTATCGCGCTCTGCTACACGCTGGCGACCACCAGCATCTTCGGCTCGCTGTTCGGCTTCATCAGTTCTGCCCAGCAGATCTACACGGATACGTTCGATCTGGCCGATTGGTTTCCGATCCTGTTCGCCATCGGCGCCGGCTTGATGGCGATATCGTCCTTCACCAATTCGCGACTGGTCGGCCGGATCGGCATGCGTCGCCTCTCCCACACGGCGCTGGTCGGCTTCACCTCGGTCAGTCTCGTCTGGCTGGTGCTCGCGAGCATCGGTTACATGCCGTTCGGGCTGTTCTTCGTGCTGTTTTCAGTGGCCATGTTCCAGTTCGGCTGGGTCGGCGCGAACTTCAACTCCATCGCCATGGAGCCGCTCGGTCACGTGGCCGGCACGGCGGCGGCCACGCAGGGCTTTCTCACCACACTTGGCGGCGGCCTGATCGGCGCTTTTGTCGGCCAGTCGTTCGACGGGTCGACGGTACCGCTGGCCACCGGCTATTTTCTGACCGGTGCCGTGGCGATTATCCTGGTGTTGATCGGCGAGCGCGGACGCATGTTCCATGCGGTCAATCAGCCCGTGTGAGCCCCGCGAAATCGAACAGCTTGCGGTCGAGAAGATGAGACGGGCGCGCATTCGTTAGCGCCCGGATCATCGTATCCTTGCGGCCCGGCATCCGGGTTTCGATATCGGTTAGCATGGCCTTCATCGCGTTGCGCTGCAAGCCGTCCTGACTTCCGCATAGGTCGCAGGGAATGATGGGAAACTTCATGGCGTCGGCGAATTTCGACATGTCCGTTTCCGCGCAGTAGCTGAGCGGTCGCAGCACCATAACGTCACCCTCGTCGTTGAGCAGTTTCGGCGGCATCGCTGCAAGCCGCCCGCCATGGAACAGGTTCATGAAGAATGTCTCGAGAATATCCTCGCGATGGTGCCCCAGAACCAGCGAGGAACATCCCTCCTCACGCGCAATACGGTAGAGATGCCCACGCCGCAACCGCGAGCACAGCGAGCAATAGGTGCTCGCCTCGGGCAGCTTCTCCGTCACCACCGAATAGGTATCCTGATATTCGATGCGGTGCGCAACGCCGAGGCTCTCCAGGTATTCTGGGAGAATATGCTTTGGAAAATTCGGCTGCCCCTGATCCAAATTGCAGGCCAGAATCTCAACCGGCAAGAGCCCGCGCCACTGCAGGTCCATGAGCAGTGCCAGAAGGCCATAGGAATCCTTGCCGCCCGAAAGAGCCACGAGCCAGCGCTCGCCCGGCTTTACCATGGCAAAGTCCTCAATCGCCTGGCGCGCGTTGCGCAACAGGCGCTTGCGCAGCTTGTTGAACTCCACCGACGAGGGCATGCCCTTCATGAAGGGCGGCGTTTCCTCCGCGGCGTCGATCGCTTTCCCGCCAGTGTCCATCGGTTCTTTCGGTTGCGCCAAGGTGCTATGCATGGACAGGCCTTTGTCGGAAATTGAATTCGCCTCTTCCTATCAGAAGCCTTGCGGCAAGGCGACTTAGCGAATAGGCATTCTCAACTTTCAGCGGGCATAACACGGTTCGAAGGAGATTGCGCGCGTGGCCAAACGGCTCGATATTCTGGTTCCGTTCCTGAACGAGCGGGAAAGCGTTGCCGGCTTCAGCACTCTGGCCGGGGAGCTGGCAGCGCAGGCCAGGGAGCGCTTCGACCTCGAAACCGCTTTCATTTTCATCGATGACGGCAGCACGGATGGCGGCGGCGCGCTCTATCAAGAGCATATGAGCGGCGATTGGACGCTCATCACGCTGGCGCGCAATTTCGGCAAGGAAACCGCGATCCTGGCCGGCCTGGACCATTCCCAGGGCGACTACGTTCTGCTGATGGATGCAGACCTGCAGCACACGGTGGATGTCGCCCTCGATATGATCGACCGTATGATGGCCGATCCGGATCTCGACATGGTCTATGCGGTGCGCGCGGACCGTGCGGAGAGCCGCACCATCGGACGCTATATGGCGAACGGCTTTTACTGGCTGATCAATATGGGCCAGCGCTACGAGATTCCGGCCAATGCCGGCGATTTCCGCGTCATGACCGGCCGCTTTGCCGCGGCACTGCGCCAGTTGCGCGATCAACGGCGTTTCAACAAAGGTCTCTACGCCTGGACCGGTTTCAAGCAGGAACGCATTCTTTACAAGCCCGCCGAACGGCAGGGTGGCGAAAGCAAGTGGTCGCGCCGCAAGCTGATCGCCTTCTCGCTGGAAGGTTTTACCTCGTTTTCCGTCGTGCCGCTGCGCATGGTTTCCCTGTTCGGTACTGGCGTTGCGGTTCTCGGCTTTCTCTACGGCATCAAAATTCTTCTGGAAGTGCTGTTCACCGGTGTCGCCGTTCCCGGCTATCCGAGCCTCATCGTTGCGATCCTCGTCCTTGGCGGCCTCAACCTCGCCCTGACGGGCCTTGTCGGCGAATATGTCTGGTCGGCATTGAGCGAGGCGAAAAGCCGTCCCAACTACATTGTCAAATCCGTCACCGGTCCTCGGGCTGCAACGCCCTCCGGCGCCAGGGCGCGCAGGACCGGCAAGGCCACCCATGGCTGAATCAGGCGCACGCTCGGTCTGGCTAATCGCCGACGATTACGGCTTCTCGCCGGGAGTCAGCCAATGCATTCGCACGCTGCTCGAAAAGGAGCGTCTGAGCGGAACGGGCTGCATGACGCTGTTCGACGACTGGCAGACTGAAGCCTGCGCATTGGCAAGGACGACAGGCGATTTCGCCGTCGGCATGCATCTTACCCTCACCGATTTTCCCGCGCTGTCCACGGGCGAAACCATGCCGGAACTGAAGAAGCTCTTGGCACACCCGGCTGCCAGCACCATTGCCGCCGAGGCGGACGCTCAGCTTTCCCGCTTTCGCGAAGCGTTCGGACGCGATCCGGATTTCATCGACGGGCACCAGCATGTCCATTTCCTGCCGCCCGTCCGGCAGTGGCTTGCCAAGCGCTTTGCCGGCGTTCCCACGTCCCAACGTCCCTGGCTGCGCGGCGCGCCGACCCTGCGTGCGGCCCCCGCTCTCGTAAAGGCAAAGATCGTCGTTGCGCGGCTTCTGGCACGCGGCTTCGACGCCGAGATGCGCCGCCACGGCTTCACCGTCGAGGGACCGCTTTGCGGTTTTTACGATTGGCGGCGCAGCGGCGCATTCGCCCGGGCGCTCGACCTCTTCTTGGACCAGGCGCCCGACGACAGCGTCATCATGTGCCATCCCGGAACGGTGGACGACATTTTGCGCCAGCGCGACATCTTCACCGATGCGCGCGACGAGGAGCGCGATGCGCTCGCCTCCGATGCGTTTCCCGCGCGCCTTGCAAGCGCCGGGTTGACCCTGCGACGTGGTCGGCCATGAACGCAGGACAAAACCGGCCGCTCTCGAGCAAATTGAGCCGTTTTGCGGTGGTGGGTGTGTTGAACACGGCGATCGACTTCGCCACGTTCACTGCGCTTGTCGCCATGTCGGTTGTGCCGCTTCTCGCCAATTTTCTCGGCTGGATGGTCGCGGTCATATTCTCCTTTGCGGTCAATTCGCGCTGGACCTTCGAGCGTGGAGAGCGTTTCAACCTGCACGGTGCGTTTGCGAGGTTCGCCGTCAGCGGCAGTGTTATCTCGCTTGGTTCGTCGACACTCGCCGTCTATCTCCTGCCCGCGCTCACGGGCCTTTTCGCCGCCAAGCTGATCGGCATCGTCATCGGCGCGATCCTCAATTTTTTCGCTGCCCGCTGGTCGATCGAAAATCGCATCGTTTGAAGACGTTTCGGACGAAACGAGAGAATTCCTACCCGAATTCAGAGAAAATTCGGCATTTTCGGAAAAACGGAATCAGGATGAAGAGCCCATCGGCGGCATGAAGAAAAGGCGCATCGTCCAGCGTCTTTCTCCACCGAAACCGGGCACAGTCAGTTCGTGTGTCTGAACCTTTGTGCCCACCAAATCCTCGGCTTTGGCAAGACATCCCTTCTGGTCCGCGAAACAGGCCACAACCATGCCCTTTTCGGCCACGCCCTCCGGTTTGATCCAAGGGGACAGTTCGTAGGAATTCGCCTGCATCGAATAGGGCCGCGACACCGAATAGAAGGTGGTTCCGCTGGCCAGGATCTTGTCGCCCGCCACGTAAGCAAGCGGCGTATCGAAGCGGGCGTTCCAGGCTTTTTCGATCTCGCCGGCGATCGTCTGAACCGGCACATCGTTGTAATGCGAAGTGTCCTGCGCTTCCTGCCGGTAGATGAAGGGCGTCAGCGCCAGAAGACAGGCCCCGTAAAGCACCACGGCGGCAGGAACGGCCGGCTTCTGTGCCTCCAGCCGCCCCGGCTTTATCAGGAGCAGGAGAAAAATCGGCGCCGCAAAATAGAGCGGCAGCGCCCAGACCGAACTGAACTGTACGGCAAACACAATGCCCAAAAGCAGCGTGAGCACGAGCGAGCCGAAACCGGTCCACAAAAGCGCCCGGCCCGCCAAGGTCTCGCGCAGCGCGAGAAAGGGCGCGGCATCGAACCACGGTCCACGGCCGTTACGCAGGATCGCGATCAGAAGAACCAGAACCACCGGCAGCAGATATGCCAGCAATGCGGCCAGAAAGCGCGGCGTGGAGGTAAGCCCGATCAGAGCCGAACCATCGCCCTGCTCGGAAACGTAGCTGAGCGGCAGGAAATCGTTCTGGAACAGCCAGATCAGATGCGGCGTCACCAGCGCGATAAAGACGAAGCTCGCCGCCCACACCCCCGGTTTAAGCAGAAGCGAACGCGCCTCGCGATCGAACAGAACGTGAAGGCAAATCGCCCCGAGAAGCGCTGCCGAAAAATACTTGATCAGCATCGACGCGGCCGCGAAAGCGCCGAGGATCACGGCGTCTGAGAGGCGTCGCTTTTCCAGAAAACGCAGATAAAACAACACCGTTACCGCCCAAAAAGGCAGCATAGCCGAATTGGCGTTGTACTTGATGGCGAGAAAAGTGACGGGCGGAAGGAAGAAGAACAGCGCCGTGCTGATGAAGGCACGCCACGGATCGAGAAAACGGACCGCTATACGCCAGCTGGCGAACAGAAGTGCGGCGCCATTGACGGCTGACAGGAGATAATAGGCCCAGTCGGTATGCGGAAATACGGAGAACCAGACAGCGGTGATCCAGGCAAACAGCGGCGGATGCTTGTAATATCCCTGCTCCCAGGCGATCCCCCAGGAATAGTTCTCCAACATGTCGCCGAAGCCGTCGAGATTGAGCTGCGTCAGACTGGCATAGACTGTCCACAAACCGACGAAAAAGGCCAGAAGCAAGCCCATCCGCATGCCGGGCGTCTTCGCCAGACTCGTCATGACATAACCTCACACCTTCCCGCGAAACGACAAAAAAGAAGGCGCCCGGCCAAACAGCTGGACGCCCCCTTCCGAATTACCTGCCGAAAGGTATCAGCGCGAGTAGTACTCGACAACCAGGTTCGGCTCCATGTGCACCGCATAGGGCACGTCGGAGATTGCCGGCATGCGCAGATAGGTGGCGACCATCTTGTTGTGGTCGGCCTCGACATAGTCCGGAACATCGCGCTCGGCGAGCTGCGTGGCTTCCAGGACGATGGCGAGCTGCTTGGACTTTTCCTTCACCTCGATCACGTCACCGGCCTTGCAGCGATAGGACGGGACATTGACGCGGCGGCCATTGACCAGAATATGGCCATGGTTGACGAACTGGCGCGCAGCGAAGATCGTGGGAACGAACTTTGCGCGGTAAACCACGGCGTCGAGGCGCGATTCCAGGCGACCGATCAGATTCTCGTTGGTGTCGCCCTTGCGGCGGTTTGCCTCATCGTAGGTCTTGCGGAACTGTTTTTCCGAAATATCGCCGTAATGGCCTTTCAGCTTCTGCTTGGCGCGCAACTGCAGACCGAAATCCGACAGCTTGCCCTTGCGGCGCTGACCGTGCTGGCCGGGGCCGTATTCACGGCGGTTGACCGGGGATTTGGGGCGACCCCAGATGTTCTCGCCAAGACGGCGATCGAGTTTGTACTTTGCAGAATGGCGCTTGCTCATCGCATTCCCTTTCATATCAACATTCCCGAAGCCGAAGCTCCGGACGAAGGAAACGCGCCCTCCTCTGGTTTCCATTTCCGAAACCTGACAGGACATGTCGCGCACGCTGATGCGACTCGTCCACGGGACACGTTAAAAAGCGCGGCAGCCGGCGGCCATCGCGCTTGTGCGGGCTCAATATGTGAGACCGGCGCGGTTGTCAACCGAAACACTAATCGACATAGCGCTTGGGACGAAGGGAGCGGGTATCGGCCAGTCCGATATCCTGATGAAGGTTTTCAGGAATGTCACGCGGATCAATGCGTTTCGCTCTGCTTTTCCTGCCGGAAGAACGGCCTGCCGCCGTCCACCGCAAGAGGAAACGCCAGATGGTCTGCGTTTCGTTGGCGTCGTGCAAAAAAGTGTGTGTCATCGGGCTTCTCCCAACCGCATATAGAAAAGCTGTGTTGATTTCTTCGCTATATGTCGCTCTTCTGAACCCGACATTCCAATTGAAAGTCGACAGGGTAGCATAAGGGGATTTTATCCATGTCCGGCGTATCACTACCGCCGCTCGCCGCCATACGCGCCTTCGAAGCCGCGGCCCGTCACGGCAGCTTCACCAAGGCCGGCGAAGAACTCGGCATGACCCAGGCGGCCGTCAGCTATCAAATCAAAATTCTGGAGGATCGCATCGGCACGCCTCTCTTCGTTCGCCGGCCAAGACAGGTCACATTAACCGAAACGGGCCAACGCTTCGCGCCGGCCGTCAGCGATGCCTTCGAACGGTTGGGCGCCGCCTATACTGACGCACGCGGTGTGATGGAAGGCACATTCACGATCAGTACGGCACAAACCTTCGCAGCCAGTTGGCTCGTGGAACACATCGATACGTTTCAGGCCCTGCACCCCACGTTGTCGGTGAGGCTTGAAGCAAGCCAGCGTCTCGCGGCATTCGACACGGAGGACGTCGATGTGGCCATACGCGGGGGGCACGGTCCCTGGCCCGGACTAGAGCGCCATTTGCTCATCGAAGCAGATTTCACACCGATGCTCAGCCCGCGCCTTGCCCAAACGATCGGCGGCGTCGAGAAACCCGAGGATTTGCTGCGACTCCCCTTGCTGGATCTCGGCGACCCGTGGTGGACCGTCTGGTTCGGTGCCATCGATATTGACGTCGACTGCGACGACCGACCACCCACTGCTAAACTGGGCAGCCAGGGCATGTTGGCACGCGCTGTGGCCGCTGGACGCGGTGTCGCCATGCTGACACCCGCGCTCTATCGCACGGAACTGGAAGCTGGGCTTCTTTATCAACCCTTCGATCGCACGGAAACGGATGGGCTCGGCTATTGGCTGGTTTATCCCGAAGGAAGGCGTAACGCTCCGAAAATCCGCGCATTCCGCGAATGGATCACGAAAGCTCTGGTAGACCAAGTCCGATAACCGAACTTCATGCAGCACCATCCGCCTTCAAGAGATCGTAAAACCAAAGCCCGACAATAGCCGCCGATACCCCTCCACCGGTGCGCCGGAGGTGAAATGGGCAAGGTCGGCACCGTTGCCGTCCGGTGACTTCGGCAGATTGACCGATAGCGCAAGCGCGCGGCGTGCGATCGCTTCGGAGGTGTCGATCCAGTCCACCGGCCAGGGAGCGGTCTTGCGCATGCGGTTCACCAGAAAGGGATAGTGGGTGCAGGCGAGCACCACGATATCCGTACGCTGGCCATTCTCCTCGACGAAGCATGGCGCTATCTCGGCTCCGACGGCGGCCTCGTCCACAAAACCTTCGCGCATATACTGCTCGGCAAGGCTGGCCAGATGTTCACTGCCGACCAACCGCACATGGCACTGAGCGGCAAAATCGCGGATCAGGTCGTGTGTGTACTGACGTTTCACGGTGCCCGGCGTGGCCAGAACGGAAACGAGGCCCGAACGGGTGCGTTCGGCCGCCGGCTTGATGGCCGGCACGGTGCCCACGAAGGTTTCATCCGGAAACGCCTCGCGCAACCGGTGAATGGCGAGCGTCGAGGCCGTGTTGCAGGCAATGACCGACATGACCGGTCTGTATCTCTCGATGAGTTCGGCAAAGAGGCCGATCATGCGGTCGAGCAGCGCCTCCTCCTCCCACGCACCATAGGGAAAGGCGGCGTCGTCGGCCACATAGACGTAAGGCCGTCCCGGCAGAAGAACGCGCGCCTCCTTTACGACCGAGAGGCCGCCTATGCCCGAATCGAAAAAGAGGATCGGCCGGGTTTGCATCCCTATTCCCGCCCCGGCGCGCCGGAGCCACGCGGATTCTTTGGAGAAAATTTCTCCAGCGAGCTCAGGACCCCGCGCAAAACGGCAAGTTCCTCGACGGTGAAACCTGGGCGCGTGAACAATGCGCGCAGATTGTCCATCATCTTGGGTTTTTTGTCCTCGGTGCGGAAATAGCCGCGTTCGTCCAACACCTTGTCGAGATACCCGATCAGGCTTTCGATATGCAGCTTCTCGGCTGGCTCCAGTGTGTTTTGAGGCGGTCGCACTGCCTGATCGCCGGTTTTGATCCACTCGTAAGACATAAGAAGAACGGCCTGCGCGATGTTGAGAGAGGCAAAGGCCGGATTGACCGGAAAAGTGACGATCTCGTCGGCGAGCGCCACCTCTTCATTGGTAAGCCCCCAGCGTTCGCGCCCGAACAAAATGCCGGTCTTCTGCCCGCCGGCAAAGCGGTTGCGCAAATCCGCAGCCGCCTCGACCGGTCCGCGCACCGGCTTGAAATTGTCGCGCGGGCGCGCCGTTGTCGCCAAAACAAAGTTGAGATCGGCGACGGCTTCGGCCGGCGATTCGAACACCGCTGCCGCGTCGATAACGTGATCGGCGCGGCTTGCCGAAGCGCGTGCTCGTTCGTTCGGCCAGCCGTCACGCGGGTTGACGAGTCGAAGTTCCGCCAAACCGAAATTCGCCATGGCACGCGCCACCATGCCGATGTTCTCGCCCAGTTGCGGCTCCACCAGAATGATCGCCGGGCCTTCCGTAAGCATGTCTTGCTGTTTGTCTGTTCCTGCCATGATGCGCTGCTGTTACCCGCTTCCCGCGCCGCGGTAAAGCGTGCACTTCATCCACGCGCAAACATGGCGTGGCGTACGCATTCGGGAACGATCGCCAAGCTTCCAGGCGCATCCTTGAGCGTTTTCTGCTGGCGCGCAGTCAGTCGTTCCGGCGCAACGTTGTCCGACAACGGAATGACAAGCGCGATGTCATCGATCCGTTGCTTCGAAACGAGAACGAGGAAAAAGCGGGTGCCTCGCGCAAAGCCAGAAGATCGTTGTGCGGCATGCCTGCAAACTCGGCCAATGCCTCGGTCGCGCACGGGTCGGGACGCGCGGCAAACGCTGGCGGATCGCCAGTGTCCGCGCCATCGCTGCGATGGGGAACAGACCGTGTGACTTGAGATCAAGACGTTGATCGTAGCGCCTGAAATCGCCGAACAACGTGACCGGATCGCTGACGTCGCACACGCCCTCAGCGAGAGGCTTGGCGAACTCGATCCGCTCAGATCCCCGTTTCCACGCATGGTGTCGAGCGCGGCCACCAAGCGTTCGTCGCCAGGGACGGCACCCAGTTCTGCAAACCGGCGATCATTCGGGCCGCTAGGTTCGCCTTAAGCGAGGAACGGCACGCCGTTCTGATGGGGCGTCAGCGGGCTTCACCGCGTTCACCCGACCCCAAAACCATGATCGCGAAAACGCAGTGCGGGATTTTCTCCTTCGTTGCGCATCGGAAGGCCCGCCTCGTCCCAATCGTCCCAACCCGGAAAGGGTAAAGCCGCCTCGCGCGGCAGGGTTTCGATGCGGTTTTCCCAGGCCCTGCGATAGGCATCGAGCCGACGCATCTTCTCTTCGTCACTGTCATAGCGATAGCCATGCCCCGCGACACCGAAGGCGAGGAAGGGCGGCAGGACGGAGAAGCCCATATAGTTGAGCGAATAATGGATCGGCCATAGCAGCAGCTCGATATCGCCACTGCGCCCGCCCGGCGCGAAAGACGTCTCGGGTGCGCCGGCGGTGACGGAAAGGACGGCCCGCTTGCCGCGGAAGATGCCACGGTCGTATCGCTGCGATCCACTGTAGAGCAAACCGTTGACGAAAACCCGGTCGAACCAGCCTTTCAGGATCGCCGGCTGGGCATGCCACCATAGGGGAAACTGGAAGACGATAAGATCGGCGCGCTCGATGCGGTCGATCTCCCGTCGCACATCGGCCGGGAGCACGCCTTGCCGACCGGCGTGGCGCTGTTCGGCAAGCGTGGCAAAGTGTTCCGGATCGAGCCGCTCCGGATAATGTGGCGCGCCCTCAACGGGATCGAAACCTTCGCCATAAAGATCGGACACCTCGACCGTGTGGCCAAGCGCCTGAAGACGGGCGACAGCGGCATTCTTGAGCGTTCCGTTGAAGGAAGCGGGCTCGGGATGGGCAAAAACGATCAGCGCATGCATTGCCTGGCTCCTGCGTTGTGTTCGGTTTCGATATCACTTAATCTGTCCGCTTATGAAATTCGACTGAGCATAAATGAGTTTCGATATTACAAAAATGAACAACTCACTCGAATGGGACGATTTGCGGCTGGTGCTGGCGGTGGGCCGGACGGGCACGCTGACCGGGGCGGCAAAGGCGTTGGGCGTCAGCCATCCGACCGTGTTTCGCAAATTGCGCGAGCTGGAACGGCGCATCAGCGTGGAGCTGTTCGAGCGGACGCGCCAGGGCTATGCGCCCAGCGCCGCCGGTGAGGAAGCGATTGCCGTTGCCGGACGGATAGAAACGGAGGTGCATGCGCTCGAACGGCAGGTGATCGGGCGCGACCTGCAGCCCTCCGGCACGGTGAGCCTGACCACCACGGACGCGCTCTACCATGCCTGTTTTGCGCCCGTACTGGCCCGTTTCTGCGTCGCGTTTCCCGAAATCGATCTGGACATCGTTCTGTCCAACAGCGTCCTCGATCTGACAGAGCGAGAAGCCGATATTGCAATCAGGCCCGCGACAGCCCCGCCAGACCATCTTGTGGGACGCAGGCTGGGCGTAATCCGCCAGTCGATCTATGTGCGACGCGACCTTCTCGACGTTCCATGGCGGGAATCGTCGCTCGGCTGGGTCGGGCCGGACCGCCGCATGGGCTATGCCGCGCTGGAAAGCTGGATGAAGGAGGAGAGCCATGCAGAGAATTGCCGGATGCGCGTGAACTCCACACCCGGCATGCTGGCGGCCGTGAAGGGTGGCGCCGGGCTTGCCGTGCTGCCAGACTATGCAGCCGCCGACGACCCTCATCTGAAACGCGTGGAAGCGGTCCCGAGGCTGGATGTCGATCTGTGGCTCCTCACCCATCCCACGCTGCGCCGCGCCGCGCGAATCCGCGCATTGATGGACTTTGTTGCAAGCGCCGCCAAAGAACGTTTTCCCTAGGCGCATGCACGCCAACCGCAAAACACACCTGCCCGCTTTGCGCTTTCAGCAAGGAATGCTATAGGGCAGCCGACCTTTGCGCGGCCACTCTCTGCCGCGCTGTTTCACACCACAATTGCGGAGCTTTTTCATGGGTAAGATCAAGGTGGACAATCCGGTCGTCGAGCTCGACGGCGACGAGATGACGCGCATCATCTGGCAGTTCATCAAGGACAAACTGATCCATCCCTATCTGGACATCGACCTGAAATATTACGATTTGGGCATCGAGGCGCGCGACGCCACGGACGATCAGATCACCGTCGATGCGGCCAACGCAATCAAGGAATACGGTGTCGGCGTGAAATGCGCGACGATCACCCCGGACGAGGCGCGCGTCGAGGAATTCGGCCTGAAGCGCATGTACCGTTCGCCCAACGGCACGATCCGCAACATTCTCGGCGGCGTGATCTTCCGCGAGCCGATCATCATGAAGAACGTCCCGCGCCTGGTTCCCGGCTGGACGCAGCCGATCATTGTCGGCCGTCACGCCTTCGGCGACCAGTACCGCGCCACCGACTTCAAGTTCCCCGGCAAGGGCAAGCTGACGATGAAATTCGTCGGCGAGGACGGCACCGAGATCGAGCACGAAGTGTTCGACGCACCGTCGGCCGGCGTCGCCATGGGCATGTACAATCTCGACGATTCCATCACCGACTTTGCGCGCGCCTCGCTGAACTACGGCCTGCAGCGCAAGGTGCCGGTCTACCTGTCGACCAAGAACACCATCCTCAAGGTCTATGACGGCCGCTTCAAGGACATCTTCCAGGAGATCTACGAGAGCGAATTCAAGGAGAAATTCGAGGCCGCCAAGATCACCTATGAGCACCGCCTGATCGACGACATGGTCGCCGCTTCGTTGAAGTGGTCCGGCGGCTATGTCTGGGCCTGCAAGAACTATGACGGCGACGTGCAGTCCGATACGGTCGCGCAGGGCTTCGGCTCGCTCGGCC
>NZ_CAJXGF010000055.1 GCF_913053745.1 uncultured Nitratireductor sp.
CTCGGCCAGCATGACCGCTCAGGTGAAAAATTACCCGGAGCTTTTCCGTGCCCGGCGTTTCTGGGGATATACAGCAACGGCCGCCATGGCGTCGGGAGCCTTTTTCGCATTTCTCGGCGGCGGTCCCTATGTGGCGACCGAGATTCTCGATTTGAGCCCGTCACAATACGGCATGTATTTTATCCTGATCTCGATCGGGTACATGATCGGCAATTTTCTCTCCGGTCGTTTTTCAAGACGCATTGGCATCAATCCAATGATGCTGGCCGGCAACATTTTCGCTTCGCTCGGACTTGTTCTGGCCCTGGCCCTGTTCGCCGCCGGTTTCTTCCACCCACTGTCGCTCTTCGGCCCGTCCTTCTTTGTGGGCATCGGCAACGGCATGACGATGCCCAACGCCAACGCCGGCATCGTCAGCGTTCGTCCACATCTGGCCGGTTCCGCTTCGGGCCTTGGCGGCGCATTGCAGATCGGTGGGGGCGCCGCCCTTTCCGTGATCGCCGGCGCTGTCTTATCGCCAGAGACTGGCCCCTTTCCTCTTATCTGGGTCATGCTGGCCTCGTCCGTACTCGCTATCGCCGCATCGCTTTACGTGATCTATGTTGCAAAACGGGCTGGAGATATCTGAAACGTGAATGCGAATAACGGCATTGTCGGCATCATCCTTGCAGGCGGCGCGGCGGAACGCATGGGCGGCGGCGACAAGGGAATGCTGCCCCTGAACTCCAAATCGCTGATCGAAACGGTAAGAGACCGATTGTCCCCGCAGGTCGACCGCATCGCGCTCAATGCCAACGGCGATCCGCGAAGGTTCGCCATTTTCGGGCTCGAAGTGATTGCCGACCCTTTGGCGGAACGTGTCGGTCCGCTCGGCGGCATCCTGGCGGGTCTGGAATGGGCGCGCCGTACGGTGCCCAGCGCCTCGCACGTGGTTACCGCAGCGGCAGACACACCGTTTTTTCCCCGCGACCTGGTATCCCGCCTCGCTGCCGCCATGACCGGGCGGCCCGCCGTGGCGTGCAGCGGCGGCAGAGTACACCCCATATTCGCCCTGTGGCCAGTCGAACTGGCCGACGACCTCGCCCGACACCTCGCCAGGAACGGCAGCCGCCGTGTCGCCGCCTATGCCTGCGAAATGCACTCGGCCGCCCTTGTCGAGTTTCCGAGCGAACCCGACTCCGACCCATTCTTCAACGTCAACACACCGGACGATTTGCTTGTGGCGCGCGAAAGACACCAGAGGGAAGCGCCGTGATTCAGCCTGTTTTCGGCATTGTCGGTTGGAAAAATTCTGGCAAGACCACCTTGATGGCGGGGCTTGTAGCAGCCTTAGCGAAACGCGGCTTTAGGATCGCAACGTTGAAACACGCCCATCACGCTTTCGACATAGACCGCGAGGGAACGGATTCCTTTCGACACCGTGCTGCCGGCGCGCAGGAAGTCGCCATCGTTTCAGAAAAACGCTGGGCGATCATGCATGAACTCTCCAACGAAGCGGAGCCGGCGCTTGCGGACATGCTGGCGCGCCTTTCGCCCTGCGACCTGGTGCTTATCGAGGGGTTCAAGCGCGAGAGCCATCCCAAGCTCGAATGCCGCCGGCTCGACGCCAGGGACCAGCGTTTTCTCGCGGCAGACGACCCCACGGTTGTGGCGATAGCGGCGGACCATGAGACCGATAGTGGGGCCCTCCCGTCGTTCGACATCGACGATACGGAAGCCATTGCCGATTTCGTGATCCGCCATACCGGAATTGGCGCAAAGGCGTCATAACCTGTCATTGCATGGGACCAGTTACCTTTACGGTTGCAATTTGTCGCAAATCGATGGGAATATCCGGCTTCATGCACCGCCCCGCAAAACGGAGGTGGCTGATAATAAACTTGAGAGGAACAATAATGCGTATTTCACGGCGTATCGCGCTTGCATTGCCCGCGGCCGCACTGGCCTTGGCAGTCGGCTCGGCTCATGCTCAGGACACGATGAAAATCAAGATCGGCACCGAAGGCGCCTATCCCCCGTTCAACAACCTGACCGCCGATGGCTCACTGGAAGGATTCGACATCGATATCGCCAAAGCGCTGTGCGAGGAGATGAGCGCGGATTGCGAGTTCGTGACCCAGGATTGGGAAGGCATCATTCCCGCACTACAGGCAGGTAAGTTCGACGCCATTATCGCTTCCATGTCGATCACCGAAGACCGCAAGAAGCAGGTCGACTTCACCAACAAATACTACAACACGCCACCTGCACTGGTCGTGCCGAAGGATTCCGATATCGCCGGCACCACGCAGGAAGACCTTGCGGACAAGACCATCGGCGCACAGGGCGCGACGACCCACGCCAATTTCGCCGAAGCCAGCTTTCCCGATAGCGACGTCAAGGTTTATCCAACCGCCGAGGAATACAAGCTCGACATGGTCAATGGCCGTCTCGACGCAGTGATCGACGACGTCATCGTCCTCCAGGAATTCCTGGATAGCGACGAAGGCGCATGCTGCAAGGTGCTTGGCACGCTTACCCCTGACGAGGCGATTTATGGCCCCGGTATTGGCATTGCTGTGCGCCAGGGAGAAGACGAGCTGCGCGAAAAACTGAACGCTGCAATCGATGCCATTCGCGAGAATGGAAAATATAAGGAAATCAACGATAAATACTTCTCCTTCGACGTTTACGGCGAATGAGCTCACCAACGATATCGTGATTGAAACAGGCACAGGCGGCCGGACCGGATCGGTCCGGCCGCCTGATTTTCAAACGGCTCGCGCAACGCGGCGACCGTAACCAGAAATGAAACCGCCAATCCGCACGAGCATGCCGGATCAGGTGGTTCGAACGAGGGTTTTGGGAGATGGAAAGGGTCTGGACCCTTTTAAGTTTCGGTCCCGAGGGCTGGGGCGACGACATCGCCAAGGGCGTGGTGCTGACGGTTTCCCTGGCATTGGCCACTTTGCCACTTGGCCTTGCCATCGGTTTCTTCGTCGCACTGGGCAAACGTTCGGAAGACAAGACGTTGCGGCTCGCCGCCAATATCTACACAACGATTTTCCGGGGGCTGCCTGAACTGCTAACGCTGTTTCTCGTCTTCTACGGCGCGCAGATCGGATTGCAGAGACTTGTACAGTTGGTCAGCCCCGGCGCAACCGTAGAAATTAACGCTTTCGTTGCGGGAATGGTGGCGTTGGGTACGGTGTTTTCTTCCTACGCAAGCGAGGTGTTTCTGGCCGCTTTCCGCGCAATCCCGAACGGCCAGTATGAGGGCGGGCACGCCGTCGGCCTTACCAAGGGCCAGACCATGAGACTAATAATCCTGCCGCAACTCATCCGCTTGGCGCTTCCGGGATTATCCAATCTCTGGCTCATCCTGCTCAAGGACACGGCTCTGGTCTCCGTCATCGGCCTTGCCGATATTCTTCGTCAGACCGGTGTAGCCGCGCGCGTTACCAAAGAAGCCTTTCTCTTTTTCGGCATCGCCTGCCTCCTCTATCTTGTCCTCGCCATGCTTTCCTCCGTGGTTCTCGGGGCGATCGAAAGCTGGACGAAACGGCATGGGGTGCAACGATGAATGGCAACGATACCATCGCCGTGGAGCGACCGCCCGACGTCCACCAAGGCTGGACCCGCGCCCGGATTATAGGCGCGGCCCTGCTGACCGTTTGGGGTGCGCTTGGGATCGGTCTTATCGCGTTTCTCGTCAATGCCTGGGATCCGGACATCTTCACGCGTTACGCGCCGCGCTATCTTTCCGGCTTTTGGGTCACCGTCCAGCTTGTCGGCGTCTCGGTAATCCTCGGCGCGTTCCTTTCCGTGCCAGTCGCCCTGGGACGGATGTCGGGCAGTCGACTGATAGGCGGGCTCGCTTATGCTTATGTCTATTTCTTCCGTGGCACACCGCTGCTCGCCCAGACTTTTCTCGTCTATTACGGGCTCGGATCCTTCCGGCCGGAGCTGCAGGCCGTAGGGCTTTGGGGCTTTTTCCGTGAAGCGTGGTATTGTGCCGTGTTCGCCTTCACGCTGAACACCGCCGCCTATCAGGCGGAGATTCTGCGCGGAGCGATCGAAAGTGTCGGCAAGGGACAATGGGAAGCGGCGTCGGCACTGGGCCTCTCGCGCTTCCAAACGTTCCGCAAGATCATCGTTCCGCAGGCATTGGTGGTCGCGCTCAGACCCTATGGCAATGAAATCATCCTGATGATCAAGGGATCGGCGATCGTCGCCATCATCACCGTCTACGACCTGATGGGCGAAACGCGCCGCGCCTATGCCCGTACCTTCGACTTCCAGACTTACATATGGGCAGCCATCATCTATCTTGGCATTGTAGAGGTGCTGCGCAACGCTATCGACTGGATCGAGCTTCGCATCACCAAGCACCTGAAGCGCTAAAGCCAACATTGGCGCTGAACACGCATATCAAGGAGTGAGTTTCCGCATGGCAGACGTCGCATTCATCGGGCTGGGGGTCATGGGATATCCGATGGCCGCACATCTTCGAAACAAAGGCGGACACACGGTTACGGTCTACAATCGCACGGCCGCCAAGGCGCAAAAATGGGTCGACGAGCATGGCGGCACCAGCGCGCCAACCCCCCGCGAAGCCGCCGATGGTAAGGACTTCGTGTTCGCCTGCGTTGGCAATGACGATGATTTGCGCTCGGTGACGCTCGGTGAAGACGGCGCTTTTCAGAGCATGAAACAGGGGGCGATCTTTATCGATAACACCACCGCATCGGCGGAGGTTGCACGCGAACTGGCCGCAGAAGCTCAAGAGCGCGGTTTCGGCTTTATCGACGCCCCCGTCTCGGGCGGTCAGGCCGGCGCGGAGAACGGTGTCCTCACGGTTATGTGCGGTGGCGATGAAGCGGTCTTCGACAATGCAAAACCCATCATAAATTCCTTTTCCCGGATGGTCGGCCTGATGGGCCCGGTTGGCGCTGGGCAACTCACCAAGATGATCAACCAGATCTGCATTGCCGGGCTTGTGCAGGGCCTGGCGGAGGGAATTCATTTCGGTCAGAAGGCCGGACTGGATATCGACAAGGTGGTCGGCGTGATCTCCAAAGGTGCGGCCGGCTCCTGGCAGATGGAGAACCGTCACAAGACGATGCACGAAGGCTCATATGACTTCGGCTTCGCAGTCGACTGGATGCGCAAGGATCTAGGAATCTGCCTGGCCGAAGCAGATCGTAACGGCGCAAGCCTGCCAGTCACCGCACTCGTGGATCAGTTCTACAAGGATGTACAGAAGATGGGTGGCAATCGTTGGGACACGTCTTCCCTGCTTGCCCGGTTGGCAAAGTAGGAGCCAACGATGACAGGTCGGTTTCGCGCGTTTTATGCAGTGGCCCTGAGTGCCCTCGCCGGGCCGACCATTATCGAATTGGCGGACGCCACGCCTATTGAACCGCGCCAGATCGAATGGGCCGAGCTTGCACCCGACGACAGGACGGATGCGAAAACTCCGGTCTCACTGGCAACGCAATTGGGTGGCCGGCCGATCACGCTTTCGGGCTATCTTCTGCCCGCCGACCGCGAAGATGAACTCGTCTATGCGTTTATGCTGGTTGCGCGCCGTGGCGCGTGCAGCCACATGCGGCAACCACCGGCCAATCAGGTCATCCGTGTTGTTCCCTCGGAGCCCTACCGGCTCAGTTCCAACTACGAACCGGTGACTGTTACCGGAACCTTGCTCCCCGGCCTTGAAAAGACACAGCTCTTCATCCTGGACGGCGCCGCAATCATTGAATCCGGCTATACGGTGCGGCGCGCTGAAGTGCGGCGGAACAAGACTGTTCCCGAATGGCGCACGCCTTCCTCGGACAATCCATGGCATCGGGTCACGAAAGGTGCGGAGCTTTCCGCTCAACCGCCATTGGATCCGCCTGCATCCTTGTCGAGCACGAGATAGTCCAGGGGCAGTTCCGTCGTATATTTGATCTGCTCCATAGCGAAAGTGGAGGAGACGTCACGGATCTCGATCTTGCCGATCAATTTCTTATAGAAAGCATCGTAGGCGGCAATGTCCGGCACGACCACACGCAGCAGATAATCGACGTCACCGCTCATGCGATAGAACTCGACCACTTCTGGAAACTGCTGAATCACCTCGGAAAAGCGTTTCAGCCATTCGTGGCTGTGCATGTTGGTGCGGATGGATACGAACACATTGACGCGTGCGTTGACCCTTTCGGGGTCAAGCACCGCCACACGCCGGCGAATGACACCCTCCTCCTCGAGTTTCTGGATCCGTCGCCAGCAGGGTGTGGTCGACAGGCCGACTTTTTTTGCAACATCAGCAACAGCAAGGGTCGAATTTTCCTGCAGCAGGCGCAGAATCTTGCGATCTAGACGATCCATGATGAACTCCGGAGAAAATGATTTCCTAAAGTGGCAGGAGACAACCACCTCAACAAGAAAATTTTTGCTACGAAATGCAGATACACGACTGAGTATTCCTGACTTCTAACTGAGAAGCCGACGGATTTCCTCTCTCAAGACGGGCAGCAGGTCGCGTTCAAACCAAAGATTCTTTTTCAACCACCCCGTGTTGCGCCATGACGGATGCGGCAACGGCATCACGCGTGGTCGCCGGGCGAGCGCCATCAGACGCCGCCAGTCATGAACCGTCTCGGTGAGGGTGTGGGAGCGCTCTGCTCCCAGATGCCAAGCCTGCGCATACTGGCCGATGGCCAGAACCAGCTCAATCTGTGGCATAAGCTCCATCAGCGACGTACGCCAGGCAGGCGCGCACTCCTTGCGCGGCGGCAAATCGCTCCCTTTTGCATCAAGCCCCGGAAAGCAGAACCCCATCGGCACGATTGCGAAACGTGACGGATCGTAAAAGGTTGGTCGATCCACCTGAAGCCAGTCTCGCAGTCGGTCGCCGGATCGATCGTCGAACGGCAATCCAGAGGCGTGTACGCGTGTTCCCGGCGCCTGTCCTGCGATCAGGATACGCGCGCGATGCGAGCCCACGACCACGGGACGAGGTTCGTGCGGCAAAGGCTGTTTGTGCGGATTCTCCACGCAGATGCGGCAGGCTCGGATCCGCGCCAATAGCGCAGTCAGCCGGTCGTTCTGCACTTTCGCGTTCACGCCTTGGCGCTCGGTCGTCCCGCCACAGTGTGATACCAGCGCAGAAGATGATCGAAGTCGTCTGGAACGCTGATGCGGGCGAGCTTCATGAAGCCTATGCTTACGAGCCCGGTGATGTCGGCGATGGAGTAGTCATCGCCGGCGATAAAGGGCCGGTCGGCGAGCTCCCCGTCGAGATACGCAAGAAACTCCAGCGCCTTTGGCTTATTGGCTTCTCCCCACGCTTGAACCTGCGGCACCTCCCATTCCTTCATGGCCGGATGCAAATGACGAAACGCCTGGGCGATCGGGAAGAAGAGATGCATCTCCACCCGGCGTTGCCACATCTCCACCTGCGCCATGCCGAGCGCCCCCTTGCCGAACAAAACAGGTTCGGGATGAAGCATTTCGAAATAGCGGCAAATGGCAACAGTCTCGGTCAAGACAGTGCCGTCGTCCAACTCCAGGACAGGCAGACGCTGCAACGGGTTCAGCCGGGTGAGCGCCTCGGACTTATGTTCGAGTGCACCCATATCCACCGGCACGACCGGTACATCTATACCCTTCTCTGCCAGGAATATGCGTACGCGTCGCGGATTGGGAGCCCTGCCGCCATCATAAAGTTTCATCCGTTTCCTACCCTTCGCCCTTAAACCATTGGCTTACGCGCTCCCACAAGCGTTTCAGCAATTCGCCGTCATGCGGTGACGCTGCGCCATCATGTTCGGCACGCCAGTCACGCGGCGCGACAAACCCGCCATCCCAGATGCCACGCCGAGCGCGACGCGCCTCCGCTTCCACGGCATCGTAATCGCCATAAGCAAGCGCCCATCCTGCCTCCACGAGCTCACGACCGACATCGCGACCGTCCACCATACAGCGAGCGAGAAGCCGGTCATAGCGATCACGCTCATAGCCCTCGCATACAACTTTCCCTCCCGCAACGAGCTGTCGCAAGGTTCGCATGGCCTCACGGCCGCAGGGATACGCGCTTCCATTGCGGGTGCAACGCTGGTTGAATTCCGGCGCATCGATGCCTTCCAGACGAATACGCTCACCCGAAAGCGTCAGTGTATCGCCATCATGCACGATGACCGATCCTGTCAATGTCTGGTTGTTCAAACGCTGAAACCGGTCGACCAAGAGCGCGATCCCGCCCAAAAGCAGAAGCGTCAGAAGCAGGTCGGTAAAGCGGATGGACCGGCGAGAACGACGGCGTCTGGATCGACGGCCTCTCATCTTTTGAAGGGTCTCTTAATCATTCGCGAATAGCTTGGGTATCGAATAGCGGGAATTCGAAACGGGTTATGGTGCCGGAAGCGTCAAAATCGGCCGACAAGTTCATTGTGGACCGCACCAAGCCGCATCGCAACAGCAATGTGGGGCTCGCCGTGCGCCGCACGCGCGATCGGCTGTCGCAAAGTCTCGGCCCGCCGGACTTCAACCGCGACATGCTCAAACTTCATGCCCGTGCCATTCTGTCGAACGCGATCAAATCCCTGTTGCTGGTTTTGGCGATCTGGGTTGGCGGCCTGTATCTGGGGCTAGACACGCAGCGTATGTCGATCTGGGCCGCCGGATGTCTTGCCTGCTATTTGCCCCTGTTCGCTCTCGCCCGGCGACTCGACCGATTGCCCGAAAACAAAGTCGAGGTCACGCGAACCCATCGTCGGCTGTTCGCCGCCCATTTCGTAAGCGGACTTGGATGGGCCGGTTTTGCCATTCTACCCGTCGCGGCGCAGACCCTGGCGGAACCGGTGATCGTGCAGGGTATCGTGCTGCTTGTCGTGATTGCCGGAACGGCCATTGTCACTGCATCGCTGGGTGGAGCACTTGTTGCAACCTTCGCACTCCCCGTCTGTCTTTTTGCGTTCACCGTCAGTGCCCAGCCAACGACCGGCACGATGGCGACGGCACTTATACTGGCCGCCTCGCTCCCCTTCCTCGCCTATGTCGCCCATCACCGCAATCGCGCAGCGCTTCGTCTTCTGTCCTTCGAAAACGAAAAGAACGCGTTGGTCGGCGAACTGGAAACCGCGAAATCCATGTCCGACGAAGCACGCCGTCGCGCCGAAGAGGCCAATCTGGCGAAGTCACGTTTTCTCGCCTCAATGAGCCACGAACTCCGAACACCGCTAAACGCCATTCTCGGTTTCTCCGAAGTAATGGCGAACCAAGTTCTGGGACCGCTCGAGAACCCGACCTATCGCGATTATGCCAACGACATTCACAATTCGGGTAAGCATCTTCTGAGCCTGATCAACGAGATCCTCGATCTCTCACGTATCGAGGCCGGACGTTACCAATTGAACGAGGAACCGCTCTCGCTTGGTCCCATCGTGGAAGATTGCTGTCGGTTGATGGAAATGAAGGCCCGTGGAAAGGATATCCGTTTCAAGCTGGAGACCGAACCGACCCTACTGCGCCTATTCGCCGATGAACGCGCCATCCGCCAGATCGCACTCAATCTGCTGTCAAATGCAGTCAAATTCAGTCCAGCCGGAACCGACGTGCGGATCCGCGTCGGCTGGACTGCGGGCGGCGGGCAGTACATCGCCATCAAGGACAACGGCCCCGGTATTCCCGAGGATGAACTCGCCGTCGTTCTTTCCGCCTTCGGTCAGGGTTCCATCGCCATCAAGACCGCAGAACAGGGAACCGGGCTCGGCCTGCCGATCGTCCAGGGATTGACAGCATTGCACGACGGGGTCTTCGAACTGAATTCCAAACTTCGTTCCGGAACCGACGCAATCGTCGCCTTCCCGCGGGCTCGCGTTATGGAAGAATTGCCAGCGGTTCGCTCCCAGCCCGCGCGCGCCTCCGGTGGAGCAGCCTGACGAGCACCTGTGCGCCTTTTTCTGTCAGCCTGCCCGCATTGCCACTTCCGCCACGCCACCGGCAAGCGCCGCGGCGGATTTTACAACGCCGGCGGCAACCGCTCCTGCGCACCCTTCCTCGCCGGAAAATGCCAAATCGAGAAGCGGCGAGAGACCGAGCCTGTCCGCGGCCAGGCGTTCGAGCGGGCTCCCCACACCTGCAAGAAGGCAGTGGGAAACGGCGTCTGGCGTCAGTCGATGAAGAACGGCAGCGGCGGCAAGTGCAGGCAGACCGTCGAGTATGATGGGGATGCCTTGCGCACGCGCTGCCAGAATGGCTCCGGTCAGCGCCGCAATATCGCGCCCACCCAACCGTCGCAACGCCTCAAGCGGATCGGCCAAGTGCCCCGCGTGAAAGGACAGCGCGTCCGCAACAACATCTTTATCGGCCGCCTGATCCAGCTCGCTTTTCAGAAGCGCCAGAAGAAGGGTTGTCGCGGCCACCCTCGCCTGTTCGCCGAGTGCCCCAACGCACAACAGGTCCAAACCCTCCGCGGTCGCCTCCATGCCGAAAGCGATGGTCGCCGCGCAAGAACGCTCGTCGAGCGAGGCTGCATTGCGAATATCCTGCGAAGGCAGGTCGAGTGCCAGATCGAACACATTGAGCGAGAGATCATTGGCAACACAAAGATGAGACACCGCTGCTGCACCGGCCGCGACCGCGTCGACGCGCGCGCGCTGCGCCGACAGCGGCTCGCCCGTATCCAACGTGAAACCATGGGTCGCCGCGTAGAGTGCGACCCCGGATTTGCCGATCAAAGGTGGCGCACGGTGGCGGGTGCGCGAAAGCCACACTCCAAGTGCTTTCAACCGCCCCAAAGCCTCTCCGGTGTAGCCGGTCCGCTCGAATGCCTGCGCCATGCTCGCTGCAGCGCTGTCGTCAGGCATTTCGATCTGCTCCAACAGAGCGCGTACATCGTCGAAAGGCATTCCGGAAAAGGACATGAAATCAGATCCCCGATTGGCGTCGGCATCGAGATACGCGCCGAAGGCTTGTCACGCAATGGCCAATAGCGACACGGCTCTGACTTGCAGTGTTGGATGCCATGCCCCATGTCTGGTTTGAAGGTGGGAAAATCATGGCTGAAATCGAATCCCCTTGTATTCTGGTTTGCTCGATCGACCTGAAATCAGGTTTCTGCTTCGGCTGCGGACGGACAAGGAATGAAATCGCCGCCTGGCTGACCATGTCACCGCAGGAGCGGCGTAGCGTAATGACCCAGCTTCCCACCCGACTTGAAACGTTGGAGCGGAAGCCGCGTCGTGAAACCAAGCGCGCACGGATCGCACGTCAGCGAGCGCAGGAGCTTTGAATGCGGCTGTTTTGGATTGCCATGGCGTTGCTGGGCGGCGGCTTGATCCTGCTGATCGCCAACCACGATTCCGGCCAGGTGTTCGGGCTGGAAAATTCCGCTTTTGCGGCAACGCTTTACTTGGGGCTTTGGGCTGCCGTTCTCATCGTCGGCATTTTCGGATCCGGTTTGCGGATCGGCGATGCTGCGAGAACGCTGGCCTTCTGGACGTTCTTGCTGCTCGCTCTGGTGACGGTCTATCAATACCGGTACGAACTGCAGGACATCGCAAGCCGCATTACCGCTGGTCTTGTGCCGGGAAGCCCAGTGTCCGTTATCGGCAATGACGGCAATGCACGGGTGATGGTGGAGCGCGCTGCAAACGGGCATTTTGCGGTTATCGCGGATGTGAACGGCGCCGCGCTACGCATGCTGATCGACACGGGAGCCAGCAGCATTGTGCTCTCGGACACGGACGCGCGCAAAGCCGGTTACGATCCATCCACACTGCGCTTCCAGATTCCCGTTTCCACCGCCAATGGAACCGCCCTGGTTGCTCGGTCGCGTGTGGAGAATATCCGCGTCGGCTCTATCGTTCGCAACGACATTCCCGTTTACATCGCCCAGCCGGATCGGCTCGATCAGAGCCTTCTCGGCATGAGCTTCATCAACACACTGTCGGGGTTCGAGCTGCGCGGCGACCGGATTGTGCTTCAGGATTGAGCCTGATGCCACGACCGCCTCGAGACGCGGATTCTGATCACTCTACTTATAAACGACGTTTTTTTGAGGTCTGATGTTATGGTTTTGCGCGCTGATGATGCGTGTTTCGATCTCGAGGCGATAGCGGCTGCCGGCCTTGCGCCAGTCCCGGGCGAGTTTTTTGCGCAGA
Source organism: uncultured Nitratireductor sp. (assembly GCF_913053745.1). Taxonomy (GTDB): domain Bacteria; phylum Pseudomonadota; class Alphaproteobacteria; order Rhizobiales; family Rhizobiaceae; genus Nitratireductor. Next base: position 12,132 of record NZ_CAJXGF010000055.1, read on the forward strand.
ACCTTGAGGCGCTGTTGCGCCAGACGCTTTCCCTCCCCCGCCGACGCATAAACCAGGCGCAGCACCGATGGCTCCTTCTCCAGTAATGCCATCATCTGCACGATCCGCGCCTCCCATTCCGGCCGCAGCGCCGACGCCCCTTCCACAAAGGCCGCGTCGCCCAGGTCCAACCGAACCACCCGGCCGATGGACGCTCCGAACAAGAACTCCGACGCCTTGCCCGCCGTCAGACGCACCACGCGCGGGTTCTCCGTCGTCAGACGATATCCCGACGGCAGCGACCGCGGGTCCAGCTTCATGATGTAGTTCGTGCCGATCCGCTGATCCGGAAGGTCCGCGCAGGCCACATGGAAACGCCCGTGATCGTCCGCTGTCAGAAGCAGACCCTTCACCGTGGCGATCCGCACGCCCGCCAGGCCCGGCTCGCCCCCATCCTGATAGCCGTTGCGGTTCTTGTCGTCGAACACCTTGCCGATGATGTCCCCGCAATCGAACACCGCCTCGACAACCACCTCGACCACCGCCGTGGCAATCCGCGACACCGTCGTGCCCGAAAGGTCTTCCACCCAGGCCCGGTTCACATATTCGCCAGGCTTGGCCGCCGCCGTCACCGCAAGATCGAGATCGATCGACACCGGCTCGTCGGGAACCAGCTCCACATCCTCGAAGGTCAGCTTGCGGCCTTCCACGACGGGCACCACAGCGGCGCCGTCCAATAGCGCCGAGCCCGGCACGAAGCTCAACCCAGGCGGCGTCATGTCGACGATGTTCATCGTGCTCGTGCTCGAAAGCCCCATCGCCTTCACCCGGATCGTATAGGGGACCTTGCCGCCACGCCGCACTTCCGCAAGCGGCGTCGTCTTGGTGATCGAATAGCCCGGGAACTCGACCGTCGCCTCCGCTTCCGGCGAAACCGCCTCCTGACCGCGCGGTCCCGTTCCCGAGGCCGTCGCCGTGTTCTCGATACCGTTCTCCATACCCTGGGCAGCGTCGATATCGCCCTGCGTCACCGTATAGGTCGCCGTGAAGGTCGCGCTCTCGCCCGCCTCCAGATCCGCGCGCGACGGCGAGAAGGACGACAGCGTGCCGCCACCCGCACGGCCATCGAAGCGCGGACCCTCATCGGCCGGCGTGACATCCGTCACGCTCACATTGCCGTCATTCGTCACCGTGAACGTGTACAGGATGGTGTCGCCGGGTTCGGCGAAGCGGCCGGCTTCGCCCTGGAACGACCCCGCCTTCTCCAACGCCAGGGAGACGTCGTGCGGCAGGAGCGTCGCCGTCGGATCGTCCGGTTCCCCATCCCCTTCAACATCCACGTCCTCGCCATCGTGCGGATCGTCCGAACCGTCGCTCACCGCGGTTCCATCCGTCGCGACGCCCTCCTTCACGGCCGTCGCGACGATCGCGCCGGCATCAATGTCCGCCTGGGACAGCGGATAGGAGGCCGTAAAGGTCGTCTCGTCCTCATCGCCCGGTGAAAGACTAGCCAGCGTTCCACCCGAAACCGGAACCGAAGCGCGCGGACGAAGCCCGGATGCGGATGCGGCACCAACATCGGCTTCCACCTCCAGACTGGCGATGGCGATGTTCTCCACCGTCACATTGCCGCTGTTGCGAAGCTTGAATGCGTAAACCACGGCTTCGCCGGGATGCGGATAACCGTCGCCATCCGCATCCACCCATGTGTCCACCAGTTCCAGCTCGATCACCGGATTGGCCTCGAAAGCGATGGCCGTCGGATCGCCCGGATCGCCGTCCACCGGCCGCGACAGCGCACTCACCGCCTCACCGCTCGGATCCGTGCCCGTCGCTTCCGCCACATTCTCGAACGAGCCCGCATCGATGTCCGCCTGCGTGATCTCGGAGACACCCGTCACGCTCGTGCTGTCCGACACGCCCGGCGCCAGCGACGCGATCGGACTGCCAGAAACCGTCGCCCTGTCGTCCGTCACCGCCACATCCGTCAGCGTCACATTGCCCGTGTTCGTCACCGTGAACACATAATCGATCGTCTCACCAGCATCCGGACGCCCATTGCCGTTCGCATCGTTCAAGAAAGATTCCTTGACCGTCGACATCGTGCCGTCCGCTTCGATGGGAAGGTCGGTCGTATCGCCGGGATTGCCGTCCGGCGGGCGGGAAACTTGCGTCACATCGTTGCCGCCGGGATCCTTGCCCGTCGCGGTGGCCACATTGTCCACGCTGCCGCTGTCGATGTCCGCCTGCGTCACATCGTAATAGCCGGTGATCGTCGTGGCATCGCTTTCGCCAGGCGCGAGGCTCGCAATCGGGCCGCCCACCACCGTCGCCCTGTCGTCCGAGACCGTCACGTCGCTCAGCGTCACGTTGCCCGTGTTCTCCACCGTGAACACATAGTTCAGCCGCTCCCCCGCATCGACAAGGCCATTGCCGTTGGCATCCTCATGGCTCACCTCCTTGACGAAGTCGCTCTCCCCTTCCTGGGGCATCTCCGTCACCGTCGGATCGCCCGGATTGCCGCCCGGCGGGCTCGACAGCGCCGTCACGTCATTGCCTTCCGGGTCCTTGCCCGTCGCTTCCGCAACGTTCTCCACCGAGCCGGCATCCACATCCGCCTGCGTCACCTCGTAAACACCCGTCACGCTCGTGCTGTCCGACACGCCCGGATCGAGCGACGCGATCGGGCTGCCAGAGACCGTCGCCCTGTCGTCCGTCACAGCCACATCCGTCAGCGTCACATTGCCCGTGTTCGTCACCGTGAACACATAATCGATCGTCTCACCGGCATCCGGACGCCCATTGCCGTTCGCATCGTTCAGCGACGAGGCTTTTTCAAGCCCTACGTCGCCTTCGGTCAAAAGCTCGACGACCGAGGGGTCTCCGGGATTGCCGCCTGGAGGGGACGAATCCGCCTCGACTGAATCTCCGTCAGGGTCCTGAGCGCTCGCTGAGGCATTGTTCTCAAAGGAACCGGTCTGGATTTCCTCAGTCGTGAGGATATGCTCGCCCGTGATAGAGCTCGAATCGCTCGCGCCAGGGGCAAGACTGGCAATCGAACCTGAAACATCCGCATCCGGATCATCGATCGTGACGTTCGTCAGTGGGGCATCACCGGTATTCGTGACTGTGAACGTATAGACGATCGGTTCTCCCGCGTCGGGCAAGCCATTGCCGTTGACATCGTCAAGCGTTCCCTCCTTCACGAAGGACAACGAGGCTTGCAAATCGGTGTCCGTGGCCGTGTTGTTCGAAAGATCGTCATCCTGGACATCGTCCGGCACAATCACAGACGCCTCATTGATCAGATCACCGGTAAAGTCCGACGGAACCGTCATGGTCAACTGATAGGTGACGGTCCCGTCCACCGGAAGATCAACCAATTCGCCACTGATCGCGCCCGTACCGCTCGCATTGCCGCATTGGCCGCCGCCCGCGCCCGTGCAGGTCCAGCTCGCCGCTGTAATTCCCGCCGGCAGAGGGTCGGAAACAGTGATATGCGTCGCACCGAATATCCCATTGTTCGTGACGACGATGTCGTAGACAACGTCCTCTCCCGCCGTGTAGGCTTCCTGTTCATCCGTTTTTGAAATGGCAATGTCCGCCGCGAAAGGCAGCCGCGACGTGGCGCATTTCATCCCATCGTTCGTCGATGCCCCCGGGGCCGACGAAATCCGCGTTGCCCGACCGGTGGTGGTGTTGAATTTATAGAATCCCTCGCCGCCATTGCCCGAACCATATACGGCATCCGGACTCCCGAACATCGACCCAAACACGCCCGAGACCCCGGAATCGCCCACGTTCGTCACCGAGCCTGTGGCGGGATCGATTGATATGAGCCGGGAGCTGTTGTTCTCTTTCGAATAAAGCAACCCGTTCGACCATGCCAGGTCGGAGATCACGAGAGGTCTGCTCAACGTCGTCGATGTCGCCGAAACCGTGCCAATGTCGATTTTATACAGCCGGTTCGGATGCGTCCCGCCAAAAACGTAATAGCTTCCATCATCGGCGATATCACCGGAACTCACACTTAACCCCGATGGAACGCCCGAGATGGCACCTAGATCTTCCGTTTGCCCGTCGGAGCCGATTCGGGAGAGTCGAGGAGCGCCGCCCTGGCGCACCCCATAGCCGTAATTATCGAGCGGGTTAAACGCACTTCCGTTATATTGGTACGATACATTGCCCTGATCGACGAACGTGAATGGATTCGTCGATGTATCGACGAGATTGAGGCGGGTGCTGGACCCCTGCGTCAACCAGATGCGCGCATCGCATGTGCCGAAGTCGGGCAAGCTCTGGGCACGCACGCCATCCCCCATCATCGCGGCCGGGATCAAGAGCAGTGCGAACACTCCGGTTCTCATGGGAAATTTCACCCGGGGCGGCGAAAAATTTGAAGAAAAGAGTGAACGAATATATATATGTATATTCATATTAATATGTTCCCTATTTGGGAGAAAATTATTTCAAAATCGATTTATATTAAAATAAATACACTATTTAAGCATGCGAGTTTCGATATCGAGGCGATACCGCCCACCGGCGCGGCGCCACTCGTCGGCGATGCGCCGCTTCAACATGCGCACGCGTCGCGTCGCCAGATTTTTACTACCGGCAGTGCCGTTTTGATAGGCCAGCCGCAACACCGAGGGTTCCCGCTCAAGTAAGGCGACAAGGGTTCGCAACTGGTCTTGCCAATCGATAAGCAGATCGACTTCGCCTGGCTCGAAAGCAGCATCCGTCACTTCCAGCCGGACCACCCTTCCGATGGAAACGCCGAAATTTACCTGCGTCATCTTACCCGCCGTAAGGCGCACCACACGCGGATTCTCCGTCGTAATACGATATCCGGTCGGCAGGGATCGCGGATCAAGCTTGAGCGTGTAATTCGTGCCCAATGAGCGATCCGGCAGATCGGCGCAAGCGACATGGAAGCGCCCATGCACATCGGTCGCGATCTGCAGTCCTTTTACGGAGGACAGTCGCACCCCCGGCATACCGCCCTCGCCGGCATCCTGATAACCGTTCCGGTTCTTGTCATCGAACACCTTACCGATAATGTCGCCGCAATCGAACACCGCTTCCGCAACCACATCAACGACCGCAATGGCATGCTGCGTCAAGGCCTTGCCAGACTGATCCTCCAACCACGCATGGTTCTCGTGGGAGCCCGGCTTGACGCTTGAAGAGACTTGAAGCGTCAGCGCGATTTCGACCGACTTTCCTTCCGTAAGTGTCAATTGCTCGAATGCAATCCGTCGCCCTTCGATGCTGGGCTCCACCGGATTTCCCGCGATCGTCGCCGAGCCTTGCACGTAAGAGAAGCCGATCGGTATGAAGTCGATGACATTGACAGGGTCCAGCTCTCCAATTTCCAGCGCCGCCGCTTTTATGGTGTAGGGAACACGATCGCCACGGCGAACCTCGGCAAACGCCGAGGTCTTGCCGATCAATATGCCAGGCAGATTGACGAGGGCTGCCGCTTCGGGCGAAACGACCAGTCGGCCAAGCGGATCGACGCCTCTGGCGAACGCGGTGTTCTCAATGCCGTCCACTATATTCTGCGCGTTTCGAATGTCCGCACCGCTCAGTTGATAGACAGCTTCGAAAGTGCCGGTTTCACCGGGTGCAAGATCGATCGCTCCCGGCGTGAACGCCGACAAAGTACCGGTCCCCGCAACGCCGTTGAAACGCGGTCCGGGATCCTCAGGTGCTATCCCGGCAAGGGTTATATTGCCATTGTTCGTAACCTCGACCGTGTAGTGAATCTCATCGCCCGCTTCGGCAAATCCTTCCCCGTCGCCGTGATATGCACCCGACTTGGCGGCAACCAAAGAGGTTCCTTGCCGCAGAGAAACGATGGTCGGATCGTCCGGCTCGCCATCGCCTTCAACGTCGACCTCCGCTGGATTGTTCGGATCGTCCGAAATATCCGACACTTCCATTCCCGAGTCGTCCGAGGCAGAGACAATCGCCGTCGCTGAAACGATCGAACTGCCGGATGCGAAACCCATGTCGAGATCGTCTTGCGTCAACTGATATTCCGCAGTGAACGTCCCGTCATCGCGGTCTCCAGGAAGCAGTGTTCCCGAGAATGTACCGGTGACCGGAACGGTTACCGGGCTGCCTCCAGGTGTGGTTACCGTCAGAGACGTTATTGCGAGGTCCTGCAGCGTCACATTGCCCGAATTGAGCACGGAAAGCTCGTACCGGATGGTTTCGCCCGCATCCGATAAATCGTTTCCGTTGGTGTCAAAAAACGCTCCCGTCATGAACAGCTGAACATCCGGATCATGTTCGATGGTGACAATGGTAGGACCCACTCCCTGGTCGGATTGGGATTGTCGCTCAATCGTCTCCCCGGCTGCAGTTTCCGCTGTTAAGGTGGCGACATTCTCGACCTTGCCTGCATCGATATCGCTCTGCAGAATCGTATAAGTGGCATTGAAGGTACCCGTGTCGATGGAACCGGGCTCAAGCTGCGCCAGCGGACCACCGGAAACCGCCACAAGCGGGTCCGCGATCGAAAGCGAAGTCAGAGTTACATTTCCGGTATTCTCGACCCTAAACGTGTAGTCGATCGTTTCGCCCGGATCCGCCCGCCCATTGCCGTTGGCATCGACCACAGTGCCCTGCTTAATGAGAAGCGCGTCCGGTGCCGCATCTAAAATGATTTCGGCGGACGCCGAATCGGAAACCTGTCCGGACACACTGTCGGCAAAAGTCTCGGCCGTATTGTTCACCCTGCCGGCATTCACGTCTCCCTGCGTCAGGAAATATGTGGCCGAAAACGTCGTGGTGTCCCCCTGCCCCGGATCGAGGCTCGCGAGCGGCCCTCCTTGGACGCTGACCTTCGGATCGTTCACGGTGATCGCCGAGAGCCTGACATTGCCCGTGTTCTCCAGCGTGAATGTGTAAACGACACTGTCGCCGACATCCGCCACACCATTGCCGTTGGTGTCCTGATGCATCCCGGACTTCGTCAGGGCTATGGAGGGCGCACGGATCAAGGGCACACTGCTCGTCGCCTCGCTCGAGATGCGTTCGCCCGGTTCAGGTTCGCTCACGGCTTCAGCCGTGTTGTCGACCTGCCCCCGCTCGATATCGTCCTGCGTCAGCGCATAGATCCCTGAAACCGTTGTGGAGTCCGACAGGCCGGGGCCGAGATTCGTTATCGTGTCCTGCACGAGAAGCGCTCCGGGATCGCTCACTGTGATGGATGAAAGCGTCGCATTGCCTGTATTGGTAACCTCGAAATCGTAGTGAATCTCATCGCCCACATCCGCCACACCGTTTCCGTTGGTGTCCACATAGGCACCAGATTTCTGCAAGGTCAGTGCGTAGACCCGCTCCAGAGGCGTGGTGACACCCGCCGTATCCTCAACGGTCACGCCGGCGGGACTGGATGCCCTGACCGTGGCGCTGTTGTCCACCGCGCCTTCATCGATATCGCCTTGCGTAATGGCGTAGCTAGCGGTGAAAGCCGTGCTGTCGGAAGCGCCCGCCGCAAGCTCGGGCAGGGATCCCGAAACCACCGCGATATCGTCAGACACGAGGATGTTATCGAGCGTTACATTGCCAGTATTTGTGAGAGTGAACACGTATTCGATATGGTCCCCGACATCGGGTATGCCGGAGGCATTGGTATCGACGTACTGGCCTGCCTTTTCCAGTCGGATATCCGGTGCAGCGGGAATGTCGACATCGGTTGGTTCTTGATCGCCATCGACCTCGGCTCTCGAATAGGCGGTTAATCTGCCGACGGTCGGCGATATCCCTACACCGATCGCCTGATTGGAAATACGGCCTACATCTGTGTCCGCCGGCGTCAACGTGTAGGCCGCCTCGAACGTGGCAACCTCGCCTGGCTGCAGCGTACCAGGAGCCGAAGCGCCACTGTTCGAAACGAAAGTCGGCCCGGATGTGAGTGTCAGCGGTGTTCCGTCACCGCGCTCAAGAATATCTGACTCAACGGTAACCCCGGTCAGAGTTTCAACACCAGTGTTCTCTATGCTGATGGTGAAGTTCACGCTGTCGCCAGGCAAAGGCCCTTCCAATTCCGCAGTCTTGATCACGTCGAGCGGAGACACACCGAGAGCGAAATTGACGACGCATGACCTCGTGTCCATCGGCGCGATCTCCAGAACATGGGACATCGATGAAGCAGTGAATGAAATAATGTGTTGCGACCAACCGCCCGTAAACGGCGTATTATAGCTCTGGTCCTGCCCCGCAACCCTGACATTGAACTCGCGACATGGAAGATAATGAGCCTCGCCCGGCACCACCACTTCCCAGGGTGCGAGATAGAACGGAATCTGATAGGTTCTGCCAGGCGTCAATCCGGTAATGTTTGTGCCCAGAGCTTCGTACCAATTGATATGAGGTAGTACGACCATATCTGTAAAGGTGTTATCACCAGTCGGCAGAGTTGGAATTGGACCGTTTACCCACGGCCAAGCAGGGGCCCCGATAAAATAGTCGACATTGGAACAGTCCGGAGTCCTGCTGACCGGCCACCACCCGGCAGGGACTGCTTGAACCCCTACATTACAGCCAGTCGTTGGCGGAATGCTCTGAGCGCTGGAAACACTCGAGAAAGACGAAAATAAAACGATCAAGGAGATAAAAAAGATTAATTTTATCAAGTTATTCCCGGCCATATCAACCACCCATGCCGCCAAATATATTATTACCGAATAAGCATAACTAAGAAACAAAATGCTTATTCGACAGGAACATCTCTTCGAATATGATCATTAGAAATATAGGATAGCCAGTTTCGACCGCGTATGTTTACGGTTAACACCCACCCGGTTGAGGCGCGAAAGCGCTATGAGGTCGCCCGTTCAATCAAACGTGCAGCGGATCGCGAAGCACGCCGGCACAACGTCGCCGGCGGAACCTGACTTGACTTTCCGCGAGTTCCCTTTATGTGTCCGCCAGACTCTTTTAGCGCTGGTGGAGAGATTCTACTTTTGCGCGGCCCACAAACCACCAGAAACGGACGACAGACATGGCGAAGGCCACGACCATCAAGATCAAGCTCCAGTCGACCGCGGACACGGGTTTCTTCTACGTCACGAAGAAGAACAGCCGCACGATGACTGACAAGATGACCAAACGGAAATACGATCCCATCGCAAAGAAGCATGTGGAGTTCAGGGAAACGAAGATCAAATAGATCCGTTTTCACCGCGACAGCCGAACGCCGCCCCATCACAGGGCGGCGTTTTTCGTTCTGGACCGGCGCAAGTAACCACCAGTTGGATGGCTAGCCAGCCTATCTCGACGACGAAAGCTTTAGAGGAAATTGGGGGCCGGTCGGCAAACTGGCAGCGGTACGAGGAGGCCACTATCAACCAGCGCCGGCCGGCCGACCCCACGGACCCAGGAGATGCGGCGGACCTGAGCATCATGGGGTATATCGGGAACGGCAGCCGGAAGACAAAGCCTTCTGACCGATAACCCGCCCCTATCGGCGGAGAGATTTGCGCAAGGTGGTCAGAAAATCAACACTTACTTAACCATCCGCGCCAGTTCCCTTGCGTTAGGGTTAAATATGGCGCCTGCCTCGCGCTGCGTCAGCCCCCAATTGGTTGAGATGCCATCACTCTTTCGTGCTGTCCAATTGCTTCGCGCTAGGTCCGGCCATGCGCCTTTCCGGCGGCAGGCGGCAACAAAAGCGCGCTATTCCGGTCACGACACAACGCGCTTACCAAATTGCCGCCATAAATGGTCCGGTTTGGCGGGTGCAGGTCACCATTTTGACGAGAGCGCCGCCAATGCAGACGCTGGCTGAAAACGGCGAGAATTGTTCCCTATCAGAGGTAAAGTCGATTTTTTGATCAACTTTAAGGGCATAAATCGCTCATTTGACGGCACATTTTGCACAATTGTTTTTCGTATCCTACCGATACGCCGCTTCAGGCAGCCGGCGCCACCACACAATTGCGCCCCGCGTTCTTGGCTTCGTAAAGGGCAACATCCGCGCGCTTCAAGAGTTCCGCTGGGGTATCGTCCGCACCACGGCAGGCGACCACGCCAACACTCGTGGTGACAGCGAGTGCATTCCTGCCGTTATCGACGGTAAACGGCTCGTTGGCGATCGCGACACGCAAACGCTCGGCCACCATTTCGGCCACGTCTTTCTGTGTGTCGGGCATAACAACCACGAATTCCTCGCCCCCGAAACGACAAATCAAGTCGATACCCCGGATGTTATGGCGCAAGCGGTCGGCGAATTCGCGCAGCACATCGTCGCCACCCTGATGCCCCCAACTGTCGTTGATCGATTTGAAACGATCGATATCGGCGATCATGAGCGACAAGGGCCGCTGGCGCGTAACCGCTCGTGCCAAAAGCTTGGGCAAATGCGTGTCGAGATAGCGACGGTTGTGAAGCCCGGTCAGCGGGTCGGTCACCGCCATCTGGAAACCCTGGCTGACACTGGAGCGCAGCCGGTCATTGTAACGCTTACGGCGCAATTGGGTGCGAAGACGCGCCAAAAGCTCCTGCTGATCGATCGGACGAACGATGTAATCGTTAACGCCGAGCTCCAGCGCCCGCGCGATCAGCGCGCCGTCATCCCTCTCGGCAACCAGCATGATCGGCAGGAGCCGGGTTCGGTCGAGTGCGCGCAGTTGCGCGCACAGCCGAAGCGGATCGTAGCCCGCGTATGCGGAGGTTACGAGAACGCACTCATACTGCCCTTCGGCAGCGCGAAAGAGGCCCGCTTGTGGATCGTCTTCCACGTCCAGGGAAACCTGTTCACGCAAAATGTTCGAAATGGCGCTCGAGGAATGGCTGTTTTCGTCTATCAGCAAAATCGTGGGTGAAGCGCGTCTATCATCCTCCACTCCAGGTTCGAACCCGGCATTATGCGCCGTCGCGGTACGCAATCGCAATTCGTCGGTGAGCATTTTTAGCCGCACCAGGCTTTTCACGCGCGTCATCAGCTGGAGATCGTCGACAGGTTTGGAAAGAAAGTCGTCCGCGCCTGCCTCAAGCCCCTTCACACGATCTGCGGGCTCATCGAGCGTCGTTATCATAACGACGGGAATATGCTGCGTGGCAGGATCTGACTTGAGTCGGCGGCAAACCTCAAAGCCGTCGAGTTCGGGCATCATCACATCGAGAAGCACCACGTCCACCCTGCCATCAGCGCAGATCGCCAGCGCCTCCGCACCACTATGCGCACCGATAACATCGAAATAATCGGCCAAAAGCCGGCCTTCGAGCAGCTTCACATTGGACGGAACATCATCGACGACAAGGATGCGCGCGGTCATGGCCGGCTCCTCACATTGACCGTGGAGAGGCCGGCCACGGCATCAGGCATCTCCCAGGTAAGATTTGATGGTTTCTATGAAACTGGGCACGGAAATGGGTTTCGAAATATAGGCTTCGCAGCCGCCCTGACGGATACGTTCCTCATCCCCCTTCATCGCAAACGCCGTCACCGCGATCACGGGAATCGTGTGCAGATCGTCATCCTCTTTGAGCCATTTCGTGACCTCGAGACCGGAAACCTCCGGCAACTGGATGTCCATCAGAATGAGATCCGGCTGATGTTCGCGCGCAAGATCGAGCGCATGCAAGCCATCGCGCGTGCGCACCGTATCATAGCCGCTCGCCTCGATGAGATCGCGAAAGAGCTTCATATTAAGCTCATTGTCTTCGACGATCATGACCTTCTTCGACATCGAACCCCGTCCCACTCAACCCCGCCGAAAACCGTACGACCGGCTACTGCCGACCATTTGCCAAACAGCGAAATTTCAGGCGTCACACTTGCACGATTTGATTTATGAATCGGTAATGAACGCCTACGAATCGTAATGTTTCAGCATAACGTTCCTGAATTTGCGCGCAATTCGTCTTACTGAAAATGGCATTCGGTCGTGATACAGACATTCGGGAGAAACGCGGACACAGAATCTGATCTGAAAAGGAAGGAAGAAGCATGCAACGCGAGGAAGCTGAAAGCATTGCCGTTTCCGCCCTGGCCTTCATCGCCTCGGACGACCGACTTCTGCCGCGTTTTCTGTCCCTGACGGGAATCGAAGCCAATCAGATACGCACGGCCGCCGCCGAACCAGGCTTCCTGACAGGTGTTCTGCAGTTCATCCTGGCGCACGAGCCGACGCTTTTGCGGTTTTCCGAGGAAAGTGGTCTCGCTCCCGAGCGCGTAGCACGCGCACCCGCGGCTCTGCCTCACGGCAACGCATCCTACGACATTCAGCCCTGACATAACCTGGAAAACTATACATGACGATTGATCCGGAAACCGCCCGGCAGATTGACGAGCTTTCGCTCAACAACGATCCTTTGCTGGTGCTTGACGTTGACGACGTGATGTTGGAGTTCATCCGGCCGTTTCCGCTCTATCTGCGCACCCGCGGTTTCGAGATGAAACTGGAAAGATTCGGCCTGAACGGTAACGTCACCGACCTCACCTCCGGCCAACGCGCTGACGACGATACCGTCGCGCAACTCGTCGATGCATTCTTCGAGGTCCAGCATGACTGGCAAAAACTGGCAGCAGATGCTTCCGAGACCATCGCGCGATTGTCGAGGGCGAGCCAGGTGGTGCTGCTCACCGCCATGCCGCACCGTTATCGACAAACGCGCCGCACGCTGCTCGATCAGCTCGAGATGCACTATCCGCTACTGACCACGGAGCGCGCAAAAGGTCCGGCCATCAAGCGCCTGCGCGGCGATCATCCGCGCCCGGTCGCCTTCGTCGACGACATGTATTACAATCTGGTTTCCGTGCGCGATACGGTGACGGACGCGCATCTTTTCCACCTCATGGCCGACAATTCTGTCCGTGCGCTGATGCCACCGATTCCGGAAGGGATAACGGTTGTGGAGCACTGGAAAGAGGCCGGCGAGAAAATCGCCCGCTCGCTTCGCCTTTAAGCCCCAGCTCGCCGCCAGGCTCCGAACCGGCCCGCCTTCTCGCTACGCGCAACCCACGCCCTCTTCCGCCATCTGCAAAGCCCTGCCCTGCGTCCCAAAGCGAAATCAGAAGGTCAGCCGCATCAGCGGACGGCCTGACTTACGTTGAGCAACCGTTTGGAAGCCGGCCTTCTCAAAAACACGGGTCGAGCCCACGAACAAACCGATGGAGCGCGCGTCCCTCGAATGGGCGATCGGACAGGCGTCCAGAAACCGTGCGCCGCGCGCACGAGCATAATCGACACCGCCGGCCACCAGACGATGCGATAGACCTTTACCGCGTACGCACGAGCGCAGGAAAAAGCAGGAAATCGCCCATGCAGTTTCATCCCCGGCATTATCGTCCTCCAACGGCGCCGATACACGGCCCTTGTTATTCCATTCGGGAATGTCGGTACGAGGACCGATCTGCATCCAGCCATCGGCGCGCGACTCATCGAGAAGAAGAAGCCCCGGTGGCGGTCCTGCCTCGACCCTCGCCATTATATGATCTTTGTTGCGCTCTCGATTGTTTTCGCGCCGCACAGCCGGCGGCAAGCGGAAATGAGTACACCAGCAGCCATAACAGGCCCCCTGCTTGCCGAACAAATCCTCAAACGCCGGCCAGAGCGCGGGCGTTAGAGGCGCAATTTGATACTCCACCCCAGCCTCCCACACACCGCAGCTTGTGCCGCAGTTCCGTTTCAAGTAATATGCATGTTCACTTTATGTTCACATGATCGACCATGTCTGTCAATGCCTTCTCGCACGGCCTGTGCCGTGACTGCCTGGCCCCGGCGCAAGCTGCCGTGAGGCGTTGCCGGTCGTGCGGCAGCCCGCGCATGCTCACACATCCCGAACTTGAGAGCCTGTCGCTGGCGCATATCGATTGCGACGCCTTCTATGCCGCAGTCGAAAAGCGCGACAATCCCGCGCTGCGCGACA
>NZ_CAJXGF010000056.1 GCF_913053745.1 uncultured Nitratireductor sp.
CGATGCACCTTCATGCCCGTTTCGGTCAGGTGTTCGGCTACAATCTGGCTGGTCCGCTCTTCCTCGAAACCCAGCTCGGGATGTGCGTGTAGGTCGCGCCGCAATGTGGCGAGAAAGTCCAGCTCCGCGCGAACATCCTCGTTAACAGCCATTATACGCCCTTTCCATTCATGCGTCTGCCCGGATAAAAGGTGCCTTCCGCAACGGGGCGGCCGGCGTGGAGATATAGGCTCTGCCCGGAAACAGAAATCTTGGTGAAACCGGTTCATTCTTAACGCGGGGTCTTTCGGCAGACAATGACGCATTCCGATTTCCAGATGGATCCTCAGGCATTTTGGCAGGCGCTCGAACCGGCAGGAACCTTCGAACGCTCGCCGCGTGGCGGCCACCGGAATTTCTTTCCTGCCGAGCTGCCCGACGGGCGGCAACTGGGGCTCCCGATACGCGTCCTTTCCGGCGGTGAGCGGGCGCTCGCCTCGCTCATCGTCAATCAGGCCAGTTTCGCGGTTTCCGATGCTCTGGCGAAAGCGTTGGCCGAAAAGGCGTCGACCTTCCGGCCGGAGGTCGTCGTGGGCCTGCCCACACTCGGTCTGACGCTCGCTTCGCAGGTTGCCCGCGCGCTCGGTCACAGCCGCTATGTGCCGCTCAGCACATCGCGTAAATTCTGGTACGAGGAAGAACGCTCGGTTCCATTGCGCTCCGTCACCAGCCCCGACCAGCAAAAGCGGCTTTATGTCGATCCGCGCATGCTGCCGCTGATCGAGGGGCGCCGCGTGCTTCTGGTGGACGATGTCATCAGCACCGGCAGCTCCATTCTGGCCGGTCTGAAACTCCTCAAACTGTGCGACATCGAGCCCGTCGCCATCGGTGCGGCCATGTTGCAAACGAGCCGCTGGCGCGAGGCGCTTTCGGCCGAGAGCGAGGGCATTTGCGACCGCGTTGTCGGTGTGTTTGAAACACCGGCGCTTGCGCCAACGCCTGAAGGCGGGTGGCGGCCAGACGCGTGAACCCGGTCGGTGTCGACCGGTCGCCCTTGCCAATCCCGTTTCGCCGCGTCATCATGTTGCAATGCAGCATGGCCGGATCATCCCATGACGGTAAGGGGAGCAGCGCACACGTTTCGGGCGACCGCGCCCGCCAGATTGCGAAACGGTCTGCGTCAGCTTTTGGCGTCCATCTATCCCGATCACAATCCTGTCCAATTGGCGACCAGTGTCGAGGCGGCTTTTCTCGGCGAGGCTGGCACGCCGCGCAAGCGTGGGCGTATTCCGGCCAACGCGCTATGGAGCGAGAAAGACAACTACGTCATCACTTATGGCAACACGCTCGTCGACGGCGAGCACAAGCCGCTCGATCTCCTGCACGATTTCTCCGACCGCTATCTTGCGGGCGTCTTCACTGGCATTCACATTCTGCCATTCTTTCCCTTTACGTCCGATGACGGTTTTGCTGTCACGGATTATCGTGTGGTGAACAGCCAGTTGGGCGACTGGGCGGATATTGCCCGCATCGCCGAGCATTTCCGGCTTATGTCCGACCTGGTCATGAATCACTGTTCCAGCCAAAGCCGCATGTTCTCGGATTTCCTTCAAGGCCATGAGCCGTGGACCGGCTTTTTCAAGGTGGCCGACCCCGACGACGATCTGACCGCAGTGGTACGTCCGCGTACCCATCCGCTGCTACGTGAATTCAAGACCGAGACAGGCGTCAAACACGTCTGGTGCACGTTCAGTCACGATCAGGTGGATTTCGACTTCTCCAATCCGCACGTCCTGCTCGAGTTTCTCGACATCATCCGCGGGCATATCGAGTGGGGTGTGCGCACCATTCGCCTGGATGCAGTGGCGTTTCTTTGGAAGGAGATCGGCACTCCCTGCATCCATCTGCGTCAGACACACGAGATCGTCCGGTTGATTCGTCTCCTATGCGATTATTGTGAAGAACCGATCGTTCTCATCACCGAGACCAACGTTCCGAATGTCGAGAACCTGAGCTATTTCGGCAATCGCAACGAAGCGCACATGATCTACAATTTCGCGCTGCCGCCGCTCCTTCTGCATGCGCTTCTCGGCGGCACGTCGAAATATCTGAATGCCTGGCAGATGGCCATGCCGCCGGCCCAGCTCGGCTGCGCCTATTTCAACTTCTCCGCCTCGCATGACGGGATCGGTCTGCGTCCGGCGGAAGGGTTGATCCCGGACAACGAGATCGAGCAGGTCATCGACACGGTACAGGATTTCGGTGGCCGTGTTTCCTTCTACAGCCGGCCTGAAGGCGAAAGACCCTATGAACTGAACGTGACGTTGTTCGACGCATTCGCCGGCACGCATCGGGGCGTCGACCATCGCCAAATGGAGCGTTTCCTGTGCAGTCAGGCCATCGTCATGGGGCTCGAAGGCATTCCCGCCTTCTACATCCACGCGCTGCTTGCCACCCGCAACGATTATGACGGTGTCGAAAAGCTCGGTTACAACCGGGCGATAAACCGCAAACGTCTCGATTATACCAGGTTGCGTAATGAACTGGACGACCCGCAAACAGTACCGGCCCGTATCCTTTCGCGCTTGAAGGCCATGGTCCGTGTGCGCTCGGCGCAACCCGCATTCCATCCCAACGCCACCCAGTTCACACTTCAGCTTGGCGATGCCTTCTTTGGTTTCTGGCGGCAGAGTCTCGACCGTTCGCAAAGTATATTCGCCATCTCAAATCTCACTGACGAGCAGCGCAGTGTGCCTTCCATGGCGCTCAACCTGATCGAGGGCGACGATTGGCACGACCTCCTGACAGGTGAACCGGTGGCGCAGCCTGCTGGCGAAATCGTTTTTGCGCCCTACCAGACGCGCTGGATCTCCAATCGCGGGCAGGCATCATGAGTGCCCGGCGGTCTTTTGTCGTTTTCAGCGATCTGGATGGAACGCTACTCGATCACGAAACTTACGCGTTCGACGCAGCCCGGCCGGCGCTTGAGCGTCTGCGTACCGAGGGACATCACCTGATTCTGGCGTCAAGCAAGACGGCGGCCGAGGTGATGCCGATCAGGCAAGCCGTCGGTTTTCCGCACTGCCCGGCAATCGTCGAAAACGGCGCTGGCATCCTGCCACCGGGCGACGAGACGGGGGGTGTGCCCGCTTCGGAGCATGAGCGTCTGATACATGTCCTTAAGGCACTGCCATTCGAGTTGCGTCGGTACTTTTCCGGTTTCTCGGATTGGGATGCGGCCGAGGTCGCCTCGCGCACCGGATTGAGCATGGAGTCCGCGGTGCGCGCCAAGCAGCGCCTGTTCTCGGAACCGGGCTTTTGGAGCGGTACGGAGGCAGGGTTCGATGCTTTTTGCACGGCTCTAAAGAAGCGCGGCGTCACGGTTCAGAAAGGCGGACGCTTTGTCACGCTTTCCTTTGGTGGCACCAAGGGTGTGCGGGTACGCGAGCTCCTTGCACGCTATCGCCTCGCGGAAGAGATGCCGGTCAGCGTCGCGTTGGGCGATGCCCCCAACGACGTCGCCATGCTCCAAGCGGTCGACATCGGCATCGTCATTCCAAATCCCGCCCATGCGGGACTTGCAAGATTCTCTCCTTCTGCTGGGGGGGTGTTACGATGGGCCGACCTGGCCGGTCCCAATGGATGGAATGAGGAGATCCTCGCGCTGTTGAATGCATCGGAATAGGGAGGAGTGCCATGTCGGACTTCCAGCAAAGCGGCAGCGTGGCCACGCTGCACAATCTGGGTACCGTCTCGGTCGAAGATATGGAGCGGCAACTGAATCTGTTCGCCGCCCGGCGCAAAATCACGCTGATTTTGCCGTCGCTCTTTTCCGAACTCGAAGCGCCGGCACTGGCGGGGATCGTCGATGAGCTCTGTCACGTCGATTACATCAATCACATCGTCATCGGGCTCGACAGGGCGAGCGAGAAGCAGTTCCGGTTCGCCCAGGATTATTTCGCGCGTCTGCCGCAACGACATTCGATCCTGTGGAACGACGGGCCGCGCCTCAAGGCGGTGCAGGAACGTCTGTCATCTCTCGGCCTTGCGCCCGAAGAGCCGGGCAAGGGGCGCAATGTCTGGTATTGCATGGGATATACGCTGGCCTGTCAGGACAGCGACGTGGTGGCTCTGCACGATTGCGACATTGTCACTTATACGCGCGAAATGCTGATGCGGTTGGTTTATCCGTTGGCCAACCCGTCTTTTCCCTATCAGTTCTGCAAGGGGTACTATCCGCGCGTCGCCGACGGAAAGCTCAATGGGCGCGTGAGCCGGCTTCTCATCGCGCCGCTGCTGCTTGCCCTCCAGCGTACGTTCGGTCACAGCGATTATGTCGAGTACCTTCAGGCATTTCGATACCCGCTGGCCGGCGAATTCGCCATGCGCACGGCCATCCTGCCGGATATCCGTATCCCTTCGGATTGGGGGTTGGAGATCGGTGTTCTCTCTGAAGCGTGGCGCAATCTCGGCCGGCATGCGGTTTGCCAGGTGGATATCTGCGACCGCTACGACCACAAGCATCAGCCGCTTTCGGCGGAAGATGCCGCGCGCGGTCTGTCGCGCATGTCCATCGACATTTCCAAGGCTATCTTCCGCAAGCTCGCGACCGATGGGGTGGTCTTCAGTCAGGAGCATTTCCGAACCCTTAAGGCGACCTATTATCGCCTCGCGCTGGATCTGATCGAGCGTTACTACAACGATGCGATGATGAACGGGCTTCACGTGGATCGCCACAAGGAGGAAAAGGCTGTGGAGCTTTTTGCGGCGAACATCGTCGAGGCGGGGCACACCTTTCTCGAGTTTCCTATGGAAACACCATTTATCCCCAACTGGAGCCGGGTGCAGTCGGCCGACCCGGATGTTCTGAGGCTTTTGCGTGAAAGTGTCGTTGCCGACAATACATAGCGTCTTGCGCAAAGCGTTACAGTTCGACATCAGATGTGTATCTGAGCCGTATTGTGCCGGCGTTCAGCGTGTAGCGCGCACTTGAACAAGCGTGCGCACTCTGATTCCTTGATATGGACGCGCGGGCGGAGCGATTCGCTGTCGCCGCCTGCCCCCAGGAAGGACCAAGGCCCAATGACGGACGAAAAGAAGCCCGAAATTTCTGAAATGCGCCCCAAGATAACCATCGTCGGTGTCGGCGGCGGTGGCGGCAACGCTGTCAACAATATGATCACGCAGAACTTGCAGGGAGTGGATTTTGTCGCCGCCAACACGGATGCGCAGGCGCTCTCGATGTCCAAGGCCGAACGGCTGATTCAGCTTGGCGCGAATTCGACCGAGGGGCTCGGTGCCGGGTCACTGCCGGAGATTGGCCAGGCGGCCGCCGAGGAGACCATCGACGAGATTATGGATCACCTGTCGGGCACGCATATGTGTTTCGTTACCGCCGGTATGGGGGGTGGGACGGGAACGGGCGCCGCGCCCATCATTGCCGCCGCAGCGCGCAATGCCGGTATCCTGACCGTTGCCGTCGTTACCAAGCCTTTTACTTTCGAGGGCAATCGCCGCATGGCTATTGCCGAGCAGGGCATCGAACTTCTGCGTCAGGCGGCCGATACTGTCATCGTCATTCCGAACCAGAACCTGTTCCGTATCGCCGACGCCAAGACCACCTTTGCCGAGGCTTTTGAGCTCGCCGACAAGGTTCTTTATTCGGGTGTGCGATGCATTACCGATCTGATCGTCAAGGAAGGCCTGATCAATCTCGATTTTGCTGATGTGCGCTCGGTCATGCGCGACATGGGCCGGGCCATGATGGGCACCGGCGAGGCCACAGGCGATGCGCGTGCGATGAAGGCGGCCGAAGCCGCCATCGCCAATCCGCTTCTGGACGAGGCCAACATGAAGGGCGCGCGCGGCGTGCTCGTCTCGATTTCCGGTGGTCGCGACATGACGCTGTTCGAGGTTGACGAAGCGGCGACCCGCATTCGTGAAGAGGTGGGCGACGACGCTGAAATTATTGTCGGGGCGATTTTCGACGATAAGTTGGAAGGTGTCTTCCGCGTTTCCGTCGTTGCGGCGGGACTGGCGAGCGAAGCCGACCTGCAGGTCGGCGATGGCGGCCAGCCGGACCAGTTCCGGGCGCAGGCGATCCATTGATCTTTGCGGGCGGCGTCGAGCCGCCCGAATTCTTTCATTCTGCTTGTTTTCGTTCGTTCGGCGTCGGAATGGCGAAATTCGAGACCGCAGGCGTCCGCATTCTGACGATTTTAACCCCCTGCCGGTCCGCGCCACGATCGTTTGAGGTTGCTGCTCACGTCATGATGAGGAGTAGAGCAAACTGGTATACTTCGTTAATCCGGGGCTGATATCCGGGATTATCGCAGGGGCCTTTCGTCCCACGTGTATGAGCAACGGGGGCTGAGCAATGACGATCGCCACGGCATGGTTCAGGGGCGCGCTCGCAGCGGTCGGTTTTCTCGCGCTTGCTGGCGGTCCGCTCGATGCGGCGACGTTTTCGCCCCAGCGCGGCGTCAATCTCGATCTATGGGATAGCTGGCCCAACGAAGCTGATTGGTCGCGGGAAGGCGTGCTGCTGCCGTATCCCGAATGGCGGCGCAAGGTCGATGTCGAGGACCTCGCTCTCCTGACGAATACGGGGTTCGATTTCGTGCGCATGCCGGTCGATCCGATCCCGTTTCTCTCTTCCAAAGCCGCGCGCTTTCGCGAACGTCTGTTCGCTTCCGTGCTGGACGGCGTGCGCACCGTCAATGCAGCCGGGCTCAAGGTGATCGTCGATTTGCATCCCATACCGCGCGGAGCGGACCGCTTTGCCGGGGTGGAGGAAATTCTGCGCGACGAGGCTTTGTTTGAGCGCTATTTGAACCTGGTGCGTGAAATGGGCCGCACGCTTTCTGGCGAAGACCCCGAGCGCGTCGCCTTCGAACTGTTGAATGAGCCGGTGACCGGTTGCGAGGGTGTCGAGGGCGCTGCCTGGGACGATCAACTCGGCCGGCTCTTCGCCGCTGCCCGCTCCTCCGCGCCGCGAACCACGCTGGTTTTGTCGGGGGCGTGCTGGGGATCGGCGGAAGGGCTCGCGGCACTGAATCCAAAAACCATTCCCGACGGCAACATCCTGTGGAGCTTTCACTCTTACGATCCCTTCATCCTGACGACGCAGGGAGCCCTGTGGGCAGGCGATTTCATTCGCTATGTGACGGGCATTCCCTATCCCCCTTATGAGCACAAGGCCGAGCTGGAAGATGCGGTCGAAAGGGCGCGCGAACGTATTCGCAGCGACGCACCCTTCATGCGCCGCTCCGGCATGCTCGCATATTTGGATGAACAGATTGCCGGGGTCGATACGAAGCAAGAGTTGGACGCGCAGATGAACGCGCCGTTCGACATGGTGGCCGGTTGGGCGGAGAAAAACGGCGTCGATCCTGATAACATTATTCTGGGCGAGTTCGGAATGATCCGCCAGGAGTATGGGAACCCCGATGTGATGCCGGCGGCATGGCGCGCCGCTTATATTCGCGACATGATCGCGAAAGCCGAGAAGCGAGGTTTTTCCTGGTCCATTTGGGGATATGGCGGAGCATTCGGCATCGTTGAGGAGTTCGGTGGCCGTCGCGCCGAGGACGACGTGCTGCGCACGATCCGCGCTTTGGAAAACTGAGGTCAGGACCTATTCGAGGCTCGCGATGACAACTATCGCTTTTGTCGGCACAGGCTTCGTCGCCGACTATTACATGACGACGCTTGAGAACCATCCCACTCTCAAGCTCGCTGGTGTCTGGGATCGCGATGCAGAAAGGTTGCAGCAATTCTGCGATTTTTATGGTGTGAGCGCCTACGCAAACTTGCATTCGCTTCTCGATGATCCGGATGTACGGATTGTCGTGAACCTGACTAGCGCAGACAGCCATTTCGACGTCAATCGCGTTTGTCTGGAAGCCGGCAAGCACGTCTATTGCGAAAAACCGTTGGCAATGACTTTCGAGGACGCAGAGCGGCTGACCGAGATCGCGAGCGAGCGTGGTCTCTCCTTGTGCTGTGCGCCGGCGAATGCATTAAGTGCTGCGCATGAAGTCTTTACCCGTCTTCTGGCGCGTGACGAGATCGGCCGTCCACGTCTCGTTTATGCCGAGATGGAGGACGGCCCCGTTTTCCGCGCGGAATGGCAGAGCTGGCGCAGCCGCTCCGGTGCACGCTGGCCGGGCGCGGAGGAGTTCAAGGTTGGCTGCACGCTGGAGCACGCGGGCTATGCGCTGAGCTGGCTGGTCGATCTCTTCGGTCCGGTCTCACACCTTTCGGCATCGTCCGCGCTGTGCTTTCCCGATAAAGGGCTGGGAGCCGAAGAACCGCTCGCGCCGGATTTTTCGGTTGGGGTCCTGACGTTCGAAACGGGCGTCAAGGCGCGGTTGACTTGCGGCCTCGCTGCGCCGCGCGATCGCTCCCTAACAGTGTTGGGGGAAAAGGGAAGCCTGGTTCTGCGCGACCTGTGGGATGACAGTTCTCCCGTTCATCTGTCGAAGCCAGGAGATGAGCGATCGTTTGCCGAGAAGGTTTTGAACGCGATCCAGCATCGGATCGGACGGACGCTGCCTGTGCGTCTGTTGTCGGGACGACGTGTTTCGAATGCGACTGTGCGCAAACGCAAGAAACTGCCATCCTATCCTTCGCAAATCGATTTCGTGCGCGGCATTTCCGAGCAGGCCGTGGGCCTTGAGGATGGAACAGTGCCGTTCTTCTCCGGCCAAGTGGCGTTGCATCTCACGGAACTTGTACTGGCGCTGAACGCCGGTGAGCGCGATTACAAACCAAAGACGCATTTCGATTTTCGCCCGCGCTGGGCCCAAATCTGACGTCGATCGTTCAGGCCTGGCGATTGGCGTCGGCGAGAACTTTTTCGACGACCTCCAGCGTGCGCGCAGTGTCCGACGGCGACATGAGACGGTGTCGGTTTTGACCTGCGCGTATCGCCTCAGAGGCGGCCTCGATTTCGAACCGAAGCCCATATCCCTCGAAAGGGAACGCATGTCGCTGGATACCCGGCAAAGGTAGGCGGTATACCAGCTTGCGGATGACGCGCGATAAGGTCGACCGGCCGGAAAAAGCGGCGATGTGCGCGGCAAATCCTTTTCGGCATTGCAGCACGGCGCGCGCGGCGATGAACGGGGGTTGAAGGATCAGAATGCCTTTGCTCCCCTCGACGATAAAGCGATTGTCGCCCTCATGATCGAAAGCGCAGGAAAAATGCGCCTCGACCTCCCGGTTGAAGACCAGGGTGACCGACGCGGACATATCCACACCAGTCGGTGCGGCCCGCCATTCCCCGATAACCTTCATGGGTTCGCCCAAAAGGAAGCGGGCAAGCGAAATGCCATAAACTCCGAGATCCAGCATAGCCCCACCGCCACGCGCCTTGGAGTAAAAGCGACTTTCGGGCTCATAGGGGTGATGAAAGGCAAGCGTTCCGCTAAGGCGTGTAACATCACCGATCGCGCCCCGCTCGATCAGGGACTTGGTCTTGGCGATGGCGGGAAGGAAGCGCGTCCACATAGCCTCCATGAGGAAGACGTCTCGCCCGGCGGCGAGAGCTTCGAGTTTTGCCGCATCCGCACTCGTCGTGACCAATGGCTTTTCCACCAGCACGGCCTTGCCGCTTTCGATGGCTGTTTGGGCAATCGCAAAATGCGTGTCGTTGGGGGTGGCAATGTAGACCGCGTCCACCGCACTGTCGCCCAGAAGGGCGGCATACGTAGCGTGAGCCGATACGCTGTCACCATGCCGTGCCGCGAAGGCGTTCGCTTTTTCGAGCCCGCGTGCAGAAACGGCGGCAAGCGCGGCACCCCTGGACAGTGTCAGATCCCTGGCGAACTGTTCCGCCATGGTGCCGGTGCCGACAATTCCCCAGCGGATCGTCTCCAAGGTCTTGTCATCCATGGTCATTCGCTCGCGATATTGCAACGGGGGCAGTTACTCCAGATTAGCTCCGCCGGGTTAATGTGCGCATAAGCTGCGGTTACAGTCGTGCGCGGGTGCTGTGGGGGGTGGCCAGGAGCAGGCTTGTCTCGCTGTTCACGATGCCGGGGATCAGGCGGATGCGGCGCAACACCGCGTCGAGGTCGGTCAGGGTCGATGCGCCAAGTTCCACGACGATATCCCAGCGACCATTGGTGGTGTGGACGGCGGAGACTTCCGGAAAACCTTCCAGGGCATGAACCACGCGATCAGCCGAGCGGCCCTCGATTTCCACCATTGTGATGCCGCGTACAGGCGCTTCCACCGTGTCGGCCCGCAGAATGACCGTATAACCGACAATGTGTCCAGCCTTCTCCAGCCGCCCCATGCGTGTGCGAACCGTGGCGCGCGAAACACCCAAATCCATCGCCAGATCTGAGATACTGCGCCGTGCATCGTGGCGCAGCAGGGTAATGAGGCGCTAGTCCAATTCATCCATGATTGCACAAATTGAAATCCATAATTTTCAAAATGATAAATGCTTATAGAATTTTTGGCAATTTGGTTTGTTCGTTCTGCCAGCAATCCGGGGTCGAATGGAAATAACTATTCGGGTGGTCGGGTGCTATAATGCATTGCAAAATCTTGGGCATTCCGGTGCAGGATGGCGCCGGGCGCATGGGCTGTGAAATGGGGCCGAGCGCACTGCGCACGGCGGGTCTCGTCGCGGCGCTGGGCGAGTTGGGGCATCAGGTTAGCGACCTGGGCACGGTCGTTCCAAAGCCGCTGACTACGAAGCCGCATGACAATGCCGCGCTCAAGGCGCTGCCGAAGATCGTTGCCTGGACGGATGCGATTGCCGAGGCCGCATATATTGCCGGCGATGACGGGATGCCGATCTTTCTCGGCGGGGATCACAGCATGGCGGCGGGAACACTGGCCGGTATGGCGCGCCGGGCGGCGGAGAGCGACAAGCCGCTCTTTGTGCTGTGGCTCGACGCGCATCCCGATTTTCACACCCTCGACACCACATCGAGTGGCAACCTGCACGGCGTTCCGCTTGCCTATGCCAGCGGGCAGGGCGGTTTCGAGGGGTATTTCCCGAAACTGTATGCGCCTGTCGACCCGACGCGCATTTGCACACTCGGGTTGCGCAGCGTCGACCCGGCCGAGCGCGCCGCCCTGCACCGGGCAGGCGTGACGGTGCATGACATGCGAGCGATAGACGAGCATGGGCTCGCGCCGCTGTTGCGGGCTTTTCTGGAACGCGTTTCGGCGGCGGACGGACGGCTGCATGTAAGCCTCGACGTGGATTTTCTGGATCCATCGATCGCACCGGCGGTCGGCACGACCGTGCCGGGCGGAGCCACCTTTCGAGAGGCGCATCTGGCGATGGAAATGCTGCATGACAGCGGCCTCGTCACGAGCCTCGATCTCGTGGAACTGAACCCCTTCCTCGATGAGCGCGGCCGCACGGCGACCCTGCTTGTCGATCTCACAGCCAGCCTGCTCGGGCGACGCATTATGGATCGGCCGACAAGGAGCCATTGACATATGACCTACACCCCCTCGACCGATAAGCTCAATCTGGTTCCCTTCATCAGTGTGCACCACATGATGGAACTTGTGCTGGAGATCGGAGTGGAGCAATTTCTGGCCGAACTGACCGATTATATCGAAGAAGACTTCCGCCGCTGGGAGGATTTCGACAAAACGCCACGGGTGGCCGCGCATAGCCGCGAAGGCGTTATCGAGTTGATGCCGACGAGCGACGGCAGGCATTACGGCTTCAAATATGTGAATGGTCATCCCAAGAACACTCGCGAAGGGCGACAGACGGTGACTGCGTTTGGCGTCTATGCCGATGTGGGCAATGGCTATCCGCTGCTGATCACGGAAATGACGATCCTGACGGCGCTGCGAACGGCGGCGACTTCGGCGCTGGCAGCGAAATATCTGGCTCCCGAAGGTTCGCGTAGCATGGCGCTGATCGGCAATGGCGCGCAATCCGAGTTCCAGGCGATGGCATTCAAGGCCGCACTCGGCATCGACCGTCTGAGGCTTTACGATGTCGATGACGCCGCGACGGAAAAATGTCTGCGGAACCTGCAGGGGCTGGGCTTCCAGATGACAGCGTGCGCCACGCCGGAAGAAGCGGTGGAGGGCGCAGACATCATCACAACCGCGACCGCCGACAAACAATATGCGACGATTCTGACCGACAACATGGTGGGCTCGGGTATTCATATCAACGCGGTCGGCGGCGACTGCCCCGGCAAGACCGAACTGCACCGGGACATTCTCACCCGTTCGGACATTTTCGTGGAGTATCCGCCACAGACGCGCATCGAGGGCGAAATCCAGCAGCTTGCCGAAGATCATCCGGTGGAGGAATTGTGGCAGGTGATTGCCGGCAAGAGGAAGGGGCGCCGCGACGCACGGCAAATCACGCTGTTCGATTCAGTCGGCTTCGCGACAGAGGATTTCTCAGCGCTGCGCTATGTTTACGACAAGGTTCGTGAAACCGACCATTTCATCGAGCTCGACCTTCTGGCCGACCCCGACGAGCCGCGCGATCTCTTCGGCATGCTTTTGCGTTTTCCCGACTCCTCGCTGCTCGCTGCCAAGAAGGCCGGCTGATCAGGGCAGCGAAATTTCCTCGACCGTTTGCGGTGGCAGGTGCAGATAATGGGCGACCTTACGCTTTGCTGCGATGTCGCGCCACACAAGCCCGACCTGCCGTTCGCTGAGCCCGGTGGCACAGGCGACTTTCTTTGCCGGGATCGCGTGATCGAGCCCGTAGAGGCACAAATCCATTTCGCGGTACGGGAGTGCGAAATAAAACTCTTCCTGTGACTGGGCGAGCGAATACGTGTCCGTCGTCGGCATGCGCCGGCGAATCTCGGCGGGCACACCAAGATGTTTGGCGAGCTGGTAGACTTGCGACTTGTACAGATGGGCGATCGGTTTCACATCAGCCGCGCCGTCTCCATTCTTCACGAAGAAGCCTTGATCGTATTCCAGCCTGTTGGGCGTGCCGATGACCGCATAGTTCAGCCGATCGGCGTGGTAATACTCGAGCTGCTTGCGCGTTCTCTGCTTCATGTTGGTGGCGGCGACAATGCCAAGATAAACCTCCGGCGGCAGACGGTGTTTTTCCACCGTGCCATCGGGACGCCGCACCACCAGATAGGAGATATTGTAGGCCTTGGTGGTGAGTGCATTGGCAATGGCGATCTTCATCGACCAGCCCTCTCCATAGCCTGGCACCACCTGGCGAATGAAGGCGTCGCGCCGATCGTAGCAGCCCATGGCTTCAAGGGTCGGGCCTATGTCTTCGACCGCGCTTGAGAGGCCAAACGTTTTGGCGACTTCCTCGCCGAGCCGCAGGCTCTCGGGATCGGAATCGTATTCCGGCATGAACAGGCAAAACACGCGTTCCCGCCCCAGTGCCCGGGCGGCCAGAGCTGCGCAAACGCTGGAATCGATGCCGCCCGACAGGCCGAGCACTAATCCGCGCTTGCGCAACGTGCCGCGGAGCTGTGCGCGCAGCGCGGTGACGATGCGGTCGGTCTCTGCTGTGGCGTCGATCTTCAGATCGTCGATGCAGAAGCGATGGTTTATGTTGTGCATGACGCCCTCATGGCCTCCATGGCAGCGAGGCGGCGGCTGGTCTTGCCGTTTGGCGTTTTCGGCAGCTCCGCCCGGAAAATGAACGATTTCGGCATCATCGCATCGGGTAAACGATGCTTGCAGTGCCGAGCGATTGTGCGCTCGGTGAGGTCTGGATCGGCCCGCACGACGAGTGCCGCGAGCCGATGGCCTGCGATCGGATCCGGCGTGGTGAAGGCAAGCGCTTCCCGCACGCCGGGGCAGGTCGCAAGCACCGCATCCACCTGCCTGGGCGAAACCTTTTCACCACGGATCTTCACCACCTCGTCCTTGCGCCCGACGAAATAGAGGAAGCCCGCCGCATCGCGTTTGAAGAGGTCGCCGGTGTGAAGGCGCTTTCCCCTGCCGTCCGGTGCGTCGCGCAACACGTGCGCCGTCGCTTCTGTATCGTTCCAGTAACCCTGCATGACATGCGGTCCGCGGATGACGAGCTCGCCTGTGGCGTCTAGCGCGGCTTCGGTGCCGTCCTCCTCGAGCACGACTGCCTCGGTGCCAGGCAGTGCCTTGCCGACGGAACCTGGGCGGCGGTCGAGGTCTTCGGGGGCAAGGAAGGTTGCCCGCGCGCATTCGGTCAGGCCGTACATGCTGAACAGCCGTGCTTGTGGGAACAGTGCGCGCAGGGTCTTGATATGAACCGGTGGCAGGGCGGCCGCGGCATTCGTGATGTAGCGAAGCGCTGGAAGCCGGCCGGCGGGGAATTCGCTGAGATCGGCAAGCATGGCCGCCATGGTGGGAACCAATGGAAAGCCCGTGACACCCTCGGCATGCGCCTTTTCAAGAACCCTGTGAGGGAAGGCAAAGTTCTTTTCCAGAATCAGGGTACCGCCGGTTCGCACGGCGACCAGTAGCTGGTAGAGCCCGTAGGTGAAGGACAGCGGCAGGGTGGAAAGCACGACGTCCCTGTCGTCGTTTTCCAGGTAATCGGCAATCATCGCCGCAGCCGCCTCAACATTGCGGTGGCCCATCATAACGCCTTTGGGTTTTCCGGATGAGCCGGACGTGTAGATCAGAAAAGCGAGACCGCGATCGTCGTTCTGCAAGGGCGGTAACGGGGTGTCAGGGTCGAGGCAATCTTCGAATGCGAGGGTGCGGCCGGATGCGGTTTTGCCCGTTCGGGCAACGATGCACAGCGGTGCATGTTTCGACGTTTCCATTGCCTCTTCGCAAAGTCCGGTGTGTTTGGTTTCGTAAAACAGGGCCTTTGGCGCGCAATCCGTTAAGACATGGGTAAGGCCATCGGCCTTTATGCCGGGATTGACAGGAACGACGGTGGCGCCGGATTTCAGGCCAGCGAAGATCGCGACGGCCATTTCCGCGATGTTCTCCATAAAGAGTGCGACCCGGTCTCCCGGACCCACACCGTGGACGCATAAGGTTCCGGCCAACCGCTCGGACAGACGGTCGAGATCGGCGTAGCTTAAGCGCTCTTGTGCGGCCACCACGGCGGTGGCCGACGGCGTAAGTCCAGCCCGGTGTCTCAGAAAGGCCTCGACGCGCATGGCGTTCGCTCCTAAGCGCCGGTCGGCGCTGCCTCCACGGTCTTCCTTTTACCCGCAACGAAGGCGCTCAACCGGGCGACGGTATCGAAGTTCTCAGGCACGATCTCCGGATCCGCGACGCTGATGGCGAAGTGCTCTTCAAGGAAGGACACCATCTCCAGAATGCCGGTGGAATCGACGATGTCGTTTTCTATAAGCGATGCATCGTCTTCCGGCGCGTCTCCTTCATCGCCGAACAGAAAGTTTTCGACGACGAAGGCGCGGATATCGGCCTTGATGGACTCGGGCATGGTGCTTCCTTTCACGGTCAGTCACGAATCGCCAGAGTTTCGTCCTTGGAGCGAACCTGCCTGGCGAATTGCTGGGACCAAAGTTGCGTCGATAGAATGCCGACAAATGCGGCGTTGTCACGAAAACCGGTAAAATTACTTAGCCGGCTTTTTTTATACAGTTTCGTCGTTTTTTCAACGTCGAAGAAGCCGTTTTCTTCGAGCGCCGATCTCCCGAACGCTGCATCGACATAATTCTGTCGGTCGCCGGCGAAAGCGCGAGCTTCCGGCGCGCGATAGGGCTGCTTCGGTCGTTCGGCGATCCGGTCGGGAACGGTGCCCTGCATGGCTTGGCGCAGGAGATGCTTTTCGCGAAGTCCTTTGAGCTTCGTGTTCGCCGGTATGCTTGCGGCCAGTTCCACCAGTCGGTGATCGAGGAACGGAAAGCGTGTCTCTATGCCGTTTGCCATGGCCATTCGATCCCCCTGACTGGAAAGAATATAGCCGGGCAGCAGGAAACGCGTCTCCAGATACTGAGCCTGATGCAGAGGGTGCCACAGGCTGAAGGATTGTGGGAGCGAGGATACAAGCTCGTCGGCAGCGTCGTAGTCCCGCAGCGTATCCTTGAGTGCGTCTGAAAAGAACAGTTTCGCTCCCGACGTGCTGCGCAGGCGCGGACGATGCGAAAAGAGCGGATCGTCCTGCCGGTCGCGTGAAACGCTGAAGAAAGCAGAGAGATAGTCCGGTGTCTGACGTTTCAGATCAGCCAGATAAGGATAGATTCGGCGAAACAGATGCGGACGCAGTTGCGAACTTGGCTGGCGCGCGCAGAAACGGCGAATGCGTGCTTCCTTGAATATGTCGTAGCCGGCAAAAATCTCGTCGGCGCCTTCTCCGGAAAGAACCGCTTTTATGCCTTTGGCTCGCACGAGGCCTGAGAGGCGGTAAAGCGGCGCGGGGCCGGTGCGCAGGATAGGTTGCTCCGTGTGCCGGATAACCTGGGGAAAGACGGAGGCGATCTCGTTGATGTCGCAGGAGACCGTATGATGCTCCGTGCCCAATACATGCACCATTTCGTCCTGAAATTCCCTTTCATCGAAAGCAGGATCGGAAAATGTGACGGCAAAGCTGGTAAGTTCGGCAGGCGCCATTCGCTTGGCAAGCGCAGCGACGACGGAGGAATCGAGCCCACCCGAAAGATAGGTTCCCACCTCGACATCGGCGCGCAGGCGAATGCGCGTGGCGTCTTCCAGCAGAGCGCGAACCTCCTCGGCCATCTCCGTTTCACTCCGATCGTTGCGGACCTCGGAAAAATCCAGATCCCAGTAGCGTTTCGTCAGCGCTTTACCGTTCTCGACGATCATCCAATGGGCTGGCGGCAGCTCACAAATACCTTCGAATGCCGTGCGCGGCGGGATGGGAGACCAAAGGGTGAAAATCTGGTCGAGCGCAAAGGGATCGAGGTGTGCATCGATGCCCGGGACGGTCAGAAGTGCTTTTATCTCCGAGGCGAAATAGAAGCGGTCGCGATGCCATGCATGATAAAGCGGGCGCACGCCCATGCGGTCGCGGGCCAGAAACAGCCGTTTGCGAGCGGCGTCGTGGATTGCGAAGGCGAAATCGCCATTGAGTTTTTCCACGCAATCGGGTCCCATCTCGTCATACAGGTGCAGGATCACCTCGGTATCGCTGGATGTGCGAAAGCGGTGGCCGCGGCTTTCCAGTTCCCGGCGCAGTTCGATGAAATTGAAGATCTCGCCATTGTAGACGATGTGGAGGCGCCCATCGAAGTTTGCCATGGGTTGTTGCCCGTCGGCCAATCCCACGATGGAGAGACGGCGATGCGCCAGGCCCGCATCGTCCGTTATGTGGAAGCCGGCATCGTCGGGCCCGCGATGGGCTATGGCGACGGACATTGCCGCAAGAAGCTTCTCGGCTTCCTTAGACTGGAGTCCCTTTCCGCTATAGCCGGCAATTCCACACATAGGTCACACCATTCTCAGGAGCCGGTCGCTCCAGCGATACGCTTCACACCGTTGACGCGGTGAAAACATCCTCTCTGTTCGTTTCATTGGCTTTTCCGCTCAACCTGCTGTGCTCGTCCGGATGCGGTGTTCTAGTCGAAACGATCTCCAAGGAGCCGCGACCAGGATTCACCGGCAAAACCGTTGAAAAAGGCGTTTCCCGCGAGAAACGGTTCTACAAGCGTCTTGTCTTTCGCGTAGACTATGCTCGAAGAGGCGTGAAGGAAGGCGAAACGACGGCAAAGCATGGCGTTGACGAGGCCCGGTTGTCCGCGTCCACGCAATGCCGTCAGACCGCGGTCGGTCGCGTCGGCGAGCATTGTGTCGATAATCGCGCCTTCGTGGCCTGGTTGGGCCAAAATCTGGATCACGCGTCCGATGCCACCCCGATCTCCATAGTAGAGGAACAGGCCGACCGTTTTTCCGCCACGGGTGAGCACCTTGCGGCGGACCGTCGTGCCGTAATTCGTCTTGCGGCCGGATTCGGACACCATGCGTTGCAGATCGTTCTCGGTCCATTTCGGATGGAGCGCAAAGGTGGCGGCGAACTGCTTGAAAAGAGCCGCTGTTTCCTGGATGTCGGCTTTCTCGGTGGCAAGTGCCTTGGCCGAGAACTCCGTATTTGCCACATGGGTCCATTGGGGCGGCGCGCCTCTACGTCGCAAAAGGGCGTCGAAAGGGCGGGCAAGCGGTTTTGCAATCGCTGCGGGGGCGAACGCCGCAGCGGCCATCGCCGTAACGAAACCCGCTGGGCGGATCACCCGCAGCCATTCTAGGCTGTAATCCGTGAGAACCGTGCCACGCAGCTTGCGCCACATGGCTGTGGAGACGTCGTTGGCCGTTTCGGTCAGACAGAGATCCTGAGGGCCGGACTGGAATGCGCGTAGAAGGCGGGCGCCGGCATAGGGGTCATCTTCATGACCGTCGACCATGAAGCTGCCGGCAATTGCCCCTCTAAGCGTTTGTCCCTGGTAGGTGAAGGGCATGGGGAGAACACCCATGAAACCGTTGACGCTGCCATCGTCGCGAAGATGGACGAGTGAGCGAATTTCGTCGTCGCGATGGGGTGGATCGAGAAACAGCGATTCAAGATAAGCGTGCGCACCACGCGGTGCAGGCTTCCGCCTCCCGCGCAATATGCGCTGAAACATCTCCGCCACTGCGGGAATGTCCTCGCGCTCCAATGGACGAATGTCACTCACGTATGATCTCGAACACGTTCCGCCCCGATCGAATGCCAGCGATCCCCGGGGCCAATATGTGACCTAAAGTTGTTTATGAATTCTTTTGTGATGGAAAGTTTTTATGCATACGGGTCGAGTGATCGCATGACATCTTTCTGAAACGCGATCGAAAGACTTTTTCCTTGGGAATTACACAAGCACCGAAGGCCGAACGAATCTTCGACACATGGAGATTATTTCGCGTCCGTCGGACAGCGTGAAGAATCCGCTCGCGAGAGCAAATATATAAGAGTTCATGCACTAAGTTGCGCACTGTATGCGCAAAGCTGCAATCGGTCTTCAAGACGCTCGTCTATTGCCGGGTGTCCATTCGTCGAAGCGATGGATATGTCTGCAGCCGGCAAAGAAAAGACCGCATTCGTGTATACGATGCGGTCTTTCGCAAGACTGGTTCAGAGCGCCTGTCCGGCTCGTCATCCCCCGGCGCTATGGTCGGTCTATGCCGGTAGCGCCTCTTTGGGCAGTCCGGCGAGCGCCTTGTCCAGGCCCATCCTGAAGCGGGAAATGAGGTCGTCCACTTCGCTCTCGGAGATGATGAGCGGTGGGCAGAAGGCGAGGGCATCGACCATGGCGCGGCTGATGAGTCCGGCCTCCTGGAGATGCGCGTTGACCGTTGCGCCAAGCGCACCCGGCGTCTCGAGCGCCGTCTTTTTTGCCTTGTCGGTGACAAGTTCGACGGCGGCGATGAGGCCGACGCCGCGCACTTCTCCCACCAGCGGATGATCGGCAAGCGTGTCGAGTCCGTTGCGCAGGCGTTCACCCATACGCGCGGCATTGCCGACCAGATCGCGCTCTTCGATAATCTTGAGGTTTTCCAGTGCGACGGCCGCGACGACCGGATGGCCGCTTGCCGTATAGCCATGGCCGAGTGTGCCGATACGACCGCTTTCTTCCATGATCGGTTCGAACACTCTGTCGTTGATCATCAGGGCCGAAGCGGGCAGGTAAGACGATGAAAGCTGCTTGGACATCACCATGATATCCGGCTTCATCTCGTAAGTGGTGGAGCCGAACATCGTGCCCGTCCGGCCGAAACCGCATATCACCTCGTCGGCGACCAGCAGAATGTCGTACTTGTTGAGGATGGCCTGGACCTTTTCCCAATAGGTGGCGGGCGGCACGATCACACCGCCGGCGCCCTGCACCGGTTCCCCAAAGAACGCGGCGATGGTCTCCGGACCCTCGGCGAGGATTGTGTCTTCCAGTTCTTTTGCGAGGCGCGTTGCGAATTCTTCCTCGCTTTCGCCCGGCAGGCCCTCGCGCCAGTGATGCGGGGCGGTCATGCGCAGCACGTCCGGCACGATGAGATCGAACGATTTGTGGTTTGCCGGCAGGCTGGTCAGGCAGGCGCCGGCAATGGTCACGCCGTGATAGGCGCGATTGCGCACGATGATCTTCTTCTTTTCCGGTTTTCCGAGCGCGTTGGAGCGGTACCAGATCAGCTTCAACGCCGTGTCGATGGCTTCCGAGCCGGAATTGGTGAAGAACGCCTTGCTCATCGGTACCGGCGCCATGCCGATCAGCCTTTCGGAAAGCTCGATCACCGGTCCATGCGATTTGTGCGTGAAGGTATGGTAGTAGGGGAGCTTCTCCATCTGCTCCGTGGCGGCTTTTACAAGACGCTTCTCATTGAACCCGAGTGCGACGCTCCACAGGCCGGCCATGGCCTCAATATATTGCTTGCCATTGTTGTCGTAGACAAACACGCCTTCGCCGCGATCGATGATCAGTGGGCCGTCCTCCAAATGCTTTTTCGCATTGGTGTAGGGGTGCAGGTGGTAGGCGATATCGCGCGCTTCAGGGGAATTCGGCTTGTCGGTCATCGGCTGGTCCTGCGTTGTATGAAACTGGGTCGTGAGAGAGGTGGTGGCATACCTCGCTCCGCTCTGCCTACGGGTAGCACTCATTTTGAGGTCAGGCAATCGATGCTCTATATTTTGAGCGCATTTTGATATGATTGAGAGTTTGAAATCGGATTTCAGCCAAATTCGAGCATTGCTTAAGAAGAGAAGGGATAATATCTTGAACATTCTTCGGCGCTGAAGCTGATGCCATCCGCATCGAAATGGCGTGGGCAACCGGAACAATTGAAGGTTTCATGGACGACTTCGACATTGGTTTCCGTCTCAAGGCCATGCGCACGGCCGGCAATCTCTCGCAGCGGCAGCTTGCCGAACAGGCAGGCGTGCCTCATGCGCAGATTTCCAACATCGAGAAGAACAAGATCAGCCCTTCCATCTCAACGCTGCGCAAGGTGCTCGGCGGCATGAGTGTCAGCATGGCGGATTTCTTTGAGCCGGAGCGAAAGGACAATCCCGGCCCCTTTTTTGGCAAACACGAGTTGATCGATCTGACGTCACGCGTTGCGATCAATGCCGGCGCGCCGGAGAGCGGGCTTCTGGTCCTCAGGCAGATCGGCGATGCGCGTCTGCACAATCTCCAGATCCTGCATGAGGTCTATGAGCCGGGGGCGGATACCGGCGAAACCCTGCTGCAGCATGCCTCCAGTGAGGGCGGCTATGTGGTGGAAGGCGAACTCGCGCTCAATGTCGGCGACGCGTTCCGGATACTCAAAGCAGGCGAGGCCTATCTTTTTGACAGCCGCCAGCCACACCGTTTTCGCAATCTTTCCGACAAGCGCACAATCGTCGTTTCCGCTTGTACGCCACCCTATCTTTGATGGAGGCATCTTCAACAGGCTGGACCAATGCAACGGGTTCATGGCCCTGTTTTCGCAAAGCGCCGGTTTTAAACTTTGTCGATAACGTTTCCGGGAACCGAAACGGCCCGGAAACGATTGGCTCGTAAAACGAGGGTTTTCAATGGCCGTTCTGCCGATTTCGAGACGCAAACTCCTTTTGAGCACAGGAGCGCTCGCGGCCACCGGGTGGATGTCGCGCGCCGCTTGGGCGGAAGACACACCGTCTGGTGGACGGCTGGTGGTGGCAGCGGATTCCGAGCCGCGCACGCTGAACCCGGCAATCGTTGCGTCGAATGGCGTGTTTTTCATTGCCAGCAAGGTGATCGAGCCGCTGGCGGAAGCCATGATGGATGGCGAGGGTGGGTTGGCACCTCGCCTTGCGACAAGTTGGGAAGGTTCCGAAGACGGACTTTCAATTACCTTCAAACTGCGCGAGGGCGTGACGTGGCACGATGGCGAACCGTTCACCTCGGCGGATGTGGCCTACTCCGCCATGCAGGTCTGGAAACCGTTGCAAAATCTCGGTCGCGTGGTGTTTGCCAATCTCGACACGGTGGAAGCGCCTGACGCACACACCGCCATTTTCCGTTTTTCCGCACCCACGCCCATACAGCTTGTCCGCAACGCACTGCCCGTGGTGACGAGCGTTTTGCCAAAACACCTCTACGAAGGCACGGACATTGCCGCCAATCCGGCCAACAAAGCGCTGGTGGGAACGGGGCCGTTCAAATTCGCCGAGCACAGGCCGGGCGAGTATTATCGCCTCACGCGCAACGACGCTTATTGGGGCGAGGGGTTGCCAAAGCTGGACGAAATCGTCTTCCGCGTTCTGCCGGACCGGGCGGCGGCGGCTTCCGCGCTTGAGGCCGGCGAGATCCATCTTGCGGCGTTCTCGCAGGT
The DNA here is from genome assembly GCF_913053745.1 of uncultured Nitratireductor sp. Taxonomy (GTDB): domain Bacteria; phylum Pseudomonadota; class Alphaproteobacteria; order Rhizobiales; family Rhizobiaceae; genus Nitratireductor. The sequence goes on from NZ_CAJXGF010000056.1 coordinate 22,204, forward strand.
GCCGCTGGTGGATCTGGAGCGCATCGCGAAGGTGCCGGGTCTGAAGGTGGTGACGGAAGGCTATGAGGCGCTGACCTATCAGCTTGTGGTGGAGATCAACCACCGCAACGAGATCCTCGCCGACCGGAATGTGCGGCAGGCCATCTCGCACGCCATCGACCGAGATTTCGTGGTCGATACGGTGTTTCTGGGCTATGCGCAGGCGGCCACCGGTCCGGTACCGCAGAACGCACCGCAATTCTACAATCCCGATGTGCCGGCTCATCCATTCGACGTCGAACGGGCGAACGCGCTTCTTGACGAGGCGGGCTATCCGCGCGGCGGGGACGGAATACGCTTTTCGCTGCGTCTCCTGCCGGCGCCCTTCTTCAGCGAAACACGTCAGTTTGGCGATTATCTGCGTCAGGCGCTCGGCAAGGTGGGCATCGACGTGACGCTGGTGAACAACGACACGCCGGCACATCTGAAGGCGGTCTACACGGATCATGATTTCGACATTGCCGTCGGCTCGCCCGTCTTTCGCGGCGATCCGGCCATCTCGACCACAATCCTCGTGCAATCGGGCATTCCCGATGGCGTGCCGTTCTCCAATCAGGGCGGCTACGCCAATGCGGAGCTCGACACGATCATCGACCAGGCCGCCGAGACCATCGATACCGAAGCGCGCACAGCGCTTTACAACGATTTCCAGCGCATGGTGGTGGACGATCTGCCGTTGATCAACGTTGCCGAATGGGGATTTACCACGGTTGCCAGCGACACCGTACTTAACGTGGGCAACAATCCGCGTTGGCCGGTCTCGAACTGGGCGGACACGGCGCTGACCTCCTGACAACGCTTGATTTTGCGACCGGTCGGTTGGAAAACCGGGTTGAACCTGAAGGCGCAAGGAAAGCTGACCGATATGCACCGGGCCCTGATTTTGACGCGGCGGCGTATCGTCAGCAGCATTCCGGTGCTGCTCATCGTCATTGTCGGCACGTTCCTGCTTCTGGAAAGCGCGCCCGGTGACGCAGTGGACGCCTACCTCGTTTCGCTGGGCGGTGGCGATGCCGGGCTCGTGACGGAATTGCGCCAGAGCTATGGGCTCGATCAGTCGCCATTCAAACGGCTGACGCTTTATGTAAGCGCTCTTGCGCGGTTCGATCTTGGATGGTCGGTAGCGTTCGACCGACCGGTTCTCGGGTTGATTGTGGAACGATTGCCCAACACGCTGTGGCTGATGGGGGCGGCGACGGCGCTTGCCTTCTCGCTCGGTTCGCTGCTCGGCATCGTGGCGGGCGCGCGGCCGGGAAGCCTGACCGACCGGGCGCTTTCCATCGGGTCGCTGGCGCTCTATGCGGTTCCGAGCTTCTGGCTTGGCCTTGTGCTGGTTCTGGTGTTCGCGGTCGATCTGCGCTGGTTTCCAACAGCCGGCATCGAAACCATAGCCTCCGGCAAGACGGGGCTGGCGCGCGTGGCCGATATTGCCTGGCATCTGGCGTTGCCGGTTTCCGCGCTCGGCTTCATTTACCTCGCTCTTTTCCTGCGCATGATGCGGACCGGCATGGCCGAAGCCTGGCGGCAGGATTTCGTGCTGTTCGCGCGCGCCAAGGGGTTGGCGCGGCGGCGCATCGTGCTGCGCCATGTGGCGCGCAACGCGCTTCTGCCGCTCGTCACCATGCTTGGTCTTCAGGCGGCGGCCATGCTGGGCGGCAGTGTGGTGGTGGAAAGCGTGTTCGCCATTCCGGGATTCGGGCGTCTTGCCCATGAAGCGGTTGCGGGCCGCGATGCGCCGCTTTTGACCGGCATCATCATCGTCAGCGCCGTGCTTGTCATCGTCGTCAATCTTATGGTGGACATTGCCTATGCGGCTCTCGACCCGCGCGTGGGCAGCGGGGAGGCGTCGTCGTGAACCGCGTTGCGCGCCGTCTCGTGGATTCGCCGGAAGGGGTGGCGGGGCTTTGTCTTCTGGTGCTGCTTGCCGCCATGGCGCTTGCCGCGCCCCTGCTTTATCCGGGCGACCCGCTGGCGATTGTCGGGCGGCCGTTGACGGCGCCCTTCACCGATGCGGGTTTGCCGCTTGGGACGGATCGGTTGGGGCGGGATGTGCTCGCGGGCTTGATGCACGGCGCGCGCGCGTCGCTTCTGGTCGGGCTTGCCACGGCGCTGGTGGCGCTCACCGCCGGAGCGCTCGTGGGCACGCTGGCCGGACTAGCCGGCGGTTTGGTGGATGAGGCGCTCATGCGCGTGGTCGATGCATTCCAGATTGTCCCGGCATTCCTGCTCGCTCTCGCCTTCGTCAGCGTGGCCGGCGCCTCGCTTTCCGTCATCGTTTTCGCCATTGCGCTCGGCGCATGGACCGGACCGGCGCGGCTTGCGCGGGCCGAAGTTCTTTCGATCCGCGAGCGCGATTACGTGGCGGCGGCGCGGGTCATCGGCATGCATCCGGCGGAGATCGCTCTGCGAGAAGTGTTGCCCAATGCGCTGCCGCCGGTCCTGGCGCTGACCGCCGTCATCGTCGCCACGGCGGTTCTGGTGGAGGCCGCACTTTCGTTTCTCGGGCTTGGCGATCCCAATGTGGTGACCTGGGGCTCGATGATCGCCGAAGGGCGCAATGTGCTGCGCACAGCGCCGCATCTTTCCATCGTGCCGGGGCTTGGACTGGTGGCGACTGTGCTCGGCGTCTATCTCCTGGGCGAGGGGTTGGCGAATGCGATGGCCGCTCGCGAGGGGCGTGGATGAGCGCGTCCCTGGCCGAAATCCGCAATCTTTCGGTTTCCTATGGAAAGGGCGCGTCGCAGGGTTTCGCCCTCGACGGGCTCGATCTCGACATAAGACAGGGGCGCCGGCTGGCGGTGATCGGTGAGAGCGGATCGGGCAAGAGCACGCTGGCTCTGGCTCTGGCCGGCCTCCTGCCGCTGGAGGCGCAGTTTCGTGGTGAGATCCGCTGGCCGGGCCTGGCGCATCCTCCGATGGTAGGGCGCGATATCGGCCTGGTGTTTCAGGACCCCGGCAGCAGCCTGAATCCGGTCCTGACCATTGGCGAACAGGTGGCGGAAGGGGCCGTGCGACATCTTGGGCTCGATTGGTGCGGGGCGCATAGAAATGCGCTGGCATTGCTCGAACGGGTCCGAATACCCGATCCGCAGGTGGCTTTCGACGCTTATCCGCATCAGTTTTCCGGCGGACAGCGCCAACGTATCGCGATCGCATCCGCCATCGCGGCGCGGCCGCGGCTCTTGATCGTCGACGAGCCCACCAGTGCGCTCGACATGGTGGTGCAAGCGGAGATCGTGGCGCTGCTTGAAGAATTGGTGCGCGAAGCGGGCATGACTCTGATCTTCATCACGCATGACATCGCGCTCGCCTCAGGGTTTGCCGACGATATCGCTGTGTTCCAGCAGGCACGGCTCGTGGAACATGGCGTTGCGCGAGCTGTTCTCACAGAACCGGTGCATGCCTACACGAAACGTCTGCTTTCTGCACAGATCGATTTTTCGACGCCGCGCCTGATAAACGAGGTGGCCGATGTCTGAACCGCTTCTTATGGCGCAGAATCTACGCAAGACATTTGCGCGCCG
>NZ_CAJXGF010000057.1 GCF_913053745.1 uncultured Nitratireductor sp.
ACGGCGACCTGCCCTGCCCCGCCGATCAGTTCTGCCATTTTGTCTGCGGCAAGGGCGGCAGCGGCCAGATTGTCGGTCGAAGCCGTCGCTTTCGGAATGTCGCTGTCGACACCGGAATCGAAGGCGATGACCGGAATGCCCGCCTCATCCGCCTGTTTCAGCAGCGGAATGGCCGCCTGGCTGTCGAGCGCGGCAAAGCCGAGCGCTGCCGGCTTCTTGGCAAGGGCTGCCGCCAGCATGTCGATCTGGCGGTCGACCATGGTTTCGTTGTCCGGTCCCTCGAAGGTGACCTCCACATCCAGCTCTTCTGCAGCCTTGTCGGCACCGGCCTTCACGGCCTGCCAGAACTGGTGCTGGAACCCTTTCGAGATAAGCGGGATATACATCTTGTCCTGCGCCGAAGCGGCCATACCGCTTGCGACGAGGGCTGCGGCGCTGATCGCGCCAAGCATTGCACGTCTCGTGAACATGTTTCCTCCTCCGGTTTTCCGTTCACACTCACTCATTAATCTGGTCGAAACCCGGGGCGTTCACCGCCCTCTTGTCTTGAAACTCATCCCATGCGCCGCTTGCGCATCATGTCGGCATAGACGGCGAGGATGATGATCGCGCCCGTCACCACCGTCTGCCACTCCTGCGCCACCGAGAGGATTCGCAAACCGTTGGCCAGCACGGCCATAATCAACGCGCCGATCAGCGTGCCGAGGATCGTGCCGCGCCCGCCGGCAAGCGAGGTTCCACCGATAACGACGGCGGCAATCGCTTCCAGCTCGTAGCCGAGCCCGAGTGCGGGTTGCGCCGAGTTGAGACGGGAGGCGATGAGCAGACCGGCAATGCCGCATATGCCGCCGGCCAACGCATAGACGGCCATCTTCCAGGCATCCGTATTGACGCCGGAAAGGCGCACCGATTCCTCGTTGGAACCCAGCGCAAACGTGTAGCGGCCAAGCACGGTACGGCCCAGAATGTAGCTGGCTGCGATGGCCACGAGAAACAGGATCAGAACGCCATTGGGGATCGGCAGGGCGGGAATGACCTCGCCGATCAGCGACCCGCGCGAAATCTCGGTAAAGCCCGGCGTGTCGTTGAAATAGATCGGCCGCGTGCCGGAGATGACGAGCGACAGCCCTTTCAGCATCAGCATCATGCCGAGCGTGGCGATGAAGGGCGGGATCTTCATCTTGGCGACGAAGGTGCCGGAGGTGAGGCCGCACAGCGCGCCGGCACCGATGGCCGCGAGAACGCCAAGCGGCAAAGGCAGGCCCCAATAGGTCAGAACGACACCGGCGATGACGGCGCAGAACGTCATCAGCGTACCGACCGAAAGGTCGATGCCGCCGGTGATGATGACCAGCGTGGCCGCGATGGCCAGAACCCCGTTCACCGAGGTCGCCTGCAGAATGGCGATGATGTTCGAGGTTTGCATGAAATTGGGCGAGGCCAGCGAAAAGCCGATCAGGAGTACGACCAGGCTCATAAAGGCCAGCAGTTTCTGGTGTGCGCCCGCCTGCAGGAGCCGCGCGGCAAAGCCCGCCTGCGGAGTGGCTTCCACGGTGCTCATTCTACTCCTCCCACGGGTTCCATGGCGCTCTCGCGCTGGGTCGCTAGGCGCATGATGTCTTCCTGGCTGGTTTCCGCCCCTCCCGGCAGAATGCCTGTCAGCCGCCCCTCGCACATGACGGCGATGCGGTGACTCAGTCGCAGCACTTCCGGCAATTCCGACGAGATCACGATGATCGCCCGCCCCTGCGCCGCCAGCGCGTTCAACAATTTGTAGATTTCGCTCTTCGCGCCGACATCGATGCCCCGCGTCGGCTCATCGAAGATGAGGATGTCGCAGTCGCGCAAAAGCCATTTGGCTATAACCACTTTCTGCTGGTTGCCACCGGAGAGCAGGCGCACCTCCTGCCGGTCGGACGGGGTGCGGATGGCGAGCTGGTCGATATAGCCGCGCGCGGCATCCCGCATGCCCGCCTCATCGAGCGCACCGAGTTTGCCGGTAAAGCGCTCGAGGCTTGCCATGGCAACGTTGGCACGGACATCCATGCCCACAGCAAGGCCGAAATGCTTGCGGTCTTCGGAAAGGTAGCCGATGCCGGCAGCGACTGCATCGGCCGGAGTACGAATGTCGACCTGCCTTCCCTCGATGAAGATCTCGCCGGCCTCGCGGGGATCGGCGCCGAAGATGGCCCGTGCCACTTCCGTGCGACCCGCGCCCATCAACCCGGCAAAGCCGAGGATTTCGCCTTTCTTCACCGAGAAGCTCACATCGCGAATATCACGGCCGCGCGTGAGGCCCTTCACTTCCAGAGCGATCTGCGCCTCGCCGAGGTCCGGCACCTCGACCGCGCTATCGGCCAGCGCCCGTCCCACCATCATGGAAATGATCTCGCTCACCGCTGTATCGGCGGCGGACACCGTGTCTACGTATTGCCCGTCACGCATCACCGTTACCCTATCGGCGATGCGTTTCAGCTCGTCCATCTTGTGTGAGATGTAGATGATGCCGACACCTTCCGCCTTGAGCCGGCGTATGATGACGAACAATTCCTCGATCTCGGCATTGTTGAGCGCCGCCGTCGGCTCGTCCATGATCAGGACGCGCGAATGGAAGGAGAGTGCCTTAGCGATCTCCACCATCTGCTGCTTGGCGATGGTCAGTCCGCCCACCTGTGCCCTGGGGTCGAGCTTCAGGTTCATGGAGGAAAAAATCTCCGCCGCCCGACGGTTGAGCGCGGCCTCGTCCAGCCGGCCGAAGCGCAGACGCGGCTCGCGGCCGATGAAGATATTCTGCGCGGCGGTCAGATCGTTCATCAGGCTCAGTTCCTGGTGAATGATGCCGATGCCCAGATCCTGCGCCGCACGCGGGCTTTCGATCTCGACCGACTGGCCGTCGACGAGCACCTCGCCCTCATCCTTCGGGTAAATGCCCGAGAGGATCTTCATGAGCGTGGACTTGCCCGCTCCGTTTTCCCCCATCAGCGCATGCACTTCGCCGGGCATGAGCTCGAAGCGCACATTTTTCAGTGCGTGTACGCCGGGAAACCGCTTCTCGATGCCGCGCATGGAAACGACCGGCCGGACGTCACCCGCTCCGGCTTCGGTCGTCATGGTTTTAGACACCGTTGCCATGGCACGACCCTCAGATCGTCACGCCGCCGTCGACGAGCACCGCCTGCCCGGTGACAAAGCGGCTTTCATCCGACAGAAGATACAGAACCAGCGGTGCGATGTCGTCCACGGTGGCAAGGCGCCCCATGGGCTGGCGGGCAATGAATTCCTTCTCCGCCCGCACGGGATCGGCCGCTGAGGCGATGCGGCCGCGCAGCGATGGCGTGTCGACCGTACCGGGGCACAGCGCATTGCATCGCAGACCCTGTTTGACAAAATCCGCCGCGACCGACTTGGTGAGGCCGATCACCGCCGCCTTGGTGGTTCCGTATACCGCGCGGTTTGCAAAACCTTTTATGGACGAGGCCATAGACGCCATGTTGAGGATCGATGTGCTGCCGGTCTTATCCGCGCGATCCAACATGCCCGGGAGAAAAGCCTGTGTCATACGATACATCGAGGTGACGTTCAGGTCGGTGCTGAACGCCCAATCCTCTTCCGTGACGTCGAGAATGGTTCCATTGTGGACAAAACCGGCACAATTGAAGAGTCCGTCGAGCTGCCCGACCTTTTTCGCGAGTGCATCGATTGCGCCGCGATCGCGCACGTCGAGGCGTTCCGTCGCGACGGAATGGCTTTCCGCGGCGAGCGCGGCAAGACCGTCTTCATTGATGTCGACGGCAATGACCTCAGCCCCTTCCGCAGCGCAGGCAAGCGCACTGGCACGGCCAATGCCCTGGGCGGCGGCGGATATCAGGATCCGCTTCCCTTGAAGTCGCATACGATGATCTCCTCCCTATTGAGCCGAAGCTCAATCATCGTTTATATGCGAATAGTGTATTCATATATGAAAAATTAATGCAACATCAAAGTTGACAAGAGCCGCAATTCCTCATCAAAGCGGCCGGGCGGAGGAGGAGCACGTGAACAGCAAAAAAACCACCGAGGACCGCTATCGCGCTCCCGCGCTCGACAAGGGGCTCGACATACTCGAACTCCTGTCCCGCCAACCCTACGGCCTGACCCGGGGCGAAATCGTCAAAGCCATGGGCCGCGGGCCCAGCGAAATCTACCGCATGCTGGAGCGGCTCGTTGCGCGGGACTATGTGAGCCGCTCCATCGAGGGTGACCGCTATGCGCTGACCATGAAGCTTTTCGTGCTGGGAAGCCAGCATCCGCCATTGCGCCGGCTTGCGGCTCGTGCGCTGCCATTGATGGATATGTTCGCACGCGAGACGCACCAATCGGTGCATCTGGTGGCGCCCGAGCGCGGCTATGCCATCGTCGTCGCCCAGGCGAGCAGCCCGGCCAACTGGGAATTTCGCCTGCGACCCGGTGCCCAGCTCGACTTGCTTACAACGGGCTCCGGCCAGACACTTCTCGCCTTCCAGAGCCCAGACCGGCGCAACGAAACCCTGGCGATCTGGGGCAGTACCGCGCAGGTTCAGCATCTGGCGGAACTGGAACCCGCCCTGGAGAACGTACGCACCAACGGTCACCGCATCGGCGACAGTCTCCAACTCGTCGGCGTGCGGGACATCTCGGTGCCGGTCTTCGCCCCCTCCGGCGACGCGCTCGCCGTCCTCACCTGTCCTTACTTCGAAAGGCTCGACGACGCGCAAGCCGCAGATGTGAAAACCGCCCTCACCCATCTCAAGAGCGTTGCGGGCAAACTGTCGATCTCATGAACCTTGCTGGGTCCACAGCCCATTGGGCTGATTTTTGTTGCCGCCCGGTCATCGCGCTGTAACATAGCGGGAATAACCGCTGCGATCTCAACGCAGAAATCAGGGGAGTGCTTTCCATGACATTGATTAAACGACGCAACTTCATCAAGGGCGCCGCTTCGGTGGCTGGTCTGTCGCTGGCCGCACCGTTCATTTCGCGCAGCTATGCGCAGGGCTCTTCCGGTTCGGTGAATATCTTCGCCTGGGCCGGCTATCTGAACGACGAGATGCTCGCCGCCTTCGAAAAAGAGACCGGCATCAAGGCAAACTACACGCCCTACGGCACCAATGACGAGCTCTTGAACCAGCTTCGCGCCAACAATGGCGGCGGGTTCGACATCATCTGGCCGACGGTCGACCGCGTGCCCAACTATGTCGAATTCGAGCTGGTGCAGCCCATCGACGAAAGCAAGGTCAACGTCGACAACTGCCTGCCGAGCGCGTGGACGAACTCCGCCAATCTTGGCGCGGTCATCGACGGCAAGCGCTACCAGGTGCCGACCGACTGGGGCACGGAAGCCGTCTCCTTCGACAAGGATCAGGCCCCGCTCGAATATGGCGCCGCTTCCTATGGCGACATCTGGAAGCCGGAAATGAAGAGCAAGGCCACCGTGCGCGGCCATTCGGGCCTCGTCGGCCTGGGTCTCTGGCTCGAAGGCGAGGGCAAGCTGCCCATGCCGATGACCGACGCCTTCAAGTCCGAAGAGAACATGGTCAAGATCTACGACGTGATTCTCGAGGAAGCGATTGCCCGCAAAGCCAACGTTGCGCAGTTCTGGTCCAACGAGAACGAGGCGCAAGGTGCCTTCCGCGTCAATGGCTGCGCTATCGGCCAGACCTGGGATTCGACCGCCGCAGCGCTCGCCAAGGAAGGTCTGCCCATCGGCTTCATCGCGCCGAAGGAAGGTGCGCTGGCATGGATGGAAGGTGTGGCGATCCCGAAGGGTGCCGAAAATCTCGACCAGGCCTATGCCTTCATCAACTGGTTCCTAACACCGGAAGCCGGCGCCATGTACACCAACGCCACCTCGATCAACTCTACCGCGGTCGGCGCCGCCGACATGACCTCGGATGACGCCAAGGCCTTCTTCGCTGCAGCTTATCCGGACGACGCACTGGACAAGCTATGGTGGTGGCCGATCCAGGAGAGCTGGTTCGTCGCCAAGCGCAACGAGTATCAGGACCGCTTCCTGTCGGCCTGAGGCTGCTGGATGAACTGACGGCGCTCGCCCTTCATCCGCCCGCCGGCACCTTCTCCCCGCACGCGGGAAGAAGGTGAGGATCGGGACGAGCGCCAACATATCCATAAGAACGCGAGCGAACCGCAGCAACGATGCCCGCTCGCACCGACTATCAGGGGCCCATGTCACACTCCGTAGAGCTCGATCATGTCGGCGTCACATTCGGCACAACCCGTGCCGTGGACGACGTTTCCTTCACGGTTGAAGGCGGGGAATTCTTCTCCATTCTCGGGCCATCCGGTTGCGGCAAGACCACGCTTTTGAGGGTCATTGCCGGTTTCCTGAACCCGACCGAAGGCCGCATCCTGATCGGCGAAAAGGACATGACACCGCTGGGGCCGAACCAGCGCCCGACGGCGATGATCTTCCAGTCGCTTGCACTCTTCCCCCTGATGCCCGTGTGGGAAAACATCGCCTTTGGGCTGGAGGCGCGCGGCGTCTCGAAAGCCGAGCGCCGCATGAAGGCCGACGAACTCCTGAAGCTGATCGCGCTTGACGGCTATGGCGATCGAATGCCGGGCGAACTTTCTGGCGGCCAGCGGCAGCGCGTTGCGATTGCCCGCGCGCTCGCGGTCGAGCCGCAGGTGCTGCTGCTCGACGAACCCTTGTCCGCGCTCGATCTTAAGCTGCGCCAGCACATGCGCGCCGAGCTTCGCGCCCTGCAAAAGCGCACCGGCGTCACCTTCATCTACATCACGCACGACCAGTCGGAGGCGCTCGCCATGTCGGACCGCGTGGCGGTGATGAGCGCCGGCGTGGTGCAGCAGGTGGGCGCGCCGCGCGAGCTTTACGACAACCCGGCCACGCCCTTCGTCGCGACCTTCGTTGGCGAGACCAATGCGCTCTCCTGCACGGTGAAGGGCATCGACAACGGCATCGCCACGGTGGAAACCGCCCATGGAACGTTGACCGGCCGCGCCGGAGACGGGCTTTCCGGCGGCGCGGCGGCAAAGCTTTATGTGCGGCCCGAAGCGCTGAAACCCAAGGGCGGGGTCAACCGGCTTGCCGCCACCATCGAGCGCATCGATTTCGAGGGCGCTTTCGCGCTGGCGCATGGCGTTGCCGAAGACGGCACGCCGCTGGTCGCTTCCATCGCCAGCACCGAACTCGCCACGGCCCCCGCCATCGGCGAAAAGTCCGGCTTCGGCTTTGAAAGCGCGAACGCGGTGGTGCTGCCCGATGTCTGAGCTTTACAGACGTTTTGGCGGCGGTCTTGGCACGGTCTTTCTGGCGCTCGTCGGCGTGTGGCTTGCCGGCATGGTGCTCGCACCCAATGTCATGATGATCGACTATGCGCTGCGGCCCAACCTGCCGCCGTCGCAGATCGGCGGGCCGAACGACGTCTATTCGCTCGACAACATTCTCTACCTTGCCAATGAAGGCGTTCACCGCGCTATCTTCTTCAAGACCGTGTGGGCGAGCGCGCTTGTCGCCTTCGTCACTTTTCTGGTGTGCTATCCCATGGCGTTCTGGCTTGCCCAGCACGCCACGGTGAACCAGACGGCGGTTGTGCTCCTCGCACTCACCATCCCGTTCTGGATCAACGAGGTTTTGCGCACGCTCGCCTGGTATATCCTGCTCGCGTTTCGCGGACCGCTGAATGCCTTCCTGCTTTCGCTCGGCATCATCGACGAGCCGGTGCGCTGGTATGGCGATGGTGGCGTGCTGGCCGGCATGACCTATGCTTACATCCTGTTCATGCTGTTCCCGATCTACAACGCCATCGAATCGCTCGACAAATCGCAGATCGAGGCGGCGCGCGACCTCGGCGCCTCCACCTGGCGCATTCACTGGCGCGTGGTCATCCCGCACGCCAAGGCGGGCATCGCCACGGGCTGCGTCTTCACTTTCATGCTCGCCGCCGGCAGCTATGTCGCGCCTGCCCTTCTCGGCGCGCCCGGCAGTCGCTGGTTCACCGAAATCATCTACAACTGGTTCTTTGAGGGCGGCGACTGGAACCGCGGTGCCGCTTATGCGCTGGTTCTTCTGGTTCTGTGCCTTGCGGTGGTGCTCGTCACACTGCGCATTGCCCGCGTGAGCCTGACCGAGGTGGCGAAATGAGTGCCGCCGACCGCATCGCCCGTGCCCTGTTCGGCTTCTACATGGTGGCGTTCTTTCTCTATCTGTTCGCGCCGCTCGCGATCATGGGCATCGCCACGTTCAACACAACCCGCTTCCCCACGGTAACGCCGTGGCGCGGCACGACGCTGCAATGGTTCGACGCGCTGTGGAGCGATGGCGGCATGTGGCAGTCGCTGTGGACCTCCTTCTTCGTCGCTTTCTTCGTGGTCATCACCGTCCTGCCCATCGGCACGGCGGCGGCCCTTGTTCTCACCAGCCTCCATGCACGCGCGCGCAGCTTCATGTATGCGGTCATGGTGTCGCCGCTGCTCACGCCCGGCGTGGTCATCGGCATCGCCACGCTGGTTCTTTGGCGGCAGCTTGGCGTCGGGGGCGGTGTTTTCCTGATCGTGGTCGCTCAGGCAAGCTTCATCATCTGCTATGTGATGCTGATGATCACGGCGCGCCTCCAGCGTTTCGATCCCACACAGGAGGAAGCGGCCCTCGGCCTCGGCGCGTCGAAATTCATGGTTTTCCGCCGCGTTCTGCTGCCCTTCCTGAAACCGGCGCTCATCGCCGCCGGTTTTCTTGCCGTTCTCCAATCCATCGAAAACTACAACACCACGCTCTTCGTGCGCGGGTTCGATACGCCGCTCACGGTCTACATCGCCACCAAGGTGCGCACGGGGCTGACGCCCGCCGTCAACGCGCTGGCGCTCATCATGATCGCGATCACTGTGTTCGGAGCCATCGCCTACGAGATTGCCCGCAGGCGGGGCGCGGCACGGATGGCCACGGATTAGCGCTGGCCCCTACCGGTCAATCCTTGTCGACAGGACGATCGAACTCATTGTTCGGTCGACTCCCTTCAGGGCGCCGATGGTGTCGATCACCGCATCGAGTTCCGCGACCGATGGTGCTTCGACGATGATGATCATGTCAAAAGACCCACTCACGGAATGAACCGTGCGTACCGCCGGCATTTTTTCCATGGCCGCGATGACGCCCCCGGAGAGTTTCGGCGATACCGTTACGAGAAGATGCGCACGTATCTGCGCCGCGTCATACTCGCCCGAAAGCCGCACCGCATAACCGGCGATCGTGCCGTTGCGCTCGAGCCGTTCGAGTCGGCTTTGCGCGGTGGAACGCGACACGCCCAGCCGCCGGGCGATCTCCGACACCGATATGCGCGCATTCTCGCGCAAAAGCGCGATCACCGCACGGTCCGCTTCGGTTGTCGTCATATTGTCTGATCCATTCGTCGATATGCGTGAAATCGATAGTTGAATTACCCGATCTGTCACTTCGATTCAACGTGAAGCAGGATGACACTTGGTGTTCATGCCACAGAATCGAAAGGGTGCGGAATGAAGGAAATCATCGTCACCGGAGCCGGACGCATCGGCGCTGCCATTGCTGACATGCTGGTCGCCTCAGGCGATTATTCAATCACCCTCGCCGACCGGGCGGCCGAACAACTCGCCGCCCTGCCTGACCATCCTCAGATTTCGGGTGTCGCGGTCGACTTGTCCGACACGAAGGCGCTGGCCTCCGTACTCAAGGGCAAGTTCGCGCTGCTGAACGCCGCACCCTACAATCTCACCGTTCCCATTGCCGAAGCCGCGGCCGCAGCGGACGTGCACTATCTGGACCTCACGGAAGACGTAAAAAGCACGCGCCGCGTGAAGGAAATTGCCGCGAGCGCCAGCACGGCCTTCATCCCGCAATGCGGGCTCGCGCCGGGCTTCATCACCATTGCCGCCAATTCGCTGGCCAAGCGCTTCGACACGCTCAACGATGTGCGCATGCGCGTCGGCGCGCTGCCGCAGTTTCCGGCCAATGCGCTCAACTACAATCTCACCTGGTCGCCGGAAGGCGTCATCAACGAGTATTGCGAGCCCTGCGAGGCCATTGTCGACGGTGAGATGAAGGAAGTCGCGCCGCTTGAGGGCCATGAGGAGTTCTCGCTCGACGGCGTGCGCTACGAGGCGTTCAACACCTCCGGCGGGCTCGGCTCCATCTGCGAGTCGCTCAAGGGCCGCGTGCGCAATCTCAACTACCGCACGATCCGTTATCCGGGTCATGCCTCGATCATGAAGATGCTTTTGAACGATCTGCGCCTGATCGAACGCCGCGATCTTCTGAAAGAGATTTTCGAGCATGCGCTGCCCACCACCATGCAGGATGTGGTGGTGATCTTTGTGACCATCACCGGCCTGAAGAATGGCCGCCTGGTGCAGGAGAGCTACGCCAACAGCGTGTTTGCCGATCCGGCCGGGCCGAATGCCCGCAGCGCCATCCAGAAGACCACCGCCGCCGGCATCTGCACCGTGCTTGACCTGCTTGCCAATGGCAAACTGCCGTCAAAGGGCTTTGTCCAGCAGGAAGACATCGCGCTTGAGGATTTTCTGGCAAACCGCTTCGGCCGCACCTACCAGCCCGAGACCGGCCCGCGGGCACAGGCCGCGTAACCCGGAATTGCCCGGCCAGCGGCGAAACATGTCGCTGGCCGTACCGTTTTGGCACCATGTGACATTGCGGGCCCCGATGCGTCTCCATAATGTCGCGCAATGTCGAACGATCGGCCGCTTGTCGGCATTCTCCTGATGATCGGGTTTTGCGCAGTCGCCCCTTTGGGCGACTCGATCGCAAAACTGTTGGGCGAAACCATTCCGCTGTTCGAGCTTCTGGTGGTGCGTTTTGCCGCTCAGGTGGTTTTTCTTCTCCCGGTCGTGTGGTGGAGTGGAAAAACGCTCATTTTACCGCCCCACGTCATGCGTCTCACCGTGCTGCGAACCATGCTGCATATTGCCGGCATCGGCGCGATGTTCATGTCGCTGCGCTATCTGCCGCTGGCCGATGCGGTCGCCATCGCCTTTGTCATGCCCTTCATCATGCTCGCTTTCGGAAAATTCTTTCTTGGCGAGGCGGTGGGCCCAAGGCGTCTCGCCGCCTGCACGGTCGGTTTCATGGGAACCATGCTGGTGGTGCAGCCGAGCTTCATCAGTGTCGGCGCGCCGGCGCTCCTCCCTTTGCTCGTCGCCGTCGCCTTCTCCGGGTATATGCTGGTGACACGGCAGATCTCACGCGCGGCCGACCCAATCGCGCTGCAGGTGGTGAGCGGCTTCTACGCCGTTGCCGGATTTGCCGCGCTCGCCCTCGTCAATCTCGGCTTCGACCTGCCCGAACTGCGCATGGTGAAACCCAATTTGCGCGAAACGCTGCTTTTGATCGGTTCCGGCTTTTTCGGAACGTTCGGTCATTTGCTGATGACCTGGTCTCTGCGCTTCGCGCCGTCGGCCACCGTTGCACCGATCCAGTATCTGGAAATCCCTTTCGCTACGGTCATCGGCTGGTTGATCTTCCGCGACCTGCCCAATGGGCTCGCCGCGCTCGGCATCGCCGTCACGATGGGTGCGGGGCTTTACATCGTGTTTCGTGAGCGCGCCCTGGCGCGGTCTCCAACGATGCGCACTTCTCACACGCGGTCGATGCCACAAGGCGATTCTTCGGCTTGATCTTTACAAAAGCAGGCCCAGAATCTTCTTAAGGTGATGGAGAATGAAAGGGCCCAGCATGACCGCAGCTTCTGATCTCTCTCCCAAGTTTCGCCATGTGCGGCTTGAACTTGCCCGCGAGAAAGGACACCCGCTGGGCGACCACGAGGAAGGTTACGACCTTCTGGTGCCGTTGGACACCGAAGGACATCTCGACCCGGCTGAATGGAAGAAACATCAGATGCAATGCCGCGTCCGCCGTTTTGAACCGGACGCGGACGACAAAATCGGCCGGCTGCGCCGCAAGCCCGGCGGGCAATGGTATTTCGATTACGAGGAAGGCGAGCGCGACGACGAGATCGGTTTCCGGCTCGGCGAGGAGCGCTTCCGACAAGGCGAGTACGTCTCCATCTCTCGTGAAGGCGAAATGCATACATTCCAGGTGAGACTGGTCGAGCGGCTGTAACCGGTCGTCACAATGCACGGGCTTCGGGTGGAATTTCCTGGATCGGTAGATGTTCTCCAAGGTGTCGGCTCCGGATCGCGCTCGACAATGCCGATCTCTCCAGACTCTTTACCGGAAGCGGCTGGCTGAACCGATCATTCCTCGCGACGCCAGTAGGAAACCACCAGATGTTCCTGCTTGTCCAGACCACGCTCTGCGCGCAAATGGCCGCGAATGGCGCGAAAGGCTTCGAACTCGCAACCGCACCAGACAAAGATCCGCGTCCCGTCGGCGGGAAAGGCGGCTTCGCGCACCGCATCGATGAGGCATGAAGTCGAGCCGGCCATGGCACCGTTCCGCAGAAGCCATTGCACATCGATGGCGCTACGATTTGCAATGGCTTGCACCTCGTTTCGGTCCGCCACCTCGATGAAGACTTTTCCGCATGCCGTATCAGGCAGGTACTCCAGCATCCGGGCGATAGCGGGAAGCGCGGTTTCATCGCCCAGGAAAAGATACCAATCGGCTTCGCTCAACCCGCCGCCTCCGGGACCGACGACACCAATCTCATCACCCGGTCGGGCGGAAAGAGCCAAGCCCGACCCGGGCCCGGCATCGGTGTGCAGGACGAAATCTATATCCACGGTTCGCGCGCTCAAGTCGAGCGAGCGCACCGTATACTTGCGAAAGTGTGGTCGCCTTCCCGGATCGTCCCATTGCATGAGTCCGTTTTCACCGACGCGCGGCCATTGCGGCTCCGGCAAATCGGCATGTTGCACGAGAATGTTCAGATGAAGTGCATCCATCCGCGCAAAGCGGGTGACATCCTCGGCCTGAAAGGTGATGCGGCGCATGTGTGGCGTCACATCATAAGCGTGAAGCACGGTGAAAACCTGAAAATTGGGTGGTCTTTCCAGGGCGCCGCCGTCGCCGTTCCATTCGATCCGGGGTGTCTCATCGCCTGAAAACTCGAGGATATGGGCAGCCACGTTGAGACGCAGGAAATACAATCCCTCCACATCATCCGCGGTCACTTCCACATGCGTTGCCCCCGTGCTCTGCTGAAACTGCACATGCCCATGCGCAAAGCGCAGGATACGCATGCCATTCGACCGCTCCAGGCGCGCGCCATGCTCACTCATGTGTTCGCACAGGGGCACGAGAACAGCCTCCGGATCGGCAAGCGCAATGCGCGATTGCGCTGTGTATGTGGTCACGATCGTTCCTCTCTTGAGAAGCTATTCCGTCCGCAGACCAACCCAGAAGGCACCGCGCAGCGGCACGGGCAGAAAACGTCGATTGATTTCATCAAGCGTTGCCGCGGGTTCTAGATCGGTGAAGAGATCCGGGTGCAGCCATTTCGCAAAAGACTCCATCGCCAGCACATCCAGCGCAGAAATAGAAAGCTGGTGCGAGATGGCGTACGCGCGCCCCTCGCCAACCGCCGTCAACCCATTCAGAAAATTACGACCGACGACGGATTCGAGCGACTTGCGCGCCCGCGCCTGGTCCACCCCTGCCCCTACGAAAAGCCCGCCGGTTTCCGCGAAACGCGGTCCGCCGGTGCCAATATAGATATCGGGATCGGCCCCCAGCACATATTCGGCACTCAATTGACCATCGTAGCCGGGCACGCCGTCGGCAATGCTCCGTCCGCCAGCATGCTCCAGATATTGCGTGATGCGATTGTCGGCGCCGGGCGTGTAGCAGCACAGCGTGCCGGCATGCACGTCGATAAGTACGCTCGGCCGCGCGTCGATCGTGGCGATCCGCTCGGCAACATTCCGGAAGCGATTGCGGACGAAGGACCCGAAAGCCTTTGCCTGTTCTGTGCGCCCTATCGCCTTGCCAAGAAGTTCGATGGCGAAGACCGTCGCTTCACCGGCACCCCGGTCGGCGACCGCAGGCCCATCAAGAAAAATCACCGGAACGCCCGCGGCAGCCAATTGCGCGGCAAGACCCTGCCAGCCGGGTTGCCATATACGCACCACGAACAGATCGGGCTTGACGCTAAGGATCGCTTCCGCGGATGCGCTTTCCGGCACCACCGCACCAACCACGGGTATCTCGTCGATGGCGGGAAACCGTTTTTTGAACGCCTCGTAAACGCCCTTGTCTATACGCTGCGGGCGCGCCCAGCCGGCAAGCCTTTCAACCGGCTTGGGGTCGATCAACGCAAGCGAAAGTAGCAGCAGACTTTCATTGGTTACGATGCGCCTGGCGGGCGCGTCCAGATGCACTTTGCGACCGGCGGCATCGACGAATTCGATGCTTGCGCGCGCCGGCTTGCCGACGCCGACCAGCACGGCAAAAGCAAGAAGCGCCACGAGAAACGGAACCGCCCATTGCATGGCGGTTCCGTTTTCAAACGTCTTTGCCTTCGTGCCTACCATGTGTATTTCAAATTCGCGGTGATGGTCCGGCCAGCACCGTAGTTGCAGCTACCGCCGGTAATGTTGAGACAGTGTGAAACATACCGCTTGTCGAACAGGTTGGTCACGTTGACCCGAAGCTTGGTGCCTTCATAGTCGGCGTTCAAAGCGCCGAAATCATACTCGGCACCGATGTCCACCAGCGCGCGCGAAGGGATGCGCAACTCGGGCAGGTATGTGACGTCGGTCTGGTAGGAGGAGGTCGCACGTACACCGGCACTTACTGCCAGCCCCGGGATCAGATCGGGACGATATTGAACCCAAAGGCTGCCCTGATGTTTGGGGAGCCGCTCCATCTCGCGGCCGAGCGCCGCCGGATTGTTGGTCCGGATCACTTCCGAGTCGGAATAGGCATAGGCCGCCAGAATGTCGATCTCGGGCGTTAACTCGTATTTGCCCTCGATCTCGATGCCGCGCACTCTCTGTTCGCCGGTCTGGACGTAGTTGCTCGGCCGCGTCGGGCGCGGATCCGTGGGGTCCGGTGTCAACGCGTTTTCGACCGTGAGATCGAAATAGGAAACGGCCACCATGCCCCGCGCACCGGCAGGCTCATACTTCACACCAACCTCGAACTGCCGGGTCGTCTGCGCCTTGAAAGGATCGCCATGGCGATCCGTGCCGAGCAGCGGGAGGAAACCGGTGGAGTAGCTGACATAGGGCGCAAGGCCGTTGTCGAAGAGATAGGCGAGCCCGACCCGTCCGGTGAGTTTTTCGTCTTCGTTGTTCGTCGCCGATGTTCCGCCCATGCGATCGACGGTCTCGATCTCGGACATATCGTAGCGCAATCCGAACGTTCCCACCCAACGATCATAGCGGACCTGATCCTGAAGATAGAAACCGATCTGATTCTGTGTCTGCAGGCCGGAGCGTTGGAATGCCGGCACTGGCACGTCGACGCCATATTCGGGATCCGTATAGTCCAGAGGCGGCGGAACCGGATCGCCGAAGGCGGAATTGCCGAAATTGGTATCCGAAACGCCCCGCACATAGTCGATGCCGAAAAGCGCGGTATGCTCCAACGCGCCGGTTGCGAACTCCGCCTCGAACTGCGTGTCGACGGCGAAGGCCGAAGCCGAATCGTCGGATACTGCGGAAACCCGGCTCAACTCATTGGACGGCGCGCCGGCATATGCGAAAGCCGGATTGACCAGTGCCAGAAACATATCCTGCTCGGATCGGCTGTAGCGCAGATTCTGGCGCATCGACCAGGTTTCATTGAAGCGATGGGAAAATTCGTAGCCCAACGCGTAGAAATCCCGGTTGAAACTGTCCGCGTTCGGGTCGGCCATGAAAATATCGCGCGGGATCGGTCCCGCCGGATTGGGCAGCAGCGTACCGGCCGCAGGATAAAAACGCGGACTGAAGACATCGCGGTCACGCTGATAGTAACCGTAAAGCGTCAGCGAAGTGTCCGTCGATGGGTTCCAGGTGATGCTCGGCGCGACAAGCAGACTGCGGTCACGCTCCATATCGATCTGACCGTGCATATTGCGGGCAAGTCCGGTAAATCGATAAAGCCAGGTGCCGTCCTCCGTCAGCGCGCCGGTCATGTCGACCGCTCCCTCGATGCCACCGAAGGCACTGGTGCGCACCGAAGCCTCACGATACGTGGTTTCCCGCGGGCGCTTGCTGACAAGATTGACGAGACCGCCAGGCACCGTACGGCCATACAGCACCGACGCCGGCCCCTTGATCACCTCGACCCTCTCCAGCGTGTAGGGATCTATGCTCGGCGTCGCATAATTCTGCGGATCGCCAGGCAGAACCAGGCCGTCGAGCCACATCGTGCCGTAGGTATTGAAACCGCGCATCCACAGCCAGTCATAGCGTACGTCATAACCGTTCGCCTCGGCCTGAACACCTGGCGTGTAGCGCAGGGCTTCCGAAACACTGGACGCACCCTGTGCCTCCATCTGATCTCTTGTGACAACATTGACCGCCTGCGGCGTTTCAAGAAGCGGCGTATCGGTTTTCGCGGCTGTCGCGCTTTTCTTGGCGACGATACCGGCGTCCGGACCGCGCGCGTTTTCATCTTCGACGGTGATCCGCTCCAGACGTGTTGTCGGTTCGGCCACCTGCGCCATTGCAGGAATGGAGAGTTGATTGAAAAGACCGCCCAGAACACAGACACCACACGCCAGATGCCGTGCGTATTTCCGAGTTACACTATAATGACCCATCATCGTATGCCCTGCCCCGAACCCGTCCAACGCTTAATTTGACTGTTGAAGTCATATTAAATAACTGGATATTGAAGCATAGCGCGCTGCACAAGCGACCGGGCTTTGCGCAACGATCATAGGTCTTTGCAATGCGATCAAATCGACATGGCGGGCATAACCGATGAACACCAAGCCCAGTTCCGCACGGGCCGGTCCCACCTCTTTCACGGAGGAGCGGTTGAGCGTGCGCGATTTCCTGCAACGTGACAGCGTCACGCTGGATAGCCGTGAAGACAATCTGTCTATGGAGGACACGTTGCTTTCCGGCCAGTTTCAGCATCTGGAACTGCGGCAGGGTCTGTTTCTTCATATGAGCGATGCCGAAGAGGAGCACGATTTCACCGCCAGATCGGTATTACGCGAGGGACTGTCCTGCATCTTCTTCCTCGACGGAGAAATCGACCTGAAGATCGGCGATCGCCGCTTCGGCTTCAAAGGTAATCCCAAAGCCGCCACCGAAGGGGTGGCAATCATGAACACGGCTCCCGACAACTTCGAGCGAATGTCTCGCGGGCGACAACATGTGCGTCATCTGGTCGTTTCCGCCACGCCTGAATGGTTGAATTTCCAGGGGCTGGAATCGATGCGCGACACCACCAAAGCGGTCGCCCTGTTCAGGAACCATCTCGCTCACCATCGCTGGACGCTCACGCCACGCGTGACGAGCCTGGTGCAGCAGATATTCACCCCTTCCCCGCTGATGCCGGAACTGCACAGGCTTTATCTGGAAGGCCGTGCAGTCGAACTCGTCCTGGAAACGGTGGCCACGGCAGCCAAATCGGAGCGCCGAACGGCCGATGGAGGCGTGTTGACCGGACGCGACATGAACAGGCTTCAACGTGCCCGTGACATTATCGACACCCAGCTCTTGTCGGATTTGAGCGTGGAAAGGATTGCCCGTGCCGCCGGCATCAGCGCCAGTGGATTGCAGCGTCTTTTCCGAATTTCCGAACATTGCAGCGTCTTCGAGTATGTGCGGCGGCGCCGGCTGGAACAAGCATTCGCCGCGCTTCAGGACGAAAAGGTCAGCGTGCAGGAGGCCGCGGCAATCGCCGGCTACACGCACTCCGCGAATTTCGCCACTGCGTTCAAACGCCAGTTCGGTATCAACCCGCGCACACTGTCGATCGGCGGATAGGCGGCTCTCCGGCCGGCTCATTCCTCAGGCTGCAGCAATTCCTTTGCGTATAGCGCATTGGCGAGATCACGGACGGCATCCGCCGTACGCGGACCGAAGCCGATCATGTAGGCTCCGTCCAGCACGATAAGAGAACCATTCCTGGCGGCTGGCGTCAAAGCGAGTGCACGCTTGGAGAACACCTCTTCTGGAGTTGGCCCGCCGCGCCGGTTGCTCATCATGAGGATCGTATCGGGCGCAAGTTCGATCAGATCCTCTTCCGAGGCGGCTTTATAACCCTGAAACCGACTCATCGGATTCACACCGCCCGCATATCTGATGATGGCATCCGCCGCGGTATCGGCACCTGCGGCGGTCAACCGTTCAATCCCATGAAAGAAGACCACCTTCTTTCGCTTTTCCATGGGTATCGCGCGGGTGAGGTTCGCGGCCTTCTCGAAGTTTTCCAGCACGGTTTCAGCCAGCATTCTACCTTCCGCCTCCAGTGCAAGCGCTTCGGCGATCAGGGCGATTTTACGGCGAATGCCCTCCCCTGAATTCTCCTTGGGCACAAGCACCAACGGAATGGCAATCTTTTTAAGGACCTCCACTGCTTCAGGCGGTCCGATATCCTCGGCTGCCAAAATGAGATCGGGATCAAGCGATAACACACCCTCCGGCGATAATCTGCGGCGATACCCAACATTGCTTTTCGTTGCGGCCATCGCCGGAAAGCGGCTGCCCCGGTCGACTGCGATTATGCGTTCCCCGGCGCCCAGAGCGAAAACGATTTCGGTGACATCGGAACCGAGTGTCAGCACACGTCGGGAACTTTCTATCCGGACTTCACGACCGAGCGCATCGGTCACCTCGACAGGCATACTTTCCTGCGCCTGGAGGCTTCCACCCAAAATTGCGAGCCCGAAAAGACCCGCAAACAGACGGGACAACGAGACGGCAATGTTGATTCCACGAAAACAGACGGCCATGGGCAAAGAGTCCTTTACGCGCATCGGCCGGTTGGCGCAGATGCAAATATGGCCGGAATGTAGCGGGTCAATTTTAAATTGACAATAATAGTCATATTTAATTATTAGACCATCGATCTTGCCAGCCGGGCCCTCGCCACGTCGCCAGCCATAATATCTTAAAGCAGACGGGATGTGGGGCATTATGAAGAACTCCGGATTGTTAAGAAGCACAGCACTGGCAACCCTCTTGGGGCTATCGGCGGTATCGTCGGCGCTTTCCCAGGAGAGCGACGCCACGGCCGAAGAAAACAACGCTGCGGCCGCTGCGCCCACGGAATTGGACCTGATAACGATCACCGCCACTTTGGGTTGGCAGGCCGTGATCGACGCTTTGTCGGGAACGAGCGTCGTTTCCACGGGCAATCTGGAGCGCATCCAGGCAACGACGGCGGCGGATCTCTTCCGTCAGGTGCCTGGCGTGTCCGCCACAATGAGCGGAGACGACCCGGCAACGGCCATTAACATCCGTGGCCTACAGCAATATGGACGCGTTGCCGTGACACTCGACGGCGCGCGTCAGGATTTCTGGCGTGTCGGCCATGGTTCCGGTTCATTCTTCATCGAGCCGGAACTGCTGAAGCAGGTTACAGTGATCCGCGGCCCGGTCTCCAATGCATTCGGGACGGGTGCGATCGGCGGTGTGGTCGCCTTCGAAACGAAAGCGGCGCGCGACTTCCTTCGAGACGGCGAAACCTGGGCGCTAAGCGAAAAACTGCGTTACGAATCCAATGGCGATGGCTGGCTTTCCAGCACAACGGGCGCCTATCAGTTCAACGAAAATTTCGATGTGATCGGCAATCTCGTCCTTCGCAACAGCGAGGAGTACAAGGATGGCAATGGCGACACGGTGCGATGGACCGGCGAAGAGGGCCTAAGCGGCTATGGCAAGGTGACGTTGCGACCGGCGGAAGGCCATGAGCTTCAACTCGGTGCGTCGATACAGAACTACGACGACATCATTTCCGGCTCCAGCGGTTCCGCCTCGCCGACCCTAAGCCGTTACGATACGGACAGTTTGGTCGAGAACTACACCGGCCGTTATACCTACAATCCGTTCGACAATGACTACTGGGACCTGACGCTCAACGTCTACCACAGTGCAACGCGGTCGGATCAGTATCGCCTTTGGCCCTCCGCAAGCATCGGAGAGACACGTTACTACGACGTCTCCACAACCGGGTTCAATGTTCGCAACGCCTCGCGTTTCGAAGCAGGCGGCCTGGATCACACCGTCACTTATGGCGGCGATTACTCGCATCTCAGAGGCGATTCCGACGCGGATCATTTCGGCCAGGGCACTCAGGACGCCTATGGTGCATTCGTGCAGTGGGAAGGCAATTATAATCATTGGCTCGATCTGACGGCAGCTCTGCGCTACGACGGTTACCGTCTGGAGGGGCGTTCGAAGCCAACACCCAGCGAACCCTCGCACGACGTTTCTCTGACCGGCGATCGATGGTCGCCGCGTTTCACTGTCGGCGTCACCCCGGTTGAGGGGATACAGTTCTACGGCACCTATGCGGAGGGCTATCGCACCCCGCACCTGCAGGACGTTTTCCGCCAGAACGGATCGCACGGCTCCGGTTACGAACCCAATCTTCTCCTGCGACCGGAAGTGGCCAGCACATGGGAAGCTGGCGTGAACCTCAAACTCGACAATCTCATAACGACCGGGGACATGCTGCGCGCCAAGGTCAACGTGTTCCATTCGGATGTCGACGATTACATCGAGGTCGTGGCCGGGAGTGTACGGCGCGCCGAGAATGTCGGCACGGCACGCCTGCGCGGTGTCGAGCTCGAGGGCGTCTACGATTACGGACCGGGCTTCATCAATCTCGCCGCTTCCTTCACCGACGCCGAGCTCAAGAACGGCCCCTTCGCAGGCGACACGCTCTCCAACACGCCGCTGGACAATGTGGCTGTTACCCTGGGCTTTCGAGCGCTCGACGACAGGCTGACCTATGGTGTGCAGTACCAGAGCATCGGAAAGGTTGTGCGCGAACTTTCGTCCAGCACCCGCGTTTACCCGCGTGTCGATCTGGTGAACCTGTTCGCCAACTGGGATGTGAACGAGAACCTGCGTGTCGATTTCGGGGTCGATAACGTCTTCGACAAGGCCTACACGGATCCACAAAGCGGTTGGTCGTCCACGTCGGATATCGAGCAGGGCAAGGGCAGAACATTCAAGATCGCGGTGACGGGCCGCATCGGCGGATGAGCGTTCACAACGACACCCCGACGCCCGACTTATCGAGTAAGGCCGTGGTGCAACTCCAGCACCTGGCGGAGTATCTCGACCAAATCGAGGATCGTCTTCAGAGCTTTCGTGCGATCGCCACGCGTCGTGACGACGGCATCGACTTCGCCTTCCCATTCGGCCGCGCGAGTTTCGAACTCTCAAACGGACAGGTGGAGATACGGGCGCGCGCGGGCGAACGCGACGATCTTGCACGCATCAAGGACCTGCTTGCCACGGCGGTGCAGGTTTATGGAAAGCAAGACAGCCCGCAAATCCGCTGGACGGGCGATTTTTGCGAAGAAACCAAGCTGCCTCAGTTTCGTGAAATGACCGTGATGGAGATCACCCAACTCACGCCGGCAATGCGACGCATCCGGATTGCCGGGGCGGATCTGGGGCGCTTTGCCAGGTTTGGCGGCATGCATATTCGCATGCTCTTCCCAACCTCCAGGGTGCCACAACCCGTTTGGCCAACACTGGGGAAAAACGGACTTGCCGCGTGGCCGCCGGACGATCGACGGCCCACGCCCCGCGCCTACACGATCAGGCGCCTGAATGTCGAGGCTGGATGGATGGACGTGGATTTCGTCCTCCATTCAGGCGACAGCGTCGGATCGCATTGGGCGGAAACCGCGTTGCCGGGGTCGACGGTCGGCATTATGGGCCCTGTCGGGCGCCCGGTTCCCATGGATGCCGAATGGTATCTGATGGGAGCCGACGAAACCGGCTTACCAGCACTTTCGCGAATGCTCGAAACGCTTCCCGCCAGCACCAGCGGCGTTGCCTTTGTCGAGGTCGCCGACGAGGGCGAAGTCATCCATATAGACAACCGGACATCGATCGAGGTGCATTGGCTCCCGCGCAACGGCACCGCAGCGGGAATGGACAAGCGACTGGTCAATTCTGTTATGGCTGTGAAATGGCCTGTCGGCCTTGCATGCTTCGGTTGGTTTGCCGCCGAGGCCGAAGGCGCTTCGATCATTCGAAACTACTGGCGTACAGAACTCGGTCTGGGAAGGGATCAAACGCTTGCCGCCTCATATTGGGATCGGATGAAAGCTGGCTCAATGGCCACCGGTGGGCTTGCAAAGGCGTGAGTCTCGTTCGTCGAACTGTTGCAACCGCGCCCGAGAAACGAAGAAGCTGGACCATGATCGCCATGAGAAATCCGCGCACGGCCACTTCACGAGATTCATGTTCGGAACGAGGACAGCCCTCTGGTTTGTATCATCGGCGAGACGCCGAACGGAATTGTCGGCAGTCCGATCGCAGCAGCAAGCCTTGGTAGAAGAGGTATCATGCCGGTGGCGACAGAGGCGACGAAATGCGCTTGAAGTGAATAGCTTTCCACATTTACCGATTTGCATTCTTGGCTTCATACAGCGATCTCACTAGGGTCGCCGCAACTTTCTCGCCAAGGGTGGTTTCCATGATTGCCTGGTCGATTTTCATACCGGCTTGTTTCGCGCTGAACTGCGCGCCCGGTCCGAACAATATGCTCACATTTTCCAACGCGGCGCGGCTGGGCTTCGTCCCAGCCCTGATCGGCGGGCTCGGTCGGATGCCGGCCTTTGTGCTCCTTATGGCGGTCACCATTGTCGGCCTTGGCGCGGTGCTGGCAGCATCGGCCACCGCCTTTACCGTTATCAAGATGGTGGGTGCGGTCTATCTGGTTTACGTGGGCATTCAGTTTTGGCGCAAGGCGCGGGCACTGGCTGCGGCACGCTCGCTCGACTCCACCGTCGGGACGCTGATGCGCCGGGATTTCGTGATCGCCATCAGTAACCCCAAGGCGATTGCGGTCTTCACTGCCTTTTTCCCACAGTTCATCGTCGCCTCAGAGCCGGCATGGAGCCAGCTCACTGCGATGGGAGGAGTGTTTCTGGCGCTTGAGGTGGTGGCTGTGACGCTCTATGTGATTGGCGGCGTCCTGCTCGGAAAGATGCTTCAATCCGAACGCGTTTTCGTTCATTTGAATCGGTTGGTGGGCGCTGTTCTGATCGCTTCCGGCGGAACCATGGCCCTATCTCGCAATTAGGCAAAAATGCTGCGGATTGCCGCAGTGCGGGGCCTTCACTTCGCGCCTGCAAAATGTTCTATTCCACCCGTCTCTTCCGGCGCACCCCTCCCGGCAGCCGGAGTTCAACCATTTACGATGCAAGCCACCCGGTCCCAACCGGGAGACGCTTCGTCTGTGCCAGAGGATTTGCCATGACCGTGAGAAAAGTTCCCAACGTTACTTTCCGCACCCGCGTTCGCGACGAGTCGATCGAAGGTCCGAACCCGTTCCGCTGGGAAGACAAGTCGACTGCTGACTTTTTCGGCGGCAAACGTGTGGTTCTGTTTTCCCTGCCGGGTGCTTTCACCCCGACCTGCTCGACCTACCAGCTTCCCGACTTCGAAAAACTCTATCCCGAATTCCAGGCTGAAGGCATCGACGAGATCTATTGCATCTCCGTCAACGACGCTTTCGTGATGAACGCCTGGGGCAAGTCGCAGGACCTGAAGAACGTGAAGGTCATTCCGGACGGCTCCGGCGAATTCACCCGCAAGATGGGGATGCTGGTCGCCAAGGACAATCTCGGTTTCGGCATGCGCTCGTGGCGCTATGCCGCCGTGATCAACAACGGCGTGATCGAAAAGTGGTTCGAGGAAGAGGGCTTCTCCGACAACTGCGAAAGCGACCCTTATGGCGTGTCCTCGCCGCAGAACGTTCTTGAAGAGCTGAAAAAGGGCGAAGCGCAGGCTGCATAAGCCTTCGCGAGCTCAGATCGAAAAGGCCCGGATGGCGATGCCATCCGGGCCTTTTCCTTTAAAGCGATCTATTCGACCAAAGACGGCCACTCGCCATGCAGGTCGGCCCCGCGCCCCTCGATCTCGAAACCGTGCGAGCCGAAGAAATCGCGCTGTCCCTGAATGAGATTGGCCGTGCCCCGCGCCTGACGGTAGCTGTCGAAATAGGACAGTGCCGAGGAAAGGCAGATCAGCGGCAGTTCACCCAGCGCGCCGGTGGCGACCACGCGGCGCAGCGCGGGACTTGCCTCCTTCATCAGCGCTGCGAAATCGGGAACCATCAGGAGATTGGTGGAGGCATCGCCCGCGAAGGCGCGCGCCATCTGATCGAGGAAACGCGAGCGGATGATGCAGCCTGCACGCCATATCTTCGCGATGGTGGCGAGTTCAAGCCCCCAGCCCTGCTCATCGGAGGCGCTGGCGATTACGGAAAAGCCCTGCGTGTAGGAAACGATCTTGCCGGCCAGAAGTGCCTGCTCCAGATCGTCGATGGTGATATCCACCTTTCCTTCGCGCCTGCCGTAAAGCACCTCCGCAGCGATACGCTCCTTTTTGCGCGATGAGATGGAACGGGCGGCCACAGCACCCTCAATGGCCGTGGCCGGGACGCCAAGCTGCTGTGCGGCGATTGCCGACCAGACGCCGGTGCCCTTCTGCCCCGCCCTGTCGAGGATCATGTCCACGAGCGGCTTGCCGCTCTCCCCATCGACAGCTTCCAGAACGTGACCGGTGATCTCGATCAGGTAGGAGTTGAGCGGACCTTCGTTCCAGCGCTTGAAGACTTCGGCGCAGGCCGCGGCATCCATGCCGAGCCCGTCGCGCATCACACCGTAGACCTCAGCGATCATCTGCATGTCGCCATACTCGATGCCGTTGTGGATCGTCTTGACGAAATGACCTGCACCGCCTTCGCCAAGCCAGGCCACGCAGGGCTCGCCCTTGAATTTGGCCGCGATGGAGGTGAGCACGGCTTCCGCATCATGCCATTGCGCCTTTGACCCGCCGACCATGATCGAGGGACCATGGCGTGCGCCTTCCGCGCCACCGGAAACGCCGACGCCGAGATAGCCGATGCCCTTAGGTTTCAGATAATCGAAGCGGCGCTGCGTGTCGCTGAAAAGCGAATTGCCGCATTCGAGAATCGCGTCGCCCTCGTCGAGCAGCGGCAGAAGCTGCTCGATCATATCGTCCACCGGCTTGCCGGCCTTCACCATGATGATGATGGAGCGCGGTTTCTTCACCGACTGCACGAAGGTGGCGAGATCGGCCTCGGGCAGGACACGTTCGGCAAGACCTTCAGCATGCGCGGCCTCGACAAAAGCCTCGATCTTGGGCGTAGAGCGGTTGTTGACGGCGATCGTGTGCCCTTTCTCGGCGATATTGAGGGCGAGATTCGCCCCCATGACTCCGAGACCGATCAGGCCGATATCCGCTTTCGACATTCTTCAATTCTCCGGTTCGTCAGAAGTAGGTCCTGACCTTGGGGCGGCACTATGCATCAGACAAGGTGCCGATGCATCATCATGGATGTGGAAAGTCCAGGCGAGTTATCCGGCGAGGTGTACCGCAACACGAGCATCGGACAATGCCTTCGCCAAAAGACCGACCGGCTGTTCGTTGGTGACCAGGCCGGTCAGAGCGGAGAGAGGTTCAACGGTCGCTACCAGATTGACATCGAACTTGGAATGGTCAGCCAGGAGGTAGCTCTCGTGGGCCTGGCGGATCATGGCACGCTTGACGCCGACGGCGAGGCGGTTCGCCTCGGTGATGCCATTGGCGGTTAGACCGCTGGCGCCGATGAAGGCGCGATTGGCGTTGTGGCGGG
>NZ_CAJXGF010000058.1 GCF_913053745.1 uncultured Nitratireductor sp.
TCTAATCGCCGACGAACCGACAACGGCACTGGACGTCACGATCCAGGCCCAGATCCTCGATCTCGTGCGCTCGCTGCAGGAAGAGATCGGCATGTCCGCCCTCTTCATCACACACGATATGGGCGTCGTCGCAGAAGTCGCCGACCGGGTTTGCGTCATGTATGACGGAACGCTTGTCGAACAGGGCGATGTTTTTGAGATTTTCGAGGCACCGCGACACGAGTACACAAAGGCGTTGATCGCCGCCGTTCCGCAGCTTGGCAGCATGGCGGGAACCGATGTGCCCGCCAAGTTTCCGCTGGTGGAGTTTTCGCGGCAACGCGATGTCGGAGCCGGCGCATGACACAACTTTCACCAATGCCGCCGTCCCGCCCCCTCCTGGAAGTTGAGAACCTGATTACCCGTTTCGATCTGCGCTCCGGCCTGTTCGGAAGAATCATGGGGCGCGTTCACGCGGTCGAGAACGTGTCGTTCTCAATCGATCGTGCCGAAACCCTGGCGCTTGTCGGAGAATCGGGCTGCGGAAAGTCCACAATCGCCCGGACCGTCATGCATCTCGACCAGCCCGTTTCCGGCTCTATCCGCTTCGAAGGCGAAGAAACGGTCGGCGCATCGGCGCAAACGCTGCAGGCGTTCCGCCGTCATGTGCAGATGGTGTTCCAGGATCCGTTCGCCTCGCTGAACCCCCGCATGACCATAGCCCGTGCGCTGATCGACCCGATGCTTGTGCAGGGCGTTTCCGGGTCCCGCGGCGCCATGCGCAGGAAGGCCGCGGATCTGTTGAAGCGGGTCGAATTGAGCGAAGCCCATCTCGACCGCTATCCGCATGCATTTTCCGGCGGCCAGCGGCAGCGCATCTGCATCGCGCGTGCCCTGGCGCTCGACCCGAAACTGTTGATAGCGGACGAGGCCGTTGCCTCGCTTGACGTAACCATCCAGGCACAAGTGATCAATCTGCTGATGGACTTGCAGGCGGAGCTCGGCATTTCGCTCCTGTTCATCAGCCATGACATGGCGGTGGTCGAACGTGTGGCGCACCGGGTTGCCGTCATGTATCTCGGTGAGATCGTCGAAATCGGAGACAGGCGCTCAATCTTCGACAATCCGCAGCATCCCTACACCCGCAAGCTCCTCGCCTCGGTTCCAGTGGCCGATCCTCGTCGTCGTCCGGAACGACGCAAATTGATGGTCGATGAAATCCCGAGTGCCGTCAGGCCACCCGACTACAAACCGGTACAATTGCCGATGCGACAAGTCTCCAACACGCACTTCGTCCGCGAAGAATCCCATGCGGCCTGACCGCAGCGGAACAACAGGACAAGCTCCCGTGAGCCGGGCCGGTCGTATGGACGTCAACACCTCTACGAAGAGCTGTGCTTCGCTTGGCGAAAGATGAAAGGTCGAGAGAATATGAACGATGGGACTTTGCCTCCCCGTCTTCAAAGCCGCAAACCGATATGGTGGCCCAATCCGGACGCCCTCGGCTTCGATGCGGCGATGGCGAGAAGTTCGCTCAGCGGAGATATGGTCAAAGAGGCCGAATTGGCATGGGAGCGGTTCGGCCCGCTTCTGGCCCGCCTGTTTCCCGAAACGGCAGCGGACGGGGGACGCAACCGTTCGGATTTGCGGGAGTTGCACTCAATTGCCGGAATGATCGGGTTGAAACGCGGCCGTCTCCTAGCGAAATGCGACTATGCCCTGCAAACCACAGGGAGCATCAAAGCGCGTGGCGGAGTGTTCGAGGTTCTCACGCATGCAGTCGACATCGGCGGCAAGGCGGGACTGGTCGAAAAGGGCGGCGAACTGTCGAAGCTTGCATCTCCCGAGGCGAAGGAATTCTTTTCCCGGCACAGGCTTCTTGTCGGTTCGACGGGCAATCTGGGCTACAGTGTCGGCTTGGCTGGATGCCGCCTCGGGTTCAAGGTCGAAGTCCATATGTCCCATGATGCCAAGCAATGGAAAAAAGAGCGGCTCACCGCCCTTGGAGCCCATGTCGTGGAACACGGCAGTGACTTTTCTCAGGCAGTCCGCGCCGCGCGAGAAGCTGCCGCCAGACAACCCAACAGTCACTTCGTCGACGATGAACGCTCACTTACACTTTTCATGGGGTATGCTGCCGCAGCGCGCGAACTTGCCGACCAACTTGAACACTCCGGTATTGTCGTTGACTTAGAACATCCGCTTCATGTGTATCTGCCGTGTGGTGTGGGCGGCGCGCCGGGCGGCGTCACCTTCGGCCTCAAGCATATTTTCGGGGATGCCGTGCGCTGCATTTTCGTCGAGCCTGTCGGTTCTCCCTGCATGCTGGTGCAACTGGCACTCGGCGCAGATCGCCCTGTCAGCGTGTATGACTGCGGACTGGATAACCGCACGATCGCGGACGGTTTGGCCGTCGCACAGGCCTCGCAACTCGTCGCCCGCGAGACGCGACATCTGATCGAAGGAATTGTCACCGTAGAAGACGAAAGTCTTCTGATATGGCTGGCACATATGTGGCGTCTCGAAAAGATGCGGCTTGAACCTTCGGCTGCTTCGGGGTTTGCTGCACTCGTCGAATTCGGGGGCGAGATAGAAGCGCCGAACAGCAGCAAGGAGATCACACGCGTGGTCTGGACGACCGGCGGCGCATATCAGCCTGAAACGGAATTCGCGACCGCACTGGAATGGGGAAACAAGCTGATTTCATCGATGTGAAACAAGCGTATTTGGGAGGTATTCAATGATAAAGCTCAGATTTTCACGCAGGGTGTTCCTTGCCGGCGCGACTGCGCTATCGGTTTTGACCTGCGGGTCGACCGCGGCATTGGCAGCGGCGCCAGCCGACACAATCGTCATAGCCAAACCCGCCGATCCGCAATCGCTCGACCCCGCGGTGACAATGGACAACAATGACTGGACCATCACCTATCCGGTCTATCAGCGCCTTATGAAATACGAGACCGAGGACGGGAAAGGGCTGACCAGCGTCACCGGCGATCTGGCGGAAAGCTGGGAAGCGTCCGAAGACGGCCTGACCTGGACCTTCAAACTGAGAGACGGTCAGAAATTCGACGATGGTTCAGCGGTCGATGCCGAGGCCGTCAAATTTTCCTTCGACCGGCTTTTTCGCATCGGGCAAGGGCCTTCCGAGGCACTGCCAGGCGGCGTCGAAGTCACCGTCGTCGACCCGATGACCGTGTCGTTCAAACTGAGCGAGACCTACGCTCCTTTCCTCTACGCCCTTGCGAACAACGGTGCCGCAATCGTGAACCCGAAGGTGGCCGAACAAAGCGACGATGACGGCAAGGCCTATCTCGCCTCCAACACAGCCGGCTCAGGTGCCTATCGCCTTGCCAGTTGGGAACGCGGGCAAACGGTCACGCTGGAGCCCAATCCGCACTATGGCGGCGACAAACCCGCTATCGATAAGATGCGGATCATCATCATTGGCGAAGCCTCCGCTCGGCGGTTGCAGCTCGAGGCAGGCGATGTGGACATTGCCGAAGCGCTGCCCGAAGATCAGCTCGAGGCGCTGGAAGGCAAGGATGGAATTGCAGTCCAGAATTATCCCAGCCTCCGGGTTACCTATCTCTACATGAACAACCAGAAAGCGCCGCTCGATAACCCCGACGTGCGCAGAGCCATTTCCTACGCGGTCGATTACGAGGGGCTCATCGCCGGCATTCTCAATGGCAACGGAAAGCAGATGCATGGCCCCATCCCCGACGGCATGTGGGGACGCGACGAAAGCGTCATTCAATACAGTCGCGATATAGACAAGGCCAAGGAACTCCTGGCAAACGCGGATGCCGAAGGCGCCGAGATCACATTTCTCTATTCCGATGCCGATCCGAACTGGGAGCCGATCGCCATCGCGACCCAGGCCAATCTCGCGGAGATCGGACTGAACCTGAAGTTGGAGAAGCTTGCCAACGCGACCATGCGCGAGCGCTTCGACACAGGTGATTTCGGCATGGCCACCGGCAACTGGACCCCCGATTTCGCCGACCCCTACATGTTCACAAGCTATTGGTTCGATTCAGACCGCCATGGCCTTGCCGGCAACCGGTCCTGGTACACGAACGCGCAGGTCGACGAGCTTCTGAGAGAAGCGGCGCTCAGCAGCGATCAAGCGGAGCGCGAAAAACTTTACGCCGAAGTACAGAAATTCGTCACCGACGAAGCGGCCTATGTCTATCTCTTCCAAAAGGACTACCGCATCGCCATGCGCGACAACGTCGAAGGGTTCGTCTTCAACCCGATGCTTCTGGACATCTACAATATCGCCGGCATGAGCAAATAACGACCGGCCAAAGCCGCGCACATAGATCCGGGGCGCAATAACCGCCTCGGACCGATGCGCCGGCCTCCGTCGGGTTGAACTCAGGTGAAGGTCAATCGTGCAGTATCTGAACGTAATAAGGAAAAGATTGCTTTTCCTTGCCCTTGTCGTGATCGGCGTCTCCATGATCACCTTCGCCATTTCCCACCTTATCCCCGGAGATCCGGCAATGCTGGTCGCCGGGGACAGGGCGACCCCTGAAATCGTGGAGCGGATTCGCGAAGACATGGGGCTCAACAAGCCCTTGCCGGAGCAATACTGGATTTATCTCAAAGGCATCGTCTCCGGCGATCTCGGCACCTCGCTGCGCACACGCCGCCCCGTAACAGAAGATCTGAAGCTCTATTTTCCGGCGACGCTGGAACTGGCTTTCGTGGCGCTGGTGCTCGCTACAGCGGTGGGCGTTCCGCTCGGTGTCGCCTCGGCCGTCTGGCGTGACAAACCCATCGACCATCTCGTCCGGGCCTTGGCGGTAACGGGCATCTCGACACCGGCCTTCTGGCTGGGGCTGCTTCTGATCGTCCTTTTTTACGGCGATCTTGGGCTTCTGCCAGGCGGAGGCCGGATCGATCCCGACATCACCCGACCGCCGACGGTAACCGGTTTTCTTCTTATCGACGCCCTTCTGGCTGGAGATTTAACCGCTTTCACCAGCGCAGTCAGGCACATCATCCTGCCTGCCCTGACGCTAGGTTTCGTCCATCTTGGTGTGGTCGCGAGACAAATCCGCTCGGCCATGATGGAGGAATTGCAACAAGACTATGTGCGAACCGCCCGCGCCAACGGTCTCAGCCGGCGCAACGTCATTTTCAGGGAGGCGCTGCCCAACGCGCTCATCCCCTCCGTGACGGTTCTCGGTCTGGCTCTCGGCGATCTGCTTTACGGTGCAGTTCTGACCGAGACCGTTTTCGCCTGGCCCGGTATGGGCGCTTATGTGGTCAATTCCATCCAGGCGCTTGATTTCCCGGCGGTGATGGGCTTCACCGTCGTGGTTTCCTTCGCCTACGTTCTGGTCAACCTGGCTGTCGATCTCCTCTACATGGTCATTGACCCACGCATCAGGAGCGTCAACTGATGACGGAAGCACCAGCCACGGTCAAACGTCCCAGGATCGATCTCGGATATTTTCGCTATCAACTGAAACGAAGCCCTCTAACCATCGTCGGCCTGACAATGGTTGCATTCGTTCTTATCGTGGTGATATTCGCGCCCGTCTTCGCCACACACGAACCGAACGCCATCGATTTGCGCGCCCGGCTCGCGCCACCCACGCTCGATCATTTCTTCGGTACGGACGAAGTTGGCCGCGACATCTACAGTCGCATCCTTTACGGCGGTCGGCAATCCATCGCCGTCGGCTTCTTCGTCGTGTTCCTCGCGGGCCTCACGGGGACGATCCTGGGGGCGCTGTCCGGCCTGATCGGCGGACGTACGGACACAATCATCATGCGCTTGATGGATGTGGTTCTTTCCGTACCGTCTCTGGCGCTAATCCTGGCGCTTGCCGCGGCCCTCGGGCCGAGCCTGATCAACGCAGCGCTGGCAATCGCAATTGTGCGCATCCCCTTCTATGTAAGGCTCGTGCGAGGACAGGCGCTCATCGTCCGCGAGATGGCCTATGTCAAAGCCGCAAACACCTTCCGGGCCGGACGGCTGCACATCCTGCGATGGCACATCCTGCCGAACACACTATCTCCGGTGATTGTGCAAGGCACGCTGGATCTCGGCAGCACCATACTTCTCGCTTCGGCCCTCAGCTTCATCGGTCTGGGCGCACAGCAACCGACGGCCGAGTGGGGCGCGATGGTAGCGACCGGACGCAACTACATACTCGACCAATGGTGGTATTCGGGTTTTCCCGGTTTCGCGATCCTGTTTACCGCCACCGGCTTCAATCTTTTCGGCGACGGCGTGCGCGATATGCTCGACCCACGTCAGAAAGCACGCTGACATGCGCAAGTCCGTTCTCGATATCGACAACCTGTCCCTCGAGTTCCCCGTCTACGGCGGCGCGGTCAGCGCGGTGAACCGCGTGTCCCTTCATGTACAAGAGGGAGAAATCGTCGGCATTGTCGGAGAATCGGGGTCAGCGAAATCCGTCACCGCCATGACGGCCATGCGCCTGCTCCCTAGAGAATCGTTTCACATACGGTCCGGCCGTATCACCCTGCTCGGCCATGACATGCTGGCCCTAGACGAGCAAAAGCTTGCCGCTATGCGCGGGCGCGACGTTGCAATGATCTTCCAGGAGCCGCTTACTGCCCTCAATCCGACCAAAAGGGTCGGCGCACAGATGCTTGGCGTCATCCGCCTGCACACGCGGCTGAGCGAACGAGAAGCCCGGCTTCATGCAATCAAGCTCCTGACGGACATGCGCATCAACGATGCTGAAGAGATTCTTCAGCGTTATCCCTTCGAACTTTCTGGCGGGATGCGCCAGCGCATTCTCATCGGACTGGCCTTCGCCTGTTCACCGAAACTCCTGATTGCCGACGAACCCACCACCGCCCTCGATGTAACGGTGCAAAAACAGGTGCTGCAATTGCTGCGCAAAAAGGCCAGGGAATTGAACACCGCCATTCTTTTCATCTGTCACGATCTGGCCGTCGTCTCGCAGTTCTGCGACCGCCTTTACGTAATGTATGCCGGGTCGGTGGTTGAAACGGGGCCGACGCGGGCTGTGCTCAGCGCGCCGCAACACCCCTATACCCGGGCCCTGATCCGTGCGCTGCCGGAAAGTGCCCGGCCGGGGCAAGCGTTGCGATCTATCCGCGGTGTGGTTCCGAACCTCACAGACATGCCAACCGGTTGTGCTTTCCAAGAGAGATGCGACCATGCCTTTGAAGCCTGCAGCAGCATTCCGCCCCTGTTTTCGCTTGACGATGAGAAGCGCGCTTCAGCCTGCTGGTTGTGCGAAAAGGAGCATGCGGCATGAGCGTAGGCGGCGCCAGCGATACCGTTCTAAAACTTGCCGATATCAGCGTCCGATTTCCCTCAGGCGCAGACTGGCTCGGCAGAGCCACCTCCCATGTCCATGCCCTGAACGGCGTAAACCTTGACGTTCGACGTGGCGAAACGCTGGGGATTGTCGGGGAATCGGGCTGCGGCAAGAGCACTCTCGCGCAGGTTCTTCTGGGGCTCCTGCAACCCAGTGCAGGACAGGTCACCGGCGCGGCCGCCGGCGACGAGTCTGCATTGCAGATCGTTTTCCAGGATCCACAATCCTCCCTGAATTCACGCATGCGCGTGTGGCGCGTGATCACCGAACCGGTCTTTGCGCGGCAACGCAAATCGACTTCCGAACTGAGACGTCTGGCAGTCGAACTGGCCGCCAAGGTGGGACTGCGCGAGGAAACGCTCGATCGGTATCCACACGAATTTTCCGGCGGGCAGCGACAGCGTATCGCGATCGCCCGGGCGCTTTCCTCCGACCCCGATGTAATCGTCCTTGATGAGCCGACCTCGGCGCTCGACATTTCCGTTCAAGCACAGATTCTCAACCTTCTGGAGGCACTTCAACGCGACCGCAATCTGACCTATATATTCATCTCGCACGATATATCGGTGATCAGTCACATGTGCCGTCGCGTGGCCGTCATGTATCTCGGTCAGATCGTCGAAATCGGCGCAGCGTCCGACCTTCTGACACGTCCACGGCACCCTTACACTCAGCTCCTTCTGGGCAGCGTGCCAACACTCGGGGAGGAAGGGCTCGGCGAACTCATAGAAGACACCGAACTGCCCAGTAATCGTCGCTTGCCCAGCGGTTGTTTCTTCTTCGATCGATGTGCCTTTTCCAAGCCTGTCTGCCGGCAGCCTCAGCGACTTATCGCCGGCGTGCGCTGCTGCCGCGCCGACGAACTCGCGAATGCAGGGTTCCCTTAGACCACTATGCGGCGCGCTCCATTCCAACGAAGGCTTGTTTCTCAAAAACCCGACCGATACCGATAAGGACAGGTTGCCCGCCGGTGCAGTTCAATTCACCCGATGCAAGCCCGGCAAGGTCCGATCGCTTCAAGCGTTGTTGGGGACAGCCGATGGAAAAGCCGGCCGCGACCGGTGTTTCCGGCATGAGACCAAGATCGATCAAACGCCCCGCGATCTCCCTGGCCGTTTGTCCTCCCATATAGAAGACAGTGGTGGCGGCGGGGTCCGTCAGCGCCCTCCAATCCAGATCGTCGGGCAAACCGCCACGGCATGAACGGCCTGTGACAAAGTGGACGGCTCCTGCGTGATCCCGATGGGTCAGAGATGTCCCCAACGCCGCCGCCAATGCGCTGGCAGCCGTCACGCCCGGCACGACATCGAGCATGACGCCATGTGCCTGCAGCATGGCAATCTCTTCGCCGGCACGACCGAAAATCATCGGGTCTCCCGATTTCAGCCGCACAACGCGTTTGCCGTCTCTTGCAAGCTTGAGCATCAAGGCGTTGATGTCCTCCTGCCTACAGCTTCTGCGGCCGCCTCGCTTGCCGACGCGAATGCGTTTTGCCTCGCGGCGAGCGCGTTCCAAAACGTGTTCCGAAACAAGATCGTCGAACAGGATCACATCCGCGGCCTGCAAAGCGCGCACAGCCTTGAGCGTGAGGAGATCGGCATCGCCCGGCCCCGCTCCAACCAGAGTGACAGTGCCTGCAAGAGTCCGTTCGGCGGTAACGCCGCGCTGAATGTCGTCCTTGAGTTCCTGAACGTTCGGGTCCGAAGGCGCTGCCGCGAACGCCCGGTCTACGAAGGTTTCCCAAAAGTGGCGGCGCGGCGCACCCGGTGCAAGCTTCAGCATCACCGATGCGCGCAGATCGGCGGCAATTTCCGCCCAGCCGGCAAGAAAGGGAGGAAGCAGCGTCTCAATGCGTCGCCGGATCGCCTGGCCGAGAACAGGCGCCGCTCCTGCCGTCGAGACACCCACGACCACGGGCGAGCGATTGATGACGGCGCCAAACTGGAACTGACAGAAGCGCGGCCGGTCGATCACGTTGACAGGAACTCCGACCAGTTCCGCGGCGGCAAAGAAGCGGGCGGCTTCGGTATCGTCTTGCGCATCGCAAACGGCGATGGCCGCCTCGCGTAGATCGCCCTCGTCCCAAAATCGGCGATGCAAAACGAACGAACCGGCCGAAGCACCTCCCCTCACCAGTTCTTCGAAAGTGTCGCAAAGCGTCTTCGCATGAACATGAACGACAGCGCCGTTCGCCGCCAGAAGCTCGGCCTTCCATGCAGCGGCAGCCGTGCCGCCTACCACAATTGCCCGCTTTCCCGAAAGGTCGAAGAAAACCGGAAGCACCGCTAGCGGCGCTATGCGTGCCGGAGACGCTTCATTCGGCTGCCTGGAGGCTATGTTCATCAATGATCTCCTTGATTTCCGCGCGGCATGAGCCGCAATTCGTCCCGGCCGACAGAGCTTCGCCAACAGCCTCGACCGTGGCGCAACCGGATCGGACCGCAGCGGCAATCTGATTGATACCGATCGCAAAGCACGAACAAACCACGGCACCCGCATCGGGCCGGTCCCCTCCGCCCCTTCCCGCGACAACCCGGTAGCGGGAGCGCGGGTCCGCATGATCCTCGCCGAACTGCCCAACGAGCCAGTCCCTTGCGAGGGCAACGGGTGTGCGAGAAAGGTAGAGCGCGCCAATGAGCCTCGAACCATCGAAAGCGGCCATGCGATGATCTCCGCGCCCGGCGTCGCGGTAGGCAAGGAGGTTAACCTCCCTCAATCCGTCCAGCCCCAGCAGACCACGGAAAAACGCCTCATGTTCCCGGGGTTCAGGTGTCAGCGCCATCTCGATCCGCCAGCCACCGTCGGCCCGCGCCAGCGCCCAATAGTCCAAACCTTCAGTGTCGGGACGGCGCGCGCAGATGGCAAAGCCATAGCAATCGGCCTCAAAACGTTCCATTCGCACCGGGACGTTCTTGGATGCAGGCTGGCCCGAAAGCGGATCCGTTGTCGGAGCGACAAGAGCGCATACACGCGCGCGGGCCGCAAACTGATCGGTCCAGTGCATCGGAACGAACACCGATCCCGGCCTTTGCCTTGTCGTCACCAGGGCCCGTACCACCACGGCACCATGGGCGCTTTCAATGCGAACCAGGTCGGCATCGCCG
The DNA here is from genome assembly GCF_913053745.1 of uncultured Nitratireductor sp. GTDB lineage: Bacteria > Pseudomonadota > Alphaproteobacteria > Rhizobiales > Rhizobiaceae > Nitratireductor. The sequence goes on from NZ_CAJXGF010000058.1 coordinate 10,424, forward strand.
ATACTCAATCGGGCGGCATCGCGGGCGTGAATCTCGGCAAAGGGTTCCGCCAGATGAGTGGAAAGACGCGGGCTCTTTCCAGTACGTGTCATGGTGTGCCAGTGGTCGCGCACACGCCCGGTATTGAGGACCAGCGGAAACGCCGCCCCAACGGCAGCGGGGCGCGGCGGCCGGATGGCCACGAAACGCGCCTTGCCGTCACCAGTGTAGAACCGGCCGTTCGCGAAAAATCGTGTGTCCGCCCTACGCTCTCCTTCTGCTTGAGGCCATTGGAAGGGCTGGAGCGACTGATAAGCCGCTTTGGACAGATTGCGATATGAACCGACATCGAAGGCGCGCGTACCGCCGTTCTCGAATGCAGAAAGCGCTGCGTGCTCCCGGAATATCTCCAATGCGCTGCCATAGTCGAACGCGCTTCCATAGCCCATCCGCCGGGCGACCTCGGCGATCTGCCACCAGTCCGCACGTGCCTCGCCGGGTGCCGGCAGGAAAGCGCGTTGCCGCGAGATGCGCCGTTCGGAATTGGTGACCGTGCCTTCCTTTTCGCCCCAGGCTCTGGAGGGCAGCTTTACATCGGCATATCGAAGCGTGTCGGTCTTCGCCGCGACATCCGAGACGACAACGAAGGGGCACCTCTGCAACGCTCGCGCCACGGCATCTGCGTCGGGAAGGCTGTCTACAGGATTGGTCGCCATTATCCAGATCGCCTTGATCCGGCCTTCGGCGACGGCTTGAAACATCTCCATGGCCTTGAGGCCGGCTTTGTCCGCAATGCGCGGCGCACTCCAAAAACGTTGAACCAGTGCCCGGTGATCGGGATCCTCGAGCGCCATGTGGGCAGCCAGCATATTGGCAAGCCCGCCCACCTCGCGCCCACCCATGGCGTTTGGCTGACCGGTCACCGAGAACGGCCCCATGCCCGGCCGGCCCAAACGCCCCGTGACCAGATGGCAGTTGATGATTGCGTTGACCTTATCGGTACCGCACGCGGACTGATTGACGCCCTGGCTGTAAATGGTGACGACATTCTCGGTTGCGGCGAAAAGACGATAAAAGGTTTCTATATCCTCAAGCGCAAGTGCCGTTTCAGACGCGACACGCGCGGCGTCGAAATGCGCGGCGGCTGCGCATGCGTCGTCGAAACCGCGGGTATGCTTTTCGACATAGTCCTGCGCAATCGCTCCATTCTTCTCAAGATGGCGCAGCAGACCCACGAACAGGGCCACATCGCCATCCGGTGCGATCGCCAAATGCAGGTTTGCGAGACCGGCAGTGGCCGTGCGGCGGGGGTCGATCAGGACAACCTTCATGGAAGGCCGTTTCTCCCTGGCGGCAGCCAACCTCTGATAGAGAACCGGGTGGCACCAAGCAAGGTTGGAGCCGACGAGCACGACGAGGTCGGCGCTTTCTACATCCTCATAGGTGCCCGGCACGGTATCGGAGCCGAAAGCACGCTTGTGACCGGCAACGGAGGAAGCCATACACAAGCGCGAATTGGTATCGATGTTGGCCGCGCCGATAAAGCCCTTCATCAGCTTGTTGGCGACATAGTAATCCTCGGTGAGGATCTGTCCGGAAACGTAAAAAGCGACCGACTCGGGGCCGTGCCGATCGACGGTTTCTCGAAAACGGTCGGCGACCAGGGTCAGGGCCTCATCCCACGAAGCGCGCCGCACGCCGATCTCCGGGTGGAGAAGCCTGTCGTCTAGCGACAGGGTTTCACCCAACGCCGATCCCTTGGAGCATAACCGGCCGAAATTCGCGGGATGGTCGGGATCCCCGGCGATCGCAACCGAGCCGTTTGGTTGCGGCGTCGCCAAAACGCCGCAACCAACGCTGCAGTAAGCACAAGTCGTGCGGACGGTTTCAGCCATGGCGGCAACCATCGACGGGCAGGCCGGAGCCGTCGCTTCGTTGCGTTTGCGCGGCACGGTCGGGCAATGCGAGAAGAATACGCTCACCGTCCAGCCGCACAGGAAAGGCCGCCGTAGCACCGACATCCGCGCCCTGCGCCACACCGGTCTCCAGCGAGATGACCCAGTTGTGCAAGGGACATGTGACGCAGCCCTCATGGACAATGCCCTGACTCAAAGGCCCTGCCCTGTGTGGACATTTGTCCTCCAGCGCGAATACCCGGTCATCGTCCGTGCGAAACACCGCGATGGTCATAACCCCGCTCTGCACGCAACGCGCGCCACGACGCGGAATGTCCAGCAGTGTGCCGACCGCCACCCACTCCCGTTCGGAGGCGCTCATTCCGCCGCCTCCAGGGAAAAGGCCGCCATCGGTCTGAACTCGTGCTTGTCCTTGCCGGAGACACGCTCCGACCAAGGGTCGACCTGGGCGAATTTCTGGGAGAAGACAAAGCGCTCGAAGTACGCAGCGCGCTTCACCCTGTCATCCATAATCTGGCGGCGAACCTCGTCGTAGCCTATACGCTTGGCCCATTTGTATATGCGTTCAAGATAATGACCTTGCTCGCGATACATCTGGACAAGCGCTACAATGTGCTCCAGCGCCTCATCTTCGGTCCTGACAAGACCGAGCTTTTCCGTACCCTTGATGTCCAATCCGGCAGCACCGGCGAAATGTATCTCGAAGCCGGAATCCACGCAGATGATGCCGACATCCTTGCAGGTGGCTTCGGCGCAGTTGCGCGGACACCCCGAGACCGCCATCTTGACCTTTGCCGGTGTCCACGATCCCCACATGAATTTCTCGATGCGTATCCCGAGACCGGTGGAATCCTGGGTACCAAAGCGGCACCAATCGGATCCGACGCAGGTCTTCACTGTGCGCAGACCTTTGGCATAGGCATGCCCGGATACGAAGCCCGCCCTGCCCAGATCGGCCCAAACGGCAGGGAGATCCTGCTTGCGAATGCCCAGCATGTCGATCCGCTGCCCCCCGGTGACTTTCACAGCCGGTATGTCGAACTTATCGACCACATCCGCGATCGCCCGCAGTTCCGCCGAGGATGTCACGCCACCCCACATGCGTGGCACCACGGAATAGGTGCCATCCTTCTGGATGTTGGCGTGCACGCGCTCGTTGATGAAGCGCGACTGATAATCGTCGGCGTATTCGTCGGGCCAGTCGCTGACGAGATAGTAATTGAGCGCCGGCCGACATTTGGCGCAGCCGCAAGACGTCTTCCATTCGAGTTCCTGCATGACGGCGGGAATGGTTTTCAGCTTTCTGGCCCTGATAAGCCGACGTACGTCGTCGTGACCGAGATCGGTGCAACCGCATACAGGCATAACGGCAGCCGGACTGTAGGCATCGCCGAGCGTCAACGAGAGGAGCTGTTCGACCAGTCCCGTGCAAGTGCCACAAGACGCCGATGCCTTGGTGTGGGCACGAACATCGTCCAGCGAGGTCAGACCGTTGCCGGCAATCGCGCCGACGATGGAGCTCTTGCATACGCCGTTGCAGCCGCAGATTTCCGCATCATCCGGCAAGGCTGCAACGGCCGCCATAGGGTCCAGCTGCCCCGCTCCCTGATAGGCTTGTCCGAAGATCAGCGTTTCGCGCATTTCCGAAACGTCGGTGCCCTTCTTGAGCATATCGAAGAACCAGCCGCCATCCGCAGTCTCGCCATACAGAACCGCACCCATGATGCGATTGTCTTTTAAGACCAGACGCTTATAGACACCCGCGCTGGCATCGCGCAGGACGATCTCTTCGCGGTCGTCCGCCTCGGCGAAATCGCCCGCCGAATACAGGCTGACACCGGTTACCTTGAGCTGGGTTGCCGTTTCAACGGGTCGGAAGGCTGCATCCTGTTTGACCAGCGTTTTCGCGGCAACCTTGGCCATGTCGTAGAGTGGCGCCACAAGCCCGTAACACGTGCCTTCATGCTCAATGCATTCGCCGAGGGCGAGAACATCGGGATCGGAGGTCATCATGTGGTCGTTGACGACAATCCCACGCTCCACATGCAGGCCGGCATCGGTGGCGATGCGCGTCTCGGGACGAATTCCAACCGCCATGACCACGATGTCCGCCGAATAGACCGTACCGTCATCGAGAAGTACAGCTTCGGCGCGTTCCTCGCCAAGAATGGCCTTGGTCTGCGCCTCGGTGTGGATTCCGATGCCGCGCTCCTCGAGTTCCTTCTTAAGCAGGTATCCGGCAGCGGGATCGAGCTGACGTTCCATCAAATGTCCCATGAGATGCAGAACCACCACCTCCATGCCGCGTCCGCGCAGCGCGGCCGCGGCTTCCAACCCAAGCAGCCCCCCGCCAATGACGACCGCCCTGGCGTTCGGCTTTTCGGCTGCCGCGACCATTGTGTCGACGTCGTCCAGGTCGCGAAATGCCATGACTCCGGGCAGGTCACTTCCCGCAACCGGAATAACAAAGGGTGCGGAACCGGTGGCAATTACCAGCTTGTCATAGGGCGTTTCCCTTTCCGCGGTGGCGACGAGCTTCCGCTTGCGATCAATTCTCGTGATGGTTTCACCGAAACGGCACGTCACGCGGTTTGCCGCATACCAGCCCGCATCGTGTGTGACGATCTGCTCGAACGTCTTTTCGCCCGCCAGCACAGGCGAGAGCATGATACGATTGTAGTTTCCGCGCGGCTCAGCGCTGAAGAGCGTCACGTCGAAGGCATCAGGGTCGGCTTCGAACAGATGCTCGAGCATACGGCCCGAAGCCATGCCGGCGCCAACCACGACAAGTTTCTCAGTCATGATGTTCTTTCCGATTTTCGAGAATGGGCTTTCAGGCCGGTTGCAAGGCGCCGCGCCGTTCCAGCCGACGAATGGCAAGGTGCATCCAGATCATGGAAACAACGACGATGGCGAAAAGAGCCATGAAGCAGCTCGTCCAGAGACCTGTGAGGTCGTTCAGGTAGCCGAACAGCAACGGCAGGATGAACCCTCCAAGGCCCCCGATCATGCCCACCATGCCGCCGACCGCACCGACATTATCCGGGTAGTAAACGGGGATATGCTTGTAGACAGCAGCCTTGCCGAGGCTCATGAAAAATCCCAGGACGAAGACGAGCGCCACGAAGACCCATGGACCAACCGCGAAATGAAAGGGTCTGGGTCCATCGATGCCCTGCACAACGTAGTCGGTCGCCGGGATCGAAAGGATAAGAGTGCATACGGCAGAGACCGCAAAGGTCCAGTACATCACCGTGCGTGCGCCGGCCTTGTCGGAAAGAGCGCCGCCATAGGCGCGGAACACCGAGGCCGGCAGCGAATAGGCGGCGCCGATCAGACCGGCGGTCCTGATATCGAAGCCATAAACACCGATCACATAACGCGGAAGCCAGAGAGCAAGCGCGACGAAAGCGCCAAATACGAAGAAGTAGTAGAGCGAAAAGCGCCAAACCTGGAGGTTCTTCAACGGCTCGAATTCGGAAGCGAAGCTGCGGCGCCTGATCCGGTCCGCACGCCGGGCCCGCGTTACCGGATCGTCGTTCGTCGCGAACCAGAACACCAGCGCCATGATCGCGAGAGAACCCGCCCACACCTGAGCGACCGTTTCCCATCCCCAGGCCACCATTACAAACGGCGCGAGAAACTTGGTCACCGCAGCGCCGACATTGCCGACGCCGAAGATGCCGAGCGCCGTGCCCTGCTTCCCGGCCGGATAAAACCGCGAGACATAAGCCACTCCAACAGCGAATGAACCGCCCGCGACCCCGACCCCAAGTGCGGCAAGAAGCAGCATCGTGTAGCTCTGCGCGAGGGACAGGAGGATCGCCGCAATCGCCGCTGTCAGCATAGTGGCCGTATAGACAAGGCGACCACCGTAACGGTCGGTCCAGATCCCCAAAATCATCCGTACGAGCGATCCTGTGAGAATGGGCGTGCCGACGAGCAGGCCGAACTGAGTCTCGCTCAAACCCAACTCTTCCTTGATGCGGATCCCGATGATGGAGAATATCGTCCACACGGCGAAGCAGATCGTGAAGGCTATGGTCGACATGGTGAGCGCACGGCGCGGTGCCGTTTCGTGCGTCGGCGTGGCTGGTTGCAATGCTGTCATCGGCTTTTCCAATCCAACTGCTTGAGCCTCTTGCGAGACGTTGGCTTTCGATAGAGAGGCGTCCAAAGAAAAAGGCTGCCCGACGACCCGACGCGCTCCGCTATGCGGATGCGCACCTGACCGTCTGGCAGCCTTGCCTTGAGCGCCCTTCATTGGACGCGTTTCTTATAATTGGTGTCCCCTCTGGACCCGCATATTGCTATGCATCATCCATGCCAACTTCTAAAAAACTATAATTGTCTTTTTATTTCAATATTTTATGAAAAAACGCGGGAAAGATATTTCGCAGATGCAGCAAAATTCTGACCAATAGCGCAGCGCCGTGCCTACAAAATGCGCAGAATATAGGCATGCCTAAATAGCGATCAACAAGAAGCGGGCCGTTGACTGGCGATGTAATCGTCCAACTGTGCGGGATCAAAAACAGCGCCGTCGAAAAAGCCGTCGGGGCCGAGTATGAGCTGCCCCGCAGAAACGCCGACCGCGGTGGGCGCAACCAAGGCCCCCTCCACCTTCATGCTGGCAGATGGCAGTGGCACATCGAGCGCCTTCAGTGCGGAGCGGTAAATATCCGGCCGGAACGAGAGGCGTGCCTTCTCGGCGTTTTCAGCGCTGTGCGGAACTTGCCCCCAGCGCACCATCTGTGAATAAAACCAGAGCGCGTGACTTTGCCAGGGAAAGATCGCCGCTTTTTGCGCCGGTACGAAGAAATCTGGAAACAGCCCGGTCTCGCCACCGGTTTCCAAGCGCCCGTCGAGCGCCCCATGCAAAAGCGTTGCGGGCTGATTGAGATAAGCCGGACCCGACAGGAGTGCGGCCAACTCCTCGTGATTTTCGACTGCACCACACCAAATCGAGGCGCGATGCAGCGCCCGCAGAAGTCTCGCCAGCACCTCCTCATGTTTCCCGGCCCAATCCTCGTTTACGCCCAGCACCTTTTCCGGACTTGAACGCCAGATTGCTGCCTTCACGGTGGCGATGCGTGCAAGACCCGCGGCGACTGCAACACTGTTCCACGGCTCCCCGACACAAAAGCCGTCTATACGGCCCGCGGCCATCGCGTCAGCAGTCAGTGGAGGCGGAACAATAAGAATTTCCACATCGCGCTCGGGATCGATACCACAGGCAGCCAACCAGTAGCGCAGTTCGAAATTATGCCCCGAATACGGATGGACCACGCCGAAACGGAGCGGAACCTCACCGTTTCGACGCCGGTGCTCGATTACCGATCTGAGTGAGGCCCCCACCGTCGCGGGCTCATCCGGTCTGACCGGCCCTTCGCCGATCATGGCCGTCCAAAGCGTATGGCTGACGGTAACCGCGTTTCCGCCAAGGCCGAGCGACATCGGCGCGATCAGATCGAGCCGCATCGGTGTCAGTCCAAGATTGGCGGCGATGGGCATGGGGGCCAGCATGTGCGCCATCTCGAAATGACCCACGGCAATGCGATCACGTATATTGGCCCATGACGTCTCCCGCACCAGGGTCAGCGCAATACCCTCTTCCTCTGCAAAACCCCGCTCACGCGCGGCAACGAGAATGGCGCTGTCGAGGAGCGGAAGGAAACCGGCCGTAATGGGATCGCTTGCGCTCATATCCTTATCCTCCGAGCAATTCGGACGCGGTGATCAGACTCTGGGCAATTTCGGAGATCTTGCGATTCTGGTTCATCGCCGTTCGCCGCAGTAGCTGGTAGGCGCTTTCCTCCGACAGCCCCTTGGAGCGCATGAGAATGCCCTTGGCCTTTTCGACGATCTTGCGGGACTCGAGTGCGTCGCGGGCATCCTCCAGCTCGCGCTCCATCCGCGAAAACGCATTGAAGCGGCTGATGGCCATGTCGAGGATCGGCTTTACCCGCTCCTGCCTGAGCCCATCCACCACATAAGCGGAGACACCGGCATCGACCGCCGCCTCGATGGAGGCCTGGTCAGATCGATCGACGAACATCGCAATCGGCCGTTTTACCGCTCGCGAAAGGTTGAACATGTTCTCCAGCATGTCGCGATTGGGGTTTTCCAGATCGATGACGATGACGTCGGGCTGCACTTCACCGATCCGGCGAGCGATGGCGTGAACGTCGTGGATGACGGTTACCTTCTCATGGCCGGCCTCGCGCAACCCCGCTTCGATGATCGATGCGCGGATTGTGTTCTCATCAATGACAAGGATCGAGAGCAGCTTGGAAACCATGCCTTCTTTTCGCGTATGCTTCAGCATTGCGCAACGCGTCATGCGGACGAAATCGCTCGGCGCGATCCGGAGCCCCAGCCATCGCCTGTCCTACCGGCATATTGAAGCCATAGAAGCCCGCGGCCGTCGCTTCATCGTCGACCGCAGGCATTTTTTCACAGAAACAGGTCTGCGATGATCGCCGAGCCGATATATGTACCGGTCATGACGAAAACCGCCACGATGAAAAGTTTCCAGCCGGAGGACTTGGCGATTCCGATTTCGCGGCGCGTGATGGCGATACCCGCATAAGCCAAGCAGGGTGTCGCAAGCGTCAAGAAATTCACATGGCTCACCTTGTCCAGCACCCATGCACTGCCTGGCGTCCATGGCAGTGTTACAAGGATTCCCACCAGCGAAATCCAGGCGACCGAAGGCAGACCGACCGGCACGGCATAAGTCAGGACCAGACCGACCATGGCGATCGCGTAGAGAACCGCCAGCCCGATCAGTCCCTGAATAATGGTGGCATCGGTCGCCACCGTGTTGCCCACCAGCGCGATAAGAGAGACGACGACCAGCAAGACCGCATGCTGCACCAGATCCGGCTTTTTCTCGGCTTCGTAGTCAACGGGAAGTTCAGCAGTGCTCATCGTCATTCTCCAGCGTTGCTGATGGCGGGCTCTTTGCGGCCCAACAGATCATAAAGTTTCTCGGTCACCGGCAGCGCGACGAAAATGCACAGATAAAGCCCGGTTGCGTAGGTCAGCACATTGCTGGCCCCGGCCAGGGCCAGGATCTGCTCTTCCATTGCCGGAACGGCGTGAGACAGCGCGCCGGAACAGGCGGCCATCATTGAGCCCGACCCGATGCCACAAGCCATGGCCAGCGCCTCGATGCTGAACCAGCCCGACGTCGCCAGAAGCGAAGCGAGAATGGCGAAGATGAAGGTGCCGAACAGCGTTCCAATCACATAGACGCCCATGACACCCGCTCCCTCGGCGGATTTCAGGCCGTATTTGTCGGCGATGATTGCGATGTTCGGCTCACGCGCGACGGAGAAGGTGGCACCCACTGCCTCGCGCCCCATGCCGAGAAACAGAACGGCGACCGGGAATGCCAGCAGAATGGTGCCCAGATTGCCGAGTTCCTGCAGAATCAGGGCCGGTCCGGCGGCAATGATTTTCTCCATCGACGGACCGATGATCGTGCCGAATTTGGCAATGAACGGCATAATCGCGATCACGATCAGCGGCGATGCCGCGCGCACCTCGCGCTGTCCCATCCAACCTTCGACCTTGCGAACGACATTGGGGTTGAGAACCAGCCCCATCACGAAGGCGTAAAGCAGAGGCAGAAGCAGGATCGAGCCGATGCCGATCGGCACGGCGACCACGCCAATGGCCTCCGCAATAACGGTGATGACCAGCACGCTCAGATGAAGGCGCCAATCGAAAAGAATGTTTTTCGTCTTCTCCATAGAGATCCCCTCTCGTGAACCCGTCCCGTTCTTCACGCGGGGCGGGATGGAACAAAGGGCGGCCCTTGAGGGACCGCCCATGCGATTCAGCCCGGCGCGTAACCAAAGCCGACGGTTGAGTCGGCTGCGGTTTCGACCCAAACCGATTTCGTTGTCGTGTAGGCAGCAAGCGCTTCCCGGCCGGAAGAGCGACCATAGCCCGACTGGCCAAATCCACCGAAGGGCGACATGACGTTGATGGTCTTGTAGCTGTTGATCCAGAACGTGCCAGCGCGAACTTTTGCCGCAACCCGATGCGCACGTCCCACATCTCGTGTCCAAACAGCGCCAGCCAATCCGTAAGGAGTGTCGTTGGCGAGTGCCACCGCTTCTTCCTCGTCATCGAAGGAGAGGACGGAAAGGACCGGCCCGAAAACCTCTTCGCGCGCGATCTCCATTTCGCGAGAGACCCCGTCCAGGATCGTCGGGGCGTAGAAGAAGCCGCCGCTCTCGCCCAGCGCTTCCGGTCTGCCGCCACCGGTGGTCAATTGCGCGCCTTCGGAGACGGCATTGCGCACCATGCCGTCCACCTTGTCCCACTGGCGGGCATTGTTGACCGGGCCGATCTGTGTCGCCATGTCGAGCGGCATGCCGACCGGGATGCGCCCGCTTGCTTCCGCCAGCTTGCCGACAAGCTCGGCATGCACGCTGCTATGCACCAGAAGGCGTGAGCCCGCCACGCAGCTCTGGCCGCATGCTGCGAAGATTGCTGCCTGCGCGCCGACCACGGCGCGGTCGATATCCGCATCGCCGAAGACGATGTTGGCGGACTTGCCGCCCAGTTCGAGGATCGAAGGGACGAGACGCCGCGCAGCAGCGGCCGCAATCGCCGCGCCGCCCGTAGCCGAGCCGACAAAGACCACCAGACCCGTTGCCGGATGTTCGATCATCGTCTGGCCGGCGGTCGGCCCCTGCCCAGCGACCACGTTGACCAGCCCCTTCGGCGCGCCGGCCTTCACACAGAGAGCGGCAATGACGAGCGAGCTGAGCGGCGTCAGCTCGGAAGGCTTCAGCATGACCGCATTGCCGGCGCAGATCGCCGGCGCAACCTGCCAGCAGCAGGTGAAGAGCGGCGCATTCCAGGGGGTGATCTGCGTCACGACGCCGATCGGTTCATGACGCGTGTAATTCAGATGGCTCGACGGCACCGGGATCACATCGCCGGTGATCTTGTCGCACCAGCCCGCATAATATTCGAACATCTCGGCCATGCGGGCGGGCTCGCCGGCTGCATCGCGGATCGGACGGCCGGCGGAAATCGCTTCAAGACGCGAAAGCGGCTCGGCATGCGCGCGGATTTGGCGCGCGATTTCGAACATGATGCGTCCGCGCTCTGAGGCCGTCTTGCCCCACCATTCGCGCTGTGCGGCGACAGCCGCCTCGGCGGCGGCATTCACAACCGGCGCACCGGCGTCCGGGAATTCGGCGAAGATCCGGCCGGTCGCGGGATCGGTGAGCGCCAGCGTTTCGCCGTCGCCCGGCATCAGTTGTCCGCCCACGTGGTTCTGCACCCCGGCGCTGCCCAGAAGTTCCGACATCAAGCGCACGACTTCGGCGCGCGTGTCGCTCGCGGGGGTTATATCGTCAGCCATTGGTCTTCTCTTTCGCCCTGCCGTCCAGACGGCCGAGCAGCATGAAATCCTGATTGTCGGCAATGCCCGAATTTTCCTCCGACCACAGGTCGGCCACCAGTTCGGAAACCGGCATTGCACAATCGCACTCTTGCGCCAATTCGAGCGCCAGCCGCACATCCTTGCGCATCAACCCAGCGGAAAAACCGCTATCGAAACTGCCGCTCAGAACCCAATTGGGGAAATGCACCTCGCTTAACGCACTGCGGCCAGTGGCGTTGTTGATGACGCGCATCGCATCCTCTGCCGGCAAGCCGGAAGCCTCTGCCAGCCGTAGCCCTTCGGATGTGGTCAACATGTGGCAAGCGACCAACATGTTGTTCACGAGCTTGGCGATGTTGCCCGCACCGCTCGGCCCGACATGGATCGTCCTTGCGGCAATCGCATCCAGCACCGGCTGCACTCTGACGACCCATTGCGCATCTCCACCGAGCATCATGGACAATGCGCCGGTGGCGGCACCTTGCGGACCGCCGCTGACTGGCGCATCCAGAAAACCGTGCCCCAGTTCGGCCAGCTTTGCTGCCAATCTGCGGCTCACAGCAGCTTCGGAAGTCGACGTATCGATGACAATCTTCGGTTCGCTGAAAGCGCCGGCGGCCAAACCGGCATCAACCGTCGCCTCGACATGACTGGCCAGAGGCAGAGAAAGCAAAATCACATCACTTGCCGCAATTGCCCCGGCGGGCGTTTCATGCGTGGCGATGCCGGCTTCAGCAGCCTTGGCCATGGTTGGTGTCGAAAGATCGAAGGCTGCGACCGAAAAGCCCGCGCCGGACAGGGACCGGGCCATGCCCATGCCCATTGCTCCAAGACCGATCACAGTGACCGACTGCGTCATGATACCTCCCGTTCCACTTGGCATTCATGACACTGCGGCGACATGGTGTTCTTGAGTAGAGGTGAATAACGGCACGATGCGTTGCGATTTGAGCAACACTAATCGCGGAACGCCACCATGTGCCCGGCCAGATATTCAACCGTGAGCGCCGCCGATTGCGGCAGTCTCCGGCGGGCGCGCACCATCAGATGCGCGCTGACATGCTGAAGACTTTCCTCGTCGAGATCGACGATGGCGACCTCTCCACGATCGGCCTGGATGGAAGCGGAAAAGCGGGGAAGGAATGTTCCCCCCATTCCCGCGCCGACATAGCGGATCAGCGCGGCAATCGAAGAGGTCTCCACTTGTGGACGCAGCGCCAGCCCAAGATCGCTGGCCGCGCGCGCAACCAGGCTGCGGATACCGTGACGTGCATCAAGAATTGCCAAGGGTTGGGCGAGCATCTCGGCCAGCCGAATACGTTTGCGCGCCGCAAGCGGCGAACCGACGGGAACCACCGCGCAAAGCGGCTGTCGCGCAAACGCGACGGAGCGAGTGGCCTCTGTCGGCACAGGATTGTAGGCAATGCCGAGATCGGCCTCGCCCTCGACCACACGACGCTGGATCTCCTCGGTTCCGGCCAGATCGATGCGGAAACGCAGATGCGAATGCCGGACACCGAGCGGTGCAAGACCGTTCTGCATAAGGTCGGCAGCGAACCCCTCACCCACCGCGATCCGCACCACCTGACCGCCAGCTTCCCGAAATTTGCCAAGCTGATCGAACAGGAACGTCTGTTCATCCTGTCGCACCAGCGCGTGCTCGCAAACCAGGCGCCCGGCATCGGTCAGCGCGATGCCCTGGGCGCTGCGCTCCACAAGCGCAACGCCCAGCCGCGCCTCGACCTCGGTCAGTTTGCGGCTGATCGCCGAGGGCGCAATGTTCAGCCGTTCCGCCGCACGACGGATCGAGCCCTCACGGGCGACAATCAAAAACGCACGCAGGAAACGGCTGTCCAGCGCGTCCATCAGACAGCAAGAGCCTGCCGCGCCAGCCGCACCCAGAACTCGGCGCCTCTGGGCAGCACGTCATCGTTGAAGTTGAAATAGGGCGAGTGCAGTCCCGGGTTATCGCCCTCGCGCGCCGCACCCAGCCAGATATAGGCGCCGCGCTGCGCGTTCAGCATGAAGGCAAAATCCTCCGACGCCATGCTCGGCCCAGCCTCGCTCGTATCGAACCCCATCGTCTCGCCGACACGCCGCGCCAGTGTCGCCTCGGCCGCGCTGTTGACCGTCGCCGGGTAACGCCGCTGATAATCGACGCTTGCGCGGCAGCCATGCGCCGCTGCAACGCCCTCAACGACTTCGCCCAGACGTTTCTCGATCTCGTCGCCGGCTTCCGGCTGAAACCAGCGCGCCGTGCCCCGCACGACAGCGCGATCCGGGCAAACATTGAATGCGGAACCGGTATGAATCTGCGTCACCGAGACGACGCCAGGCACCAGTGGCGACAGACGCCGCGCCGGCAATTCCTGCAGGGCGGCGGTCATCCGCGCGGCAGCGGCGACCACGCCGTCGCCCTGCTCGGGCATGGCCGCATGACCGCCCCGCCCCTCGATGGCAATTTCGAAGATCGCAAAAGCCGCCATCATTTCACTATCGCGGGCGACCAGCCGGCCAGGCGCAAGACCGGGCCAGTTGTGAATGCCAAAAACCGCATCGCATGGAAACCGGCGAAATAAGCCGTCTTCGATCATGACGCGCGCGCCGCCGTCATTCTCCTCCGCCGGCTGGAAAATCAGCGTCACGCTGCCGCCGCTCACCCGCTCGGCAGCGATCTGCCGCGCGGCCAGAAGCAGCATCGCAGTATGCCCGTCATGTCCGCAGGCATGCATCTTGCCGGGATAGAGCGAAGCGTAGTCGAGGCCAGTCGCTTCCTCGATGGGCAAGGCATCGATGTCGGCGCGAAGCCCAACCGTGCGATCCCCCTCGCCGAGCCTTGCGACCACACCGGTCTGCGCCAGCCCGGTGTGAACCTGCCATCCCCAACCCTGCAGAAGTTCAGCGATCAGTTTCGAGGTGCGTTCTTCTTGAAATCCAAGTTCGGGATGGCGATGCAGATCATGACGCCATGCAATGGCCTCGGCGATATGAGCGCTGTCGAACATCTTCCTGATCCTTTCCGAAACGTCAGCGGAACGCAGCCGCCTTCCCGACAGCTCGTGAAAGAGGAACCCGAACTTGTCAAGAACCGGGGGCGGCCCGCTGCCCCTTCTACAGACGTTCGAGCGCCGCCTTCATCTCAACGATCTTTTCAACCGAAGTTCTACGCTCGGTCGGCGGCGAAAAGCCCAACGCGCCGAGGCGGGGATCGACCGGAACGGAAGTGCCGCAGGATGCATGAAACGCCCGTATGCCGGTTCGGTTCGCTATATTTCCGGCATTCTCCGGCGCGACGCCTGACCCGGCCATGATTTCGATGCGCTCGCCCGCATGCGCGCGCATTTCGGCCAGAGCCTCCAGTCCATCCATGGCGGTCAGCGCACCGCCCGACGTGAGAATTCTTTCGAACCCAAGCGCAATTGCGGCATCGATTGCTGCCCTCCGGTTCTCGACCGTGTCGATCACGCGGTGCAGAGTGCGCCCCATGCCTTCGCTCGCTCTATAAAGCAGCGCTAGCGCACCTTCATCCAGCCCCCCGCCGACGGTCGCAGCGCCCAGAACCACACCGGAAAGGCCGGCATCCCGCGCCGCGGCGATGTCATCCACCATCAGCGCAACCTCACGCTCGCCGAAGCGGAAATCGCCCTGCCGAGGCCGGATCATCGCATAGGCCGGCACTCCGCATCCCGCCGCCGCCCGCATCAGACCATGAGAAGGTGTGAGCCCGCCAAGCGGCAGCGCC
>NZ_CAJXGF010000059.1 GCF_913053745.1 uncultured Nitratireductor sp.
CGCCCGCCGTTTTTTTGCTTGCTCAGATCGATGTTTGGGCACCAGCCAGAATGCAGCGTACGGAAAGCCTTATGTCTTTCTCGGGAACGTCGAGTGTTTGGGTAAGCAACCGCATCCAGGCATACGAGATTGTCAGATCGGCTATCCTTGTTGCTTCGATCGCCAATTTTTTGCCTGATCGTGGTGCGGCGAGCATTTCTGCAAGCCGCTCTCGGCGTGTGGACACATACTCCAGAAAGACCTCTCGGGCCGACGATTCCACTTGGGCTTCTGCCATGATGGAGCGAAATATGTCGCCTGAGGGACCGTCGAGCCAATGTGCGAAGAGGCTTTGCAGATACATGACGAGGTCATCTTCGATGTCGTCCGTCACCGGGTACTCGATGCCGCTTTTCTGAAGGTGGTAAACATCCAGAAGAAGGGCGGCCCGGCTCGGCCACCATCTGTAGATTGTGGGCTTACCGGCACGAGCTCGCTTGGCGACCTTCTCAACTGAAAAGCCCGCATACCCCTCGCTGTGCAGAATTTCCAGCGCTGCTGCGCGAATGGCTTCAGCCGTTTCCGGGTTGCGCTTGGCGCCGATCGATTGGCGTCTTGGAGGCGGGGCATCCGATTTTGCCACTGTGACACATCTCTTGTGGGCTGTTGAAGCAGGAGCGCACTCTAGCAGGGCCCTTGACAAAACGGAACGATCCGTTTTATTTAATCGGAACGTACCGTTTCGATAAGGATACCTTCTATGACTGCTGCATCGCAATCCACACGCTTTTCCCGACCACGCTTTGCTGTTCTTGTTTTTGCCGGTGTCTATCCGCTGGTAACGGGGCTTCTTTATCTCGTGCTTCCTTTCACCGAAGATTGGACCCTCTGGCAGCGAACGCTCGTGGTGGTGCCGTTGGTGGTAATCGCTATGGTTTGGCTTCTCATTCCGATGGTGCAGCGTGTGTTTCGCGCCTTCTTGAACCCGGTTGTCCGCTAGACATCGTATTGGGAGAGGGCCACTATCGGGAAAAGCCACTTATCGCGCCGTTTGTGACTTCGTTGGGAGCGTTCAGCACGCAAGGCGTATTCCGTCACGGCCTCAACCCGGTTTCGGCTTGCGCCGGGAAAAAAAACCGGGCAGACCGGCAAGCATTGAAAGCCGCAACCCGAGTAAGTTTGCCTCATGTCCGCTGCAGTCTCCCCGCTTGCGCCCGAAAAATATCCGTCCATGCCGTCTGTTGAAGGCGTGCGCATCGCGACCACTGAGGCCGGTGTGAAATACAAGGGGCGGACGGATTTGCTCACAATGGTGTTCGACCAGGGCACCACAGTGGCTGGTGTCTTCACTCGGTCGAAATGTCCATCTGCGCCGGTGGAGTTCTGCCGTGAAAATTTGGCAGGCGGAACGGCGCGCATTCTGGTCGTGAATTCGGGCAACGCCAACGCGTTCACCGGAAAGAAAGGGCGCGTGACAACGGCTGCCGTCGGCGAAGCTGCGGCCAAGGCGTTGGGTGTGGGGAAAGACGCTGTGTTCATGGCATCCACCGGCGTTATCGGTGAGCCGCTTCCCGCCGAGCGAATCACTGGCTTTCTGGAAAGCATGACGCGCAACGCCCGCTCCGACGGCTGGCTGGAAGCCGCCAAGGCGATCATGACCACGGACACCTATCCCAAAGTGGCCACGGCAACGGTGAAAATCGGCGATACGGACGTGATCATCAACGGCATCGCCAAGGGAGCCGGCATGATCGCGCCGGATATGGCGACGATGCTCTCTTTCGTGGCGACGGATGCACCGATCGCGGCACCTGTTTTGCAGGATCTCCTTTCCAGGGGAACGGACAAGACCTTCAATGCTGTGACCGTTGACAGCGACACGTCCACGAGTGACACACTGATGATGTTCGCGACTGGAACCGCGGCCAGGCGCGGCGCACCGACGATCAGTGACACCAAAGACCCGCGGTTGGCCGGGTTCCGGCGTGCGCTCAACCGTGTTTTGAAGAACCTCGCCTTGCAGGTTGTGCGTGACGGCGAAGGCGCACGCAAACAGCTCGAAATCACCGTGAACGGAGCGAAGTCGTCTCGATCTGCGAAGAAGATTGCGCTTTCCATAGCCAATTCGCCGCTCGTCAAGACGGCTGTCGCCGGTGAGGATGCCAATTGGGGGCGTGTCGTCATGGCGGTCGGCAAAGCGGGCGAGCCGGCGGAGCGCGATCTTCTGTCCATATGGTTCGGGGATATCCGTGTCGCTCACGAGGGCGAACGCGACCCCGACTATTCCGAGGAAGCCACATCCGCCTATATGAAAAAGGATGAGATCGCGTTACGCGTGGATCTCGGCATCGGGCGCGGCAAGGCTACGGTTTGGACCTGCGATCTGACCAAGGAATATGTCGCCATCAATGGTGACTATCGGAGCTAGGGTGTGCCAGGCCAGGTGAGGCAGGACGCAAAAAAAGACTTCGCGATTATTCGTCGTTTCGAGGCGGCCGGGTTGCGCGCCTGGCCGGCGGAAACGGTTGCCTATGACGGTACGTGGGTTCTGCGATTGACAGCGGGCCATCCGGCCAAGCGCTTGAACTCTATTAATCCGCTCGACCCGGGCGACTACCGCAATCTGGACGCGCGCATCGAGGCCGCCGCCGAGCAGTTCAGGGCTTACGGGCGGCCCGTAACGTTTCGGCTTTCGCCGCTCGCTGCACCGGAAATTTCTAGCTATCTCGATCGGCAGGGATGGGCGAAGCTCGGTCACTCACTGGTGATGGCGCTCGACCTGGGCAAAGCGGATCTTTCCGCAGCGATGGATCAGATTCCACTTAAGGACCGGCGCCGTTTCGTCAATGCCACTCTCAAGGTTCACGGATACGAGGAACTTCATCGCGCGGGGCTTGCCCGCGTCATCGGCGCCATTCGGCCGGAAACTGGGCTGTTCGTTCTCGAAGAGGGCGAGGAGCCGGTGGCGACTGCCATCTGTGTGCATGACAGCGATCTGGCGGGGCTTTTCGAAATCGCGACCAGACCTTCCTTGCGCGGCAAGGGTTTCGGCCGTCGCGTCCTGCTCTCGGCGCTCAAATGGGCGCAGTCTCATGGTGCCGAGCGCGCCTGGCTGCAGGTGGAAGCCGACAATGGTGTGGCGCTGCGTCTTTATCGCGCGCTCGGTTTCAAGGAAATCTATTCATACCACTATCGCCAACCCGGACCACCGGCTGACACGGAGCGCAACGCATGAACGATCAGCCCAAGCGGATACTCCTGGTGGCGGCTTGTGCGTTGGTCGATCCGGACGGTCGGGTGCTTCTTGCCAAGCGCCCGGAAGGCAAGACCATGGCAGGACTCTGGGAGTTTCCCGGCGGCAAGGTGGAAGCCGGCGAAACGCCTGAGAATACTCTCGTTCGCGAACTCACCGAGGAACTGGGGATTGAGACCAAGACGGCATGTCTTGCGCCCCTTACTTTCGCCAGCCACACCTATGAAGACTTTCATTTGATGATGCCGCTTTACGTGTGTCGGCGTTTCTGGGGCACACCCGTGGCGCAGGAAGGCCAGGAACTGAAATGGGTGCGACCGCGCGACATGCGCGGCTATCCCATGCCACCCGCCGATGCGCCGCTCATACCATTCTTGATCGACCTGCTTTGAGTACTCAGCTTCAGGGTTAAGCCTTCGTTTACGCAACAATGAGAATTTGATTGCGGGGAAGCGCCGCATTCGCGGCCGGGTCAACCGTCTGGCGAGGGGTTGTTATGACGTTCAAAGTGCACGGTGATGCGGAGCGCGCGGAATGGACCGTGCGGGCCGGCAATATGGGCATGGGCGCTCTCCGGGTCGCTTTGCTGTTTGGAACCGCTGGCGTGGCGCTGGCGCTGGTTCTCACACCGATGGCCGAGAAACGCGCACGAGCCACGGTCGTGCAAATCGGTGCGCCGTTCGGCATCGACCCTATTACCACCGCATCGACCAAGCGGGA
This sequence comes from uncultured Nitratireductor sp., assembly GCF_913053745.1. GTDB lineage: Bacteria > Pseudomonadota > Alphaproteobacteria > Rhizobiales > Rhizobiaceae > Nitratireductor. The sequence continues at coordinate 3,953 of NZ_CAJXGF010000059.1, forward strand.
CAATCGGAACTACACGATCCGACGCAGCGTATTGCAGCCCTCGCGCAATGCGGTATGCGTCATCCACGAGGATGGACGTCGAAGCGGGGAGTGCTGACAAACCTGTAGCCAGGTCTCAAGGTTTCTTAAGGCTTTCGCCCTAGGATCGTATTTCGAACAGGGAACCGCGCGCATGGGCAGGCACTTTCTACACGACACGTCAGGTGCGACAGCGATCGAGTATGCACTGATCGCCGGTTTGATCTCGCTGGCGATTGTGGTCGGCGCGGCTCAGACGGGCAAAGAGGTCAAGGCATCTTACGAAAACGTGGCCGACAGGGTGACGAGCGCCAATCAATGAGCCGCCGCTTCCGCGTGCATTCTAGCGCTTTTTGTTCCTTTCCAATGCATCTTTCAATGACATCTTTGCGCTGCCGGGCGCCAACGGCTTCTGTTGGGATTCGTGCGGCGCCCAGCCCGACATCCAGACCAGATTGAAGGTCGCTCTTATCCGCCCGTCCGGATCGGCAAAGCGTTCCGCATAGATTTGCGCCGCGCGCACGAAGAGGGTGCGTGTTGCGGGCCGCCGCGTGCGTGCGGACAGGATGCTGGTGGCGCCCATTGAGCGCAAGTCGCGCATCAGATCGAACATGGTCGCATAGCGCACGGTAACGTTCTCGAGATCTGCAACCGGCAGCGCGAAACCCGCCCGTTGCAGAAGGGCGCCTATGTCGCGCACGTCGGCGAACGGACTGACACGAGGGGCGGCACCCTGGGACAATTCAGTCTCGGCTTCCAGAAGAGATTCCCGCAATTCCTGCAGCGTGCCTGCGCCCGCCATAGCGCCGAGAAACAATCCGTCGGGCTTCAGACTGCGCCTGATCTGTGCGAGCACTCCTGGAACGTCGTTGATCTCGTGAAGGCTGAGCAACGACACGATGAGATCGAAACTGTCGGGCTCGGTCGGTAGCGTTTCGCCCCCGGCGACAAGGCCTCCATTCTCGAGCAAAGCCGGGTCGACCTCGATACGCGCGACCTCCCCGATCTTGGTGCTATTCTGCATAGCGCGTGCGGCGTCGTCCGTCAGGCAAAACACTGCAGCGGCTTTCTTGAAGTGCCGTTCGACGGTCGCAATGCGCTCTTCCAAATCGTCGACCGCCCGTTTCATCAGAAAGCGCGCGCCCGGGTCGCCCTGGATCAAAGCGCGTTTTTTGCGCAAAAGGGCCAGTTCGCCGTCGAAGAGCTGTTCCATGCGTGATCCTCTGTTTGAGGGTGCGCCATCGCACAAAATTGCTATGGTGGCAAAGAGGCAATGCGTTGGGGAAAGCGACGGCCGGGGGGAGCGATTGGCGGTGCGCGTTTCGCAAATGACGGGCGTAATGACGGGATGGATGCAGCGCGTCCTCTTTCCGCCGGTCTGTCTTGGCTGCTCGAATTTGGTCACCGAGCCCGGAACGCTTTGTCCTTCCTGTTGGAGCCGATTGCGGTTTCTGGAGCGGCCATGGTGTCCGGTGATGGGGACGCCGTTCTCCATCGACCTTGGCGAGAACATGCTTTCCGCAGAAGCGATTGCCGATCCACCGCCCTTTGCGCGAGCGCGTTCGGCCGTTGTCTATCAAGGCGTTGCGCGCAATCTTGTGCAGGGGCTGAAGTTCCGTGACCGCACGGACCTTGCACCCTGGATGGCACGCTGGATGGTGCGTGCAGGCGTCGAACTTCTATCCGAATCCGATCTGGTCGTACCGGTGCCGTTGCATCGCGCCCGTTTTCTGTCACGACGCTTCAACCAGTCGGCGGAGCTTGCACGTGCGGTCGCAAAATTCGGTGGGCTCGATTATGCGCCGGAAGCGCTCGTTCGAGCGCGCCGCACACGCCAGCAGGTGGGCCTCGCCGCGCGCGAGCGTCAGGCAAATGTGCGCGGCGCCTTTCGCGTGCCGGAGATTTCAGCTCCGAAGATAAAATCGCGCCGCATCGTTCTGGTGGACGACGTCTACACGACCGGCGCGACGGTTGCGGCGGCCTCACGCGTCCTGAAACGTGCCGGTGCGCACCAGGTTGACGTGCTGACCTTTGCCCGTGTTCTTCCGGGGGACTTCCGGGCCGACGAACAAGACCCTATATAAGCTCCGACAAAGAGTATGAGACAAACGATGCCTGAAGTGACGATCTATACCCGGATGATGTGCGGCTTTTGCAGCACGGCAAAGCGTCTGCTCGACAGCAAGGCTGTCGCATATACCGAACACGATGCGAGCTTCTCCAACGAGTTGCGCCAGGAAATGGTTCAGCGCGCGAACGGCCGTTCGACTTTTCCGCAGATTTTCATCGGTGACACCCATGTGGGTGGTTGCGACGAGCTGCTCGCGCTCGAGCGCGATGGCAAGCTGGACGCGATGCTCTCGGAGATTCAGGCATGAGCAAACTGATCGCCGCCGCTCTTCAAATGCGTTCCGGCACCGAGCCGGAAGCGAACACGGATGCGTTCGAGGCGCTGGTGCGCGAGGCTGCGGGGCGGGGTGCACGTTATGTGCAAAGCCCCGAGATGACCGGTGTTCTGGTGCGCAGTCGCGAAGAGCTTGCCGAGCGGATCGCCGCGGATCGTGGGACGCTGATAATCGAGCGTGCACGCGGGCTTGCCGAAGAGCTTTCGATTTTCGTCCATCTCGGTTCTACCGCAGTCGCGCTTGATGATGGCCGCGTCGCGAACCGCGCTTTCCTTTTTGCGCCGGATGGCCGTTTGGTCACCACGTATGACAAGCTTCACATGTTCGATGTGGACCTGGACAATGGCGAGAGTTGGCGTGAATCGGCCACTTATGCGCCCGGTGAGCGCGCTGTGGTTGCCGATTTGCCTTTTGGCCGGCTTGGTTTCGCCATTTGCTACGATTTGCGTTTTCCGCAATTGTTCCGTGCCCTCGCGCGCGCTGAAGCCCAGGTGCTGACTGCTCCGGCGGCCTTCACCCGCCAGACCGGCGAGGCGCATTGGCATGTGTTGGTGCGTTCGCGCGCAATCGAAAACGGCGCGTTCATGATCACCGCCGCCCAAGGCGGTCTGCACGAGGACGGACGGGAGACCTACGGACACTCGATGATCGTCGATCCCTGGGGAAAGGTTCTGGCCGAGGTCGATGGGGATGCGCCTGGCATCGCGATCGCAGAACTGGACCTGGATCAGGTGGCGGTTGCGCGCGCAAAGATTCCGAACCTGAAGAATGCGCAGGATTTCTCCGTCGCTCGGGTTTCGAGTGGCCCGTCGGTCGAAAGGAAAGCCTCATGATCAGCTTCAACCTGATCTGTGAGCACGATCACGCATTCGAGGCCTGGTTTCGCAACAATTCGGATTTCGATGACCAGAGAAAGCGCGATCTGGTATCTTGCCCCCATTGCGGGTCCAGCCGGGTGGAGAAGGCTTTGATGGCCCCCGCCGTTTCCACCGGCAAGCGACGTGAACAGATCGCACTGGCCATCGGCGAACAGCAGAAAAAAGTGTTGGCCCAGCTCAAGGAATTATCGGACAAGGTGCGCGAAAACGCGGACTATGTGGGGGACAAATTCGCCGAGGAGGCGCGCAAGATCCACTTTGGTGAAACGGAAGCCCGCGGCATTTATGGCGAAGCGACTTCCGAAGAGGCCGAGTCTCTTGTGGAAGACGGAGTCGAATTCATGCCGTTGCCGCTTTTCCCCGAAGAGCAAAACTGAAGCCGCTTACGCGTCTGGCTTGGTTGCGGCCACCATGTAGTTGACGTCCATGTCGCGTGAACGCTGCCAACGGTCGCCGAGCGGGCTGTAGACGACGCCGCTCCGGTCGATGATTTCAATGCCGGCACCGGCAAGTCCTTTTTCCAGTTCGCTCGGACGCACCAGTTTTTCATATTGGTGCGTGCCCCGCGGCAGCCATCCAAGCACGTATTCCGCGCCGATGATTGCCAGCCCCCAGGCCTTCAGCGTCCGATTGATGGTCGCCACGAACATCAGGCCCCCGGGCTTCAGCATCGCTCCGCACTTAGAGAGAAAAAAGTCCACATCGGAAACGTGTTCCACCACCTCCATATTGAGGATGATGTCGAAGCTTTCCCCCATATCCGCAAGTGCTTCTGCGCTCGTTGCACGGTAATCGATGGCGAGTTTGCTCTGCTCGGCGTGAATTCTGGCCACCTCGATATTGGTTTCGGAGGCGTCCGCCCCCACCACCTCGGCACCCAGACGCGCCATTGGTTCGCACAGCAGGCCGCCGCCGCAGCCGATGTCGAGCATGCGCAGCCCCGCGAACGGTTTTGCCGTGTGCGGATCGCGGCCGAAATGCGCCGCCACATGATCGCGGATATAGGCCAGCCTCACGGGATTGAACTTGTGCAGAACGCCCATCTTTCCCGCAGGATTCCACCATTCCGCCGCCAATGCGGAGAAATGCTCGATTTCACGCCTGTCGATCGTCGTTTGTCGGGCCTCGGACATGGAAACCCCCTCGCTGGGTGTTGCTGAAACCTGGACCCATGAAGTCGGGTTGCAGCGGGCAATTGTCAAGGCGGGAATTGTCTCAGACCCAGGCCGGAATCCGCTCGCAGAGTCGGCTTAGCCTTCCAATGTAGGTGTTCCAGCCTTCTTCGAGCAGGCGCTTTGTCTGTGTCGGAACTTCTCCCGTATGCATCAATGTGAGCTGCACACCGGCTTCCCGTTCTTCAAGGCGGATTTCGACCGTGGAAGGTTGCGCCTCGTCTATGCAATCGAAGGACCAGACCATGCGATGAGGTGGTTCCAGAACGAAAATTTCCACATTGGTCCATCCGCGCCAGCCGGTTGTCGCATTGCCGATCAGTGTGAAACGATGTCCGACGACCGGCTTGAAGTCGACCGCGAAGAACCATTTGGCGATCAGGTCGGATCGGGTGAGGCCGTTCCAGACGGTGGTTATGGACGCCTTGATGTGTCGTTCAAACGTCAGATCGATCATCGGGTACATCGATGGACTCCGCGAGTTCGGCATGTCGGCCGACGAGCCGCGTGGTGTCGCGATCCATCTCGAGGTGAACGATGCGGATGAATGGTACGGGCGCGCCGAGAAGGCAGGGGCGACCGCAACAATGCCGCTGGATAATACGTTCTGGGGTGCGCGGTACGGCCAGTTGTGCGATCCTTTCGGTCATAATTGGGCGATCGGCGGACCGATTCCGGAATGACCACGGAAGGGGTCCGAGAAGCTTTGCTTGGCCGTGTCGCATTGCTTGCAGATAACTGATCTTTTCGATATGGAGTGCGCGGCGCAGAGCGGGTTTCCGCTGCTGCATCGTGTTGTATCCGCGCGTTTGTCGGGCGGTTGGAATTTCCGAGCAAAGGCACTCCGTTCCCATGGCGCGCATCGTTATGAAGTTCGGCGGAACCTCCGTCGCCGATATCGACCGCATCCACAATGTGGCGCGTCACGTAAAACGCGAAACCGATGCGGGACATGAGGTGGCAGTCGTCGTTTCGGCCATGTCCGGCAAGACCAATGAACTGGTTGGCTGGGCGCAAACCATGCCGAAGGCTACCGGCGCCGAATCTCCTTTTTACGATGCGCGCGAATATGATGCGATCGTTGCTTCGGGCGAACAGGTGACCAGCGGTCTTCTCGCCATTGCCCTGCAATCCATGGGAGTCGACGCTCGCTCCTGGCAGGGTTGGCAAATTCCCATTCGTACCGACAATGCGCATGGTGCCGCACGCATTCAGGACATCGACGGCAGTGAGATCGTCCGCCGTATGGGCACCGGCCAGGTGGCGGTCGTCGCCGGTTTTCAGGGCATAGGGCCGGACAACCGCATCGCCACGCTGGGGCGTGGCGGTTCCGACACCAGTGCGGTGGCGGTGGCGGCGGCTGTGAAGGCGGACCGTTGCGACATTTATACCGATGTCGATGGCGTCTACACGACCGACCCTCGCATCGAGCCCAAGGCGCGGCGCCTGCCCAAGATCTCTTTCGAGGAAATGCTTGAAATGGCGTCGCTTGGCGCCAAGGTGCTTCAGGTCCGTTCGGTGGAACTGGCCATGGTGCACAAGGTCAGAACCTTCGTAAGATCGTCTTTCGAGGATCCGGATGCGCCGGGCATGGGGGATTTCGACAACCCGCCCGGTACGCTCATTTGCGATGAGGATGAAATCGTGGAACAGCAAGTCGTCACCGGCATCGCCTACGCCAAGGACGAGGCGCAGATATCGCTTCGTCGCGTTTCCGACCGCCCGGGTGTGTCTGCCGGCATTTTCGGTCCACTGGCCGAATCCAACATCAATGTCGACATGATCGTGCAGAACATCTCAGAGGATGGCTCACGCACGGATATGACCTTCACGGTGCCGTCCGGCGATCTGGAAAAGGCCGTTTCGGTGCTTGAGAAGGTGCGCGATACGATCGGTTTCGATGCCATTCAGTCGGAAGCGGGGCTCGTGAAGGTCTCCGTTATCGGCATCGGGATGCGCAGTCATGCCGGTGTTGCTGCAATTGCCTTCAAGGCCTTGGCCGAAAAGGGGATCAATATTCGCGCGATCACCACATCCGAGATCAAGATATCGATTCTGATCGACGGTCCCTATGCGGAATTGGCGGTTCGCACTTTGCATTCTGTCTACGGTCTCGATAAGCAGTAACAAACAATAACCCGAAAACCGGCTTTTGCCTGGCTCCTTCATGTGGCTGGCACGGGCCAATGGAGAGGGGTTCGATGCGAGATTCTGCCGGCGGCCCGAGAGTGTTGCTAAGGCGTTTGCGGGAACTGATGGCCGAGGCGCTCGATCCGCAGGAGCGTCTCGATCACATCGTTCGCGAAATCGCCCAGAACATGGTGGCCGAGGTGTGCTCGCTTTACGTGCTGCGCGCCGATTCGATGCTGGAACTCTACGCCACCGAGGGTCTGAACCCCGGTGCGGTCCACTTGGCGCAGCTTCGTCTCGGTCAGGGTTTGGTCGGCACCATCGCCGCCAGCGCGCGGCCGCTTAATCTTTCCGATGCTCAGAAGCACCCGGCATTTACTTACCTGCCGGAAACGGGGGAAGAGGTTTATCACTCGTTTCTTGGCGTTCCGGTACTTCGGGCCGGACGTACCCTTGGCGTACTCGTGGTGCAGAATCGCACTATGCGGCACTATCGCGAAGACGAGGTGGAAGCGCTGGAAACGGTTGCAATGGTCATCGCCGAGATGATCGCCACGGGCGATCTGGCGCGGTTGACCCGTCCGGGCATCGATCTCGATCTGAGTCGTCCCGTCAGTATGACGGGCTTGCCTTTCAACGAGGGCGTCGGGCTTGGCCACGTGGTGCTCCATGAGCCGCGCATTGTCGTTACGGCGCTCTTCAATGAAGACAGCGAGGTTGAACTGGAGCGGCTCGAGACTGCTCTCGATTCTCTGCGTCTGTCGATCGACGACATGCTGTCGCGTCGTGATGTGGCTTTCGAAGGCGAGCACAGAGCCGTGCTTGAAGCCTATCGTATGTTCGCCAACGATCGAGGCTGGGTGCGCCGTCTGCAGGAGGCGATCCACAACGGCCTGACAGCGGAGGCGGCGGTCGAAAAGGTGCAAAGCGACATGCGCGCGCGCATGATGCACATGACCGACCCTTATCTGCGCGAGCGAATGAGCGATTTCGACGATCTCGCCAATCGTCTGCTGCGTCAGTTGATGGGGCGGGGGGCCGATGCGCTGGCGGAAATTCTGCCCAAGGACGCCATTATCGTTGCGCGCTCGATGGGGGCTGCGGAATTGCTCGATTATCCGCGGCAGAAATTGCGCGGCCTGGTGTTGGAGGAGGGCGCGCCCACGAGCCATATCGTTATCGTCGCCCGTGCCATCGGCCTGCCGACGGTGGGGCAGGTAAAGGGTGCCGTTTCCATGTCGGAGAACGGCGATGCGATCATCGTTGATGGCGAAGATGGTCAGGTGCATCTGCGGCCGCAGGCGGATGTCGAAGAAGCCTATGCCGAGAAGGTGCGCTTCCGCGCGCGCCGTCAAAAACTCTACCAGGAGCTTCGTGATCGCCCGACCGAAACCAAAGATGGAACTCCCGTCGACCTGATGATGAATGCCGGGCTCGCCGTCGACCTGCCGCAACTGGCGCAGTCGGGAGCGGCCGGTATCGGACTTTTTCGCACGGAACTCCAGTTTATGGTGGCTGCGGCCTTTCCACGCGTCGAAGCTCAGGAGCGCCTTTATCGCGAGGTCCTCGATGCAGCCGACGGCAAGTCGGTAACGTTTCGTACGATCGATATCGGCGGTGACAAGGTGCTCCCCTACTTTAAGGGAGCGCAACACGAGGAAAACCCGGCGTTGGGTTGGCGCGCCATTCGCCTCACACTTGACCGTCCGGGGTTGCTGCGCACACAGATTCGCGCGCTCTTGAAGGCGGCCGGCGGACGCGAATTGCGCATGATGCTGCCGATGGTCACGGAGGTCAGCGAGGTTCGCCAGGCGCGCGAGATCGTTGATCGCGAGGTGCGGCACCTTTCGCGGTTTGGTTACCTTCTGCCCACACGCCTTAAACTGGGGGCGATGATCGAGGTGCCCTCGCTGCTTTGGCAGCTTGAGGAGCTGATGCAAACGGTGGATTTCGTTTCCGTCGGTTCCAACGATCTTTTCCAGTTCGTCACCGCGACCGATCGCGGCAATACGCGTATTGCCGATCGGTTCGATCCCTTGAGCGTGCCGTTCATGCGTATTCTCCGCCAGATCGTGCGCGCAGGAGACGAGCATGGAACCCCGGTAACCCTGTGCGGCGAGTTGGCCGGACGGCCCATCTCGGCCATGGCGCTGCTTGGGATCGGCTTCCGCTCCATCTCCATGGCACCGGCGGCGATCGGCCCGGTGAAAGCAATGCTTTGCGAACTGCCGCTCTCTGACCTTGCCATCGTGATGGAAGAAGCACTTGCCAACCACAGTGCATCCACCGATATTCGCGCGCTGCTTCGCGATTTCGCCAACCGGCACACCGTTGCTCTCTAGAACTGACAGGCTTTCCCGTCGATGACCGACTTGCCACGCGACCGCATGGACCAGGTTCTCAAACGCTTCGAGCTGATCGAGGCGCAGATGGCGGCAGGACCCGAGCCCGATGTCTATGTGAAGCTCGCTTCCGAATATTCCGAATTGCAGGAAGTCGCGGGCAAGATCCGCGAATTGCGCCAGGCCGAAAACGAACTGGACGATCTCAAATCGATGCTCGCCGATCCGGCGACGGACAGAGAGATGTGTGAGCTCGCCGAGGCTGACCTTGAGAACGTTGAAGCACGCCTCGAGACGCTCGGCGAGGAAATGCAGATCCTTCTCCTGCCGAAGGACGAAGCCGACGACAAAAACGCAATTCTGGAAATCCGCGCCGGCACCGGTGGCGATGAGGCCGCTCTTTTCGCCGGCGACCTGTTCCGGATGTACGAGCGCTATGCTTCGGAGAAGGGATGGCGCGTCGAAGTCGTCTCGGCCAGCGAGGGCGAGGCGGGCGGCTACAAGGAAATCATTGCCACTGTTTCGGGCCGCGGCGTGTTCTCACGCCTGAAATTCGAATCCGGCGTTCATCGGGTACAGCGTGTGCCGGCGACGGAGGCGCAGGGCCGTATTCACACCTCTGCCGCCACGGTTGCGGTTCTGCCGGAAGCCGAGGACATCGACGTGGACATCAGGCCCGACGACATACGCATCGACACGATGCGTGCTTCGGGCGCCGGCGGGCAGCACGTCAACACAACCGATTCGGCAGTGCGCATCACGCATGTCCCGACCGGGATCGTTGTGCTTCAGGCTGAAAAATCGCAACATCAGAACCGCGCTCGCGCCATGCAGATCCTGCGGGCGCGGCTGTTCGATATGCAGCGCATGAAAGCGGCGGACGAGCGGTCCGAGGCGCGGCGTTTGCAGGTGGGCAGCGGTGACCGTTCGGAGCGCATCCGCACCTATAATTTTCCGCAAGGGCGCCTTACGGATCACCGCATCAACCTGACGCTCTATAAGCTCGACCGCGTGATTGAGGGCGACCTCGATGAAGTGATCGACGCTTTGATCTCCGACCATCAGGCCAAGCTGCTTGCGGAAACAGAGACGGATGGCTGACGCCGAGACTCTTGGTGCACTGCTTGTTGAGGCTCGCGACAGGTTGAAGCGTGCCGGAATCCCCGAAGCGGCGCTCGATGCGCGGCTTCTCGTCGAACATGTCACGCAAACCTCGCGCCTCGATGCCATCTCGCGACCCGAATGGACGATCTCCGAGGCCGAACGTTCATCGTTGAACAACGCGCTGGAAGCGCGCATCGCTGGCAAACCCGTGCATCGTATCATTGGTTACAGGGAGTTCTACGGGCTGAAATTGAAGCTTTCGGAGGAAACGCTCGAGCCTCGCCCGGATACCGAAACGCTGGTCGATCTCGTTCTGGCGGAGGCTCGGCGACTGGGTGGGGAAGACCGCCCCTGGCGTATCCTCGATATTGGGACAGGCACGGGCGCGATTGCACTGGCTTTGTTGAGCGTTTTGCCGGCCGCGCGGGCTGTCGGATCGGATATTTCCGCCGATGCGCTTGCAACGGCGCGCGCGAATGCCGATATAAATGGATATGGCGGTCGGTTCGAGGCCTGCCTGTCCAACTGGTTCGACCAGATTGACAGCCGTTTCGACTTCATCGTCTCGAACCCGCCCTATATCCGTGAATGCGATTGGTGCAGCCTTGCCATTGAGGTTCGCGGACACGATCCGAGACGTGCGCTCGTTGCCGGCCAAGACGGTCTGGATGCTTACAGACGGATAGCTGCGGAAAGCGCGGCCTGTCTGGCTGCTGGCGGAATGATTGCCGTAGAGATTGGATACGATCAAAGGGAGAGTGTAACCGAGCTTTTCACCGGGAAAGGTTTTCGCTTGCACCAGGCGGGACGGGATTTGGCCGGACATGACCGAACGTTGATTTTCGCCGCAAAAACGTCTCGTGAACAAGCTTGAAAAAAAGCTTGGCATTGCAAAAGAATGCCGCTAGGTTCCGGCTACCGGATGGGACGAAGCAGACAGCACCGTTATCGATTCGGTTCCCGAGGACCAGCTGTCGTGAAAGGCGTTTATCGCCTCTGCTTCATTGTGGGGATTGTCCGGCAACTGATATGAAGCGGAACAGCAATGGCATTGGCGCCCGCGACGAGCGGCGCGGCATAGAGCCAAGGGGAGATGTGAGACTGCTGGCTTCCCGCCGTCGTCCGCCATCTGAAAGAGTATCGTTTCAAACAATCTGTCTCGAACAAGCAGTCTCGAAAACCAAGAGAGTCGAATGAGGCCACAACAGCAGAACAGGCGCATGCGCGGTCGCGGGAATAACAACCGCAAGGGCCCGAATCCGTTAGCACGCAGCTACGAGAGCAATGGCCCGGATGTGAAAATCCGCGGAACAGCACAGCAAGTGGCGGATAAATACGCCGCACTGGCGCGTGATGCGCAAAGTTCCGGTGATCGCGTGATGGCTGAGAACTATCTGCAACACGCGGAACACTACAATCGCATTATCGCTGCGGCTCAGGCACAGATTCAGCAACAGCAGCAAGCGCGTGAGAATCGCGACGATTCCGATGGCGACGCGGACGAGCAGGACGCTTCCGAGGCAAGCAACGGCAGCAACCAGAAGCAACAGCGCCAGAAGCGTGTCGAGGACGGTTCCGGTCCGCAACCCGAGATCAAGGGTGTTCCGGCCGAGCTCGCGCTCAACGGCGAGGAAGCGGGCGCTGGCACGACGAACGGCCACGCTGCTGACGGCATGAACGGCGGGACGGAAGGCGACAAGCCGAAGCCTGCACGCCGCAGCCGCAGCAAACCTGCCGCCGCTAAAGCGGAAAGTGGCGACGAGGCTCAGGAAGGTGAAAAGCCGGCCAAACGTCCACGCCGCCCCCGCACGCGTAAGACGGAGGATGCCGAAGGCGGTGAAGGAAGTGAGAGTGCTGCCCCTGCTGCCGCGCCTGAAAAGATCGCCGCGCAGGGCTGAACAGGCAAACGAGAGAATGTACGAGACGGCGGGACTTCCCCGCCGTTTTTCGTTTTGGTCTCCATCTTGTGCTGATAGGGATATGTTCCCATATCTCAAACAGTTGGGCTTGCCGCGAAAGACCGTGATAATCTGATCCGATCACGGTTTATGGGAGCCCGTCGCATTGGTCGTTGTCGGTGCTGCAAAGCAGGTCGGCAAGGAAATGGAGACACTTATGAACTTTGAGAAGTATTCGGAGCGGGTTCGCGGTTTCATACAGGCTGCGCAAACCCACGCGCTGACCAGCAATCACCAGCAGTTTACGCCTGAGCATTTGCTCAAGGTGCTCGTCGATGACGAAGAGGGGCTCGCCGCCTCGCTTATCGAACGCGCGGGTGGGCGGGCGCAGGATGTTCGTCTTGGTGTCGAAGCCGCGCTGAAGGCCATGCCTCAGGTGGAAGGCGGCAATGGTCAACTCTATATGGCGCAGCCCCTCGCCAAGGTTTTTTCAACCGCTGAGGAGCTTGCCAAGAAGGCCGGCGACAGCTTCGTCACCGTGGAGCGTCTGCTTACCGCGCTTGCGGTCGAGAAATCTGCCAAGACGGCCGACATCCTGTCCAAGGCAGGCGTTACGCCGACCGCTCTGAATCAGGCGATTAACGATATACGCAAGGGCCGGACGGCCGATTCGGCCAGTGCCGAACAAGGCTACGACGCGCTCAAGAAATATGCGCGCGATCTAACGGCGGATGCCCGCGGGGGTAAACTCGACCCTGTGATCGGCCGCGACGACGAGATTCGTCGCACGATCCAGGTTCTGTCGCGCCGCACGAAAAACAATCCGGTGCTGATTGGCGAACCCGGTGTCGGTAAAACCGCCATCGCCGAAGGGCTTGCCCTGCGCATTGTCAATGGCGACGTCCCTGAATCTCTGAAAGACAAGCAGCTCATGGCGCTCGATATGGGGGCCTTGATTGCCGGGGCGAAATATCGCGGCGAATTCGAGGAACGCTTGAAGGCTGTGCTTTCCGAAGTGACGGCAGCCAATGGAAACATCATTCTGTTCATCGACGAAATGCACACACTTGTGGGTGCCGGCAAGGCCGATGGCGCCATGGATGCATCCAACCTCCTGAAGCCGGCTCTTGCACGCGGCGAGTTGCACTGCGTCGGTGCGACGACGCTGGATGAATACCGCAAGCATGTGGAGAAAGACGCCGCATTGGCCCGACGTTTCCAGCCGGTTTTCGTCACCGAGCCGACGGTTGAGGACACGGTTTCGATCTTGCGCGGATTGAAGGAGAAGTATGAGCAGCATCACAAAGTGCGGGTTTCCGACTCGGCTCTTGTCGCTGCCGCCACGCTCTCCAACCGTTACATCACCGACCGTTTCTTGCCCGACAAGGCCATCGACCTTGTGGATGAGGCGGCTTCTCGGCTGCGTATGCAGGTGGACTCCAAGCCGGAAGAGCTCGACGAGATCGATCGGCGCATCATGCAGCTCAAGATCGAGCGCGAGGCGTTGAAGGCGGAAAAAGACGAAGCATCGAAGGATCGCCTGGCGAAACTCGAGAAGGAATTGACCGATCTCGAAGAGGAGTCGTCGCGCCTCACCAGCCGCTGGGCCGCTGAAAAGGATAAGCTCGGTCTTGCCGCCGACCTCAAGAAACAACTCGACGAGGCACGAAACGAACTGGCCATTGCCCAGCGCAGGGGCGAATTCCAGCGGGCCGGTGAACTGGCTTACGGCCTGATCCCGGAACTTGAGAAAAACCTTGCCGAGGCCGAGGCGCAGAGCGAGGAAGAGGGCGCTTCCGGTATGGTCGAGGAGACCGTTAAGCCGGATCATGTGGCTCATGTCGTTTCGCGTTGGACCGGTATTCCGGTTGACAAAATGCTCGAAGGCGAACGCGAGAAATTGTTGCGCATGGAAGATGAGCTCGCCAAACGGGTCGTTGGCCAGGGCGAGGCGGTGCAAGCCGTGTCCAAGGCCGTGCGCCGTGCCCGTGCCGGCTTGCAGGATCCCAACCGGCCCATCGGTTCGTTCATGTTCCTCGGCCCGACCGGTGTCGGCAAGACGGAGTTGACCAAGGCGCTTGCCAGTTTTCTCTTCGACGATGAGCAGGCGATGGTGCGCATCGACATGTCGGAATTCATGGAGAAGCACTCCGTGGCCCGGCTCATCGGCGCGCCGCCCGGCTATGTCGGTTATGAGGAAGGGGGTGTTCTGACCGAGGCGGTTCGCCGCCGGCCTTACCAGGTCATCCTGTTCGATGAGGTCGAAAAAGCGCATCCTGACGTGTTTAACGTGCTCCTTCAGGTTCTCGACGACGGTCGTTTGACAGACGGTCAGGGTCGCACGGTCGATTTCCGCAACGTGCTGATCGTTATGACTTCGAACCTTGGCGCCGAGTACCTCGTAAATCTTGGTGAGGGCGAGGATGTCGATAAGGTGCGCAACGAGGTCATGGATGTCGTCAAGGCGTCCTTCCGCCCCGAGTTCTTGAACCGGATTGACGAGGTTATCCTGTTCGACCGGCTGCGTCGGCAGGATATGGGGCAGATCGTCGAGATCCAGCTTCAGCGTCTGGAAAGGCTACTCGCAGACCGTAAGATTACGCTCGACCTCGACAAGGAGGCGGTCGATTGGCTTGCGAACAAGGGTTATGATCCGGCTTACGGCGCGCGTCCCCTGAAACGGGTCATGCAGAAGGAACTTCAGGATCCGCTTGCGGAGAAGATTCTCCAGGGCGAGATCTTCGACGGCTCCAACGTAAAGGTTACGTCGGCTTCCGATCGCCTGAATTTCCGTACGCGCAAGGCGTCGCTCGAGGAGCAGGCCGAACAGGCGGCCTAGTTCGGACAAGGGGAAGGCACGTGCAAATCGACAAATACAATGCGGTTTGCGCTGCCTTTCCCCACACCGCGCATGTCGTTCAATGGGGTGGGGCGCATGTCTGGAAGGTGGGCGGCAAGGTCTTTGCCATCGGCAGTCATAGCGGTGGCGAGAATGTTGCCGTGTCCTTCAAATGTTCGGAAATGGCGTTCGACGTGCTAAGGGAGCAACCGGGTCTGCGCCCGGCACCTTATCTCGCATCTCGCGGCATGAAATGGATCCAGAGGCAGACCAACGAAACAATGGACGACGACGCATTGGCGGATTATCTGGCGGAAAGTCACCGGATCGTCGCCTCGGGCCTGACCCGCAAACTGAGGCGTGAACTCGGCCTTGATCCGGCCTGAGTTCCGCCCTGAAAATGCCGTGACCGTCGCCATCTTCACGTCCGGTTCATCTCCTATGGTAAATCATTCGTCAAATGGGCGAATCGCCGGCGGGGCGATCAGCCTATCCAGATGGGATGAGACGAGGGGCGATGAAGGTGAAACTGCATTTGATGACTGCTTTGTGCCTGGCGATGGGGCCGGCGGCGGCGCTGGCTGCAATGCCGGAAACCGAAACCCGCCGCAACAGCCATGTGTTCAATTCAGCCGATAACGATGTTGCGCGCGATTGGGATGCGCCGAACACGGTGACTGCGGACACGCCCGTTCAAATTGCTCAAAACTATGATTTCGATGTTTATATCGATCAGTATGGCCGCGAGATCATTGTTGATGCCTATACTGGCGAAGTGGTGGAAATTCGTCCTGCGGCGCCGGGCGACAGGCAGTACGAACGCCGGCCCGCGCGCCCGCGCGAGTTCGGTGGCCAGGTTTATGACTTCTCCGACCCTCGCGATGTCGACCGCTACAGGCGTGATCGCGGAAGGGCGCGCAATGCGCCGGACGATCGCTATACGGATCCGTACGCCGATCAATCCTACGGCGAGGCACCGCGATACGACGACCGGGATGTCTATCGCGAGGCCCCCGACTACCGGCGTGAAACCATCGAACGTGCACCGCTGGATGCGCCGGACCCAAGGGACAGCATGGCCGCCATTCCCGATGGAGAGCCGGGCTTTGATGATGGTTCCGACAATGCGTCCGACATGCCGTCTCTCCCAAAGGACAGCGCCGTGGTCCTGCCGAGCGGTGTTAGTGAGGATGTGACCCGTTTTCAGGTGCTGCTGGACCGTCTAGGCGCATCGCCCGGCGTGATCGACGGCCGCACTGGCGACAATGTCAACAAAGCGATCCGCGCTTATCGCGAGATCACGGGCCAGACGCTCAGAACCTATGACAAGGAATGGGTGAAAGCGGAACTGGAGCGCACCGGCGGCGATGCATTTAAGGACTATACCATCACTGCCGAGGATGCTGCGGGTCCATATATCGCTTCGGTCCCATCGGATTACGCGCATAAGGCGCAGCTCGAGGCACTTTCCTATACGTCTGTTGTCGAGATGCTGGCCGAGCGTTTTCATATGGATGAAAAATATCTGGTTGCTCTCAATCCGGATGCGAATTTCAATCGCCCGGGAACGATTATCAAAGTGGTCAATGTCAAGCGCCCCGCGAAGGTTGAGGTAACGCGCATCGTGGCCGACAAAAGTGCCAAGCAATTGCGCGCCTACAACGAAGATGGTCAGCTCGTGTCGGCCTATCCCGCAACGATCGGTTCATCCGACACCCCGTCGCCCACAGGCACGCATACCGTTGCCCGGATCGCCCTCAATCCGGAATATACCTACAATCCGAAACTCAATTTTAAGCAGGGCAACAACGATAAGGTCCTCACCATACCTCCCGGTCCCAACGGTCCGGTCGGATCCGTTTGGATCGCGTTGTCCAAACCGACCTACGGCATTCATGGTACGCCCGATCCTTCCAAGATCGGCAAGACCGCCTCGCATGGCTGCATCCGCTTGACCAATTGGGACGCCGAAGAGCTTGCAAAGCGTGTTAAGCCCGGCGTCTCAGTGACGTTTGCCGAATAGGTCTGCTTGGAAGCTTCGTGACAGCTTACGGCAGTGAGCTTTCTTCTCCCGGATTGATGAGGGAGGATTCGGCAGGTACCCTCTCCCGATGCAGGGGCCATGCGAAATCGAACCTGGGCTTGCGCTTGAGGCTGAAAGCGCGGCGGAGCGGACATTCTGTCCGCGTTCGCGCCGGAGCAATGTTCTGTTCGCCGCGATCTTGGCGTCTGCTCTCGGCTTTATCGATGGATCCGTTGTGTCGGTTGCCATGCCGGCAATGCGCGCCGATCTCGATGCTTCTCTGGCCGATGCGCAGTGGATTTCAAACGCCTATGCATTGACGCTCGCGGCTCTTATCCTGGTTGGCGGAAGTGCTGGAGACAAATTTGGTCTGCGCAAGACGTTCATTGCCGGCATCGTGCTGTTTATTCTGGCCTCGATGGTGTGCGCTGCCGCTCCTTCGGCCGATGCCTTGATTATGGCCCGTGGGGTGCAAGGCATTGGTGCCGCCTTCATGGTTCCCGGCAGTTTGGCCATCATCGCCAAGGCCTATCCAAGGGCAGAGCGGGGCAAGGCGATTGGCATATGGGCGGCTTCGTCCGCGCTGACCACCGCGATAGGTCCGGTTTTCGGCGGCTTGCTTTTGTCCGCGTTCGGCGACGCGGCCTGGCGCGTCATTTTTGCGATCAACCTGCCCTTGGGCGCGCTCGCCATCGCAATGCTTCTGCGTGTCCCCCCAGACCGGCCGGCGGGCGACCGAAAATTGGATCTGATCGGCGCGATCCTGGCGACAATCGCCTTTGGGGCGATGTCCTACGGTCTTACCGCGTCCTCCGCGGACAGTCCTGGAGAGGGTGGCGCGTCTGGCGCGATGGTTCCGGTGGCCTTCGGACTCTGCGTGCTCGGCGGCTTCGTCGTCTGGGAGCGGTCGCGCAAGGAGCCGATGATCGATCTCTCGCTTTTCGCCATTCTTCCGTTTTCCGGCGCCAATGTTGCGACCTTCGTCCTTTATTTCGCGCTGTCGGGTATTCTCTTCTACCTTCCCATGCTGCTGATCGCCGGGTGGGGGCTGGATGAAGCCACAACGGCGTTTATATTCTTGCCCTTGTCGCTGGCGATTGCGGGTCTTTCGGGGCCGGTCGGACGCCTGTCCGATGCGGTCGGCCCTCGCTTGCCGATCACAGCTGGCAGCTTCGTCGTGGCGCTGGCGTTCGGTGGTCTGGCCTTTATCTCCGGATCGGGCATTCACCGCTTCTGGTTGGCGGCATTTCCTATGATGGTGCTGATGGGGCTGGGAATGGCGCTTGTCGTCTCGCCCTTGTCCACTGCTGTTATGACCTCGGTGAGGGATGAAGATACCGGTGCGGCCTCAGGGATCAACAATGCCATTTCGCGCATCGCCGGTCTCATGGCTGTGGCGGCGATGGGCACCTTCGCCGCGTACCGGTATGCGGGCGCACTCGGATCGCGGGTGGAAACGGTGCCGGGATTCGGCGAGCCTGCCGGTGGCGCGTTGCCCGACACGCTGGAGGCTGCGCGGGTGTCCGCCAGCGATGCCGCGTTTTCCGGGGTGGCCTGGGTGATGTGCGCCTTCTGTCTTGCGTCTGCGTTGGTTGCCTGGTTCACGCAACAGGCGAAAGGCAAAGAACCCGTGGGCGCAACGGGCCTGGATTGACGGATCAGCTATCGCTCGCGGCGACTGAAAGCGGGGCATCCTCGTTTTCTTCGAGCAGTTCATCGATCCGGCCGCGTTCGCGTTCGAAGGCCAGCAGATCCTCACCCTTGAGCGCGCGGTTGTCGGGCAGGCGCACCCGCATCGGGTCGACCTTGGTGCCGTTGACGATCATTTCGTAGTGAAGATGGTTGCCGGTCACCAAACCGGTTGCCCCCACATACCCGATCACCTGGCCCTGACGAATGCGAGCACCCGCCGACACGCCCTTGGCGATACCGCTTTGGTGATTGTAGGACGTCTTGAAGCCGTTGTTGTGGCGGATGATGGTCTGGCGCCCATAGCCACCGGCCCAGCCTGCCTTTTCCACAACGCCGTCACCGGCAGCGATGATCGGGGTGCCGCGTGGCGCACCCCAGTCCACGCCTGTGTGCATCTTGCTATAGCCGAGGACAGGATGCCGCCGCATGCCGAAACCGGAGGTGAACCGACCGTTCGGAACCGGGTTTCTGAGCATGAAACGTTTCGCGCTGCGGCCGTCCTCGTCGAAATAGTCGACTGTGCCGTCGTCAAACTGAAAACGATAGAAAGTGCGTGTCGTGCCGCCGAAACTCGCCTTTACATAAAGCAATTCTGACTGATCCGTGGCGTTCTTGTCCGCATCCGGCGCCGAAAAGAACACTTCGAGCTGGTCGGCGGGCGAAAGCCGCGATTGGAAATCGACATCCGCCGACAGGAGTTTTATGAGCCGCTTCGTCATATCGGGCGTCAGGCCGTAAGCATAAGCCGCACGATAGATGCCGTCATAGACGCGCGGCAGATCGGAGCGGGGCATGCGGCGCGATGCGGCCGGGTGGTCGAAGGCTGCAAGAAGCACCGGGTTCATCTCCGGTTCCTCCGCCGGCACATATTGTTCGCGATCGTCGAGGGCGATGGTCACGATATGCTTCCTGCCCTCGTAGACGCTCGTGCGCACGATGCGGCTTCTTTCGCCACGGGTTTCGACACCGATGCGAAGCAACGTGCCCGCCTTGAGGTCGGGAGCGTTGAGCAGCTTGGTAATGGCTTCGACCATGCCGTCGACGTCCTCGCCCTTGTAGCCGGACTGGGCGAAGACATCGGCGATCGCCCGCTCGGTGCGGAAGGGAATGAGGTCTTCTGCGAATTCCGGTGTGGTTTCCCGGGTGGTCTGCGTTGCGATGGAGACGTTTTCGGGGATGACGCGCGCGCCGAAAGCGGCGAGCGCCTGTGTCGATAGTGTATCGCCGAAGCGTTGCGGATCCACATAGTGGAGTGCGGCCACCTGCACATCGCCGTCGGTCAGAATCGCGCCGGTGTTGCGGACTGCGACCTCGACCTCCTCTGTGCTCAGACTGCGCGCCGAGCTGAACTCTTGAGAATGCAGCGGGAAGTCCAGACTTTTGAGGCTGACTTCGCTTTCCACCTTCGCGCCGTAGATCAGGCCTGTGCGGGCGGTGGTTGTGGCGCCGTCCTCTGCGAATACGGCGAGCGGGTCGAAAGGCGGGTAGTCCTTGTCGGTCGAGTGATTGGCGGTGAGGGCCATCTTGGCGTGCACGAAGGGCAGGGTGCGGATGACGTCGGTGTCGCCGCTGCGCATCACGGTCGACACCTCCATCATGCGCCGCTCTTCGCCGCGGCTGATCGTGGGGGGCGTTACGAGACGGGTTGTCTTGGCTGCTTCCGCAATGGGATCGGATATGTCGCCGAGAAGCGCGACCTCGGGTGGCGTGGCGAGTTGCTGGCGACCATCCAGGGCGGCGGAAAGCGCCACACCCATGAGAACCGTAGAAGTGACGCCTGTCAGAAATGTGCCGACAAGCCAGCGCGCGGAAATTTCACGGCGATCGGGCGGGCCGCTGCGTCCGTCTGCAATAAGGGGATCGTCTTCGCCAACGGTCTGTTCGAGAAGCTCGCTATCGTTCATTGCCGGTGGCGCCTCGATGTCATGTTTCTTTTCCTTGCCATACGGGGCGGCGCGCAAGGACGTGCCCGGGCTTGACGGACAGGCGGACAGCGCGGTTCAACGCTACATCGGAGAACAACGATGACAGAGGCTTCTCCCCGACCCTCACGGTCATGAATACCTGATCTATATAATGAGCGTCCGAAATGCGCCGTCGGGACGCTGTCGCTCTATGAAATCGCATTCCGCATTTATTCGTTAAATTCGACTCTAATGTGACGGCGTGATGAATGGCAACACTTGTGTGAAGCCGTGTTCGAAAAGCGGACTTTCACGGTCCGAAAAATGTGTCGCAAAAAATTCAAAAAACTTACGTTTTGTCCGTTGACAGTTTGTTTGGGTCCGGCCTATATACGCGTCACCAACGAGGGCGGCACGCCGCTGGCGGCGCTTAGTTTCGGCCTTGTTGGGGATATCATAGAGAGCCGCGTGAGCGACACTCGACCGGGCCCGGAGCCGAAACGCTGAGGGCCCTGACGTTGCGTCTGTGACGTCTGATCTTTGACAATTGAATATTGGAAGAAAGAGAAACGTGGGCGGCAGAGGCTTGCGGGATCTGGGTACCTTCGGGGATTTGGATCCGAACGAGACTTTGGCGGATCACGTTTCGAGAGAAAGTTACAATCGTCTGGCTGGTTTTATCGGTCAGGCGGGTGTGAATGTTCTCGTCGATTCAAGCGTGACCATAAAGCCAATATCAAATCTCTAAACATGAGAGTTTGATCCTGGCTCAGAACGAACGCTGGCGGCAGGCTTAACACATGCAAGTCGAGCGCCCCCTTGTGGGGAGCGGCAGACGGGTGAGTAACGCATGGGAATCTACCCAGCTCTACGGAATAACTCAGGGAAACTTGAACTAATACCGTATGCGCCCTTCGGGGGAAAGATTTATCGGAGTTGGATGAGCCCATGTCTGATTAGCTAGTTGGTGGGGTAAAGGCCTACCAAGGCGACGATCAGTAGCTGGTCTGAGAGGATGATCAGCCACACTGGGACTGAGACACGGCCCAGACTCCTACGGGAGGCAGCAGTGGGGAATATTGGAC
>NZ_CAJXGF010000060.1 GCF_913053745.1 uncultured Nitratireductor sp.
GGGCGAACTCGATGCCGGGCGCCGCCTTTGGCCCCTTCACCGTGACAGCCGCCCGAGCCGGCGCGTCGGTGGTCGCAGGTGCCGGTGCCTTGTTTACCGGCTTGGCCTCGACAGCCTTGGCCTTCTCCATGCGGCGAAGGTCTTTCAGCTCCTCGTCGATGGTGTCGTTTTCGTCGGCGAGGGTTCCGAACTCTTCGCGTTCGGCCTCATCCTTGGTGCGCCCTTCTTCGGACGCCTTGGTCTGGATTTCCTCCATGCGGGCCATATTCGCGGCACGCTTGGCTTCCAGAGCCGTGATCTGCTCAGCGAGCGTTTTCATGTCTTTGCCCTCCTTCGGGCGCAAATTGACGGGTTTGTGAGATTTTCCCGAAGCGCCGGGAGAGGTCTTCGCCGGACGCTCAATCGTGCCAATCGCGGCGGGAGCGTTCGGATCGAAGGACTTGATGAGCGCGACACCGGCCGCGTCCATGTTCTTGATGCTCGTCATGACGGCTTCCGGCTGGGCCGGGATCGTGACAGCGGAAAGTTCGAAGACTTCGCTTTCAGTGAAGCGAATGCCGTTGGTGCCTTCGATGAAGGCGTACTCGATGGCCTTGAAGCCGATGGAAACGGCGCGGACCAAGCCCAGCTTGATCGACTGCCAGGCTTCATCAACGCGATCTTTCAGCGTCCCGGCTTCTTCAATGACGGGGAGCTCAGCTTCGAATGTGATGCCATCCTCGGTCGGCTCGTCAAACTTCACCGTGCCGATGGGTTTCCCGGAATCGTGCTGCCACAGGAACGGCATGGGGTTCTGGAACTTCACCCCCATGGGCTCGACAACATCGCCAACACGATCAACCGCCGGCGTCGTCGCGACACCGCGAATTATGCGCTTATCCTCGTTCACTGCCTTGATGTGCAGATACGAGTATGCGCGGCGCGTCACAGTCATGACGGACCTCCAGCGTTTTGATTTTCAGGGAGCGATGTCAGCCGAAGGCGAACATCTGATATTTGGGCTCGGGCTTCGTCTCAGGAGCGAACCGCTTTGCCGTGCCAAGTGCCATCAGGGCCGCCTGCAAACCGTCGATCCTGACAGAGGAAGATCGGTTCGATTTTTCCTTGTCGACCTTCATGTTACCGGCTGGGTCTTTGACCGTGATCGCATTGGCGACACACGAATTCATGACCGGATTGCCGTCGTGTCGAAGCCTGCCAGACAGTGCCAGCTCGACGAAAAACTCGATGGCCGGCGAGATGTCCTTGAACCCCTGCCCGTACGGCTCGAGCGGAAGGTCGACACCCTCATCAGCCATATCGACCTTGAAGTCATCGATGCGCCAGCGGTCGAACCCGATTGCCTGGATATCGAAGGCCTGCATCAGATCACCAAGTTGGGCCGCCATGTACCGGTATTTGATGACCGGCCCAGGCACAGAAGTGATGTGACCTTTGCTGATCCAGACGCGAAACAGCTCCCGCTCGCGATCCCGGCGCGCCTCCATCTGTCCTTCCGGCGTCCAGAAGAATGACAGTAGATCAAACCCTGGCTCCGGATCATCGTCCGGGAAGGCCAGAACCAGCGCGCAAAGATCATGCTTGCCGGATAGGTCGAGGCCGCCAAAGCACTTCCGCCCTTTCAGATCGGCCACGTCGATCTCCGCTTTGCAGGCCTCCCAGATCGGACGGGTCACGATCCTGTTCTCGGCATTGCCGTCGATCCGCTGGTTGAGGCGCAGGTTCCGGTATCGCGCCTCGAACATAGGAACGCGCCGGGCCTGCTCGGCCTCCTTCACCACATCATCGAGATCGAGAAACACCCCGGCAGCGGGGTTACACTGCTTGATGGTCTCTCGTGAGAACGGATCCGCATCAAGTGGCGCGCTTCGGAGGTCAATCACGATACTGCTGTCATGGCCTTCAAGCGCATCGTCAATCAGCATCGACAGCGGATGATCGTCTGTCGGAGCCTGGGTAGAGATCACCATCCCCAACGCTGCCTTCCGCTTGCCCATCGCGGTGCGCAGGTTCTCGAGCAGCTCGCCGTCGCGCGCCTGCGCCAGTTCATCATAAACCCAGAACGACGGCGCCAGACCATGAGCGCGCCGAGCATCAGCCGACAGTGCTTCATAGATCGAACCCGCCCCGTCACCGTCCAGAACCTCCATTCGCTTATGAAAGCGTTGTGGGTTCACGCGCGCGGCGAACTCCGGCACCGCGAGAATTATTGCCTCCATCTCGTTGAAGATCAGACCGGCTTGCTGCCTGTCGATGGCAGCCGAGTAAACCTCGCCGCGCTGCTCGCTCTCAGGACCAAGCAGATGACACAGCGCCAGCCCGGAAATCAGGCCAGTCTTGCCGTTGCCACGTGGCTCCGACTTGATCGCAAGACGGACCCGGTTCGCCCCTGATCGTCCATAAACCTTCTTCACGAACTCCCGCTGTTCCGGCAGCAGCTTCATGCGCTTGCCGGCGAGCTTGCCCTTGGTGATGGGCAGGAATTCGAGGAAAGCAATCACCCGCCCGACGCGGGTAAGGCCTTTCTTCTTCCATGGGAGCCGGCGCTTCGACTTCTCTGCCTGTTCCCGCGCCAGCCTTGCCCGAGTGGCACCTGGCCCGCGAAGTCCCATGCATCAATCCTTGTGATTGGAAGCGGCAAAACCATCACCGCAGAGAAACTAATTCTGTTTTGAATTACCGAGGCGGTCTAGAAGGGGCCCCCGATCCCGATTTTCCGATACCCCCACCCCCTTTTCGCGCCCACAGCGGGCCATGGGAGGCCGTGGAGAGGCGTTGAGCATTTTACCGGGGCAGCCCGACCGAGAAACCCCTACCCTTCGTCTATGGGCCAGCCATCCAGCCCTATGAGCGCGCGCTTCCGTCCGGTCTTCTCGAACGACTGCTTCGCGCTGTCATGGCAGTGCTTGCACAGGCACTGGAGATTGTCGCGGTCCCAAAACAGGCGCTCGTCTCCCTTATGCTCTTTGATGTGGTCGGCAACGAGCTTGCTCGTGTCGGGCTCGACGCGCTTGCACCTCCTGCACGTGAAACGGTCCCTGACAAGGATGCTCCATCGGAGCTTCTGCCACCGGGCGGTTTTGTACCAAGGGCGATAGCCCTGCGCTTCCGATGATCTGCGGTCTGGACGGGTCAACGGATCAACATCGCCGCGACCACCAACACCTCCATGAGAAGCGCCAATGCGATTACACCGACGAGCATGAAGCATACTCGCTGCCCGATATTCTTCGGGCCAGTGATACCTGGCGGGGGCTTGCGAGGCATCAGTCGTACTCCCCTGTCTCGGCCAGCACGCCAATCACTTCCTCGCCGAGGCCGCGACCGAACGCGATTTCCTCCGCGTGTGGCCATGACGTTGCAATGATGCATCCGCCATACGGGCGACCATTGGCCTTGAACTGAGTGCAGAACACCACTCCACGGGATGCGAGTATGTTGCACTGTTTCGTATTGAGGCCGTCGAGATCATTGAAGCAGATGCCGTCAGCAATCGGACGGGACGGTTGCATGCGGGGTCCGGCGTTGAGCATGTCAGGTCTCCCGAAGATCGTCATAGCTGCGCGCCCGCGGCTCCTGATCTGCCGTACCCTTGGCGAACACCACCATATCGCAATCAGCAACCTCCCGCTGGGCGCGCCGGTCCCATCCGCGATGGATGAAATCGGGTGGCCCGAAGGCCTTCACCGCTGAGTGGTATTCCTCGCCACGGAAGCCGACGAAGTGTGTGCAGCGCATCGATGTTCCTGTCTCGAATGGACGGGCGCGCCCTAAGAGCTTCAACCGGCTATCGCCTGCGGGTCTTTCGGGCTCACTCGTTTGGCGCGATCTACTACAGAGCCTTATTCGATGCCGTCCATTTCAGGTGATTGCGAGCATAGACGACCCATAGTGCAAGGTTCATGGGGATCAGTCCCCACGAGGCGGTCGATATGATCCAGATGAGCCAGAGGCCTTGATTGACGAGACCCAGAAGCCACGCATGGCGCGATCGGTTCCCGGCGAGGATCGTCATGTAGATCGTGATGGCAGAGAGCAGCCATGGAAGGTACTCAGCTATCAGCTGCATCAGAAGTTCAGCGCCCATCCGGCAGTTGTAAGAGCTCATGCCAGCCGGAGCGATCTTGCGGAACTCTGCGATGGTGCGCCGGCGATGGGGAAGGCTGACGCCGCGCATTGCATCACGGAGAATGCGAGCATGAAGCGCCCGGCTGATCTTCGCGGTCAGCGAGACGTACTCGTCATATCCGATGACGCCGCGCTTCCACATGGACATGACCGCGCGGCGCTCACTGCTGACCGTTCTGAAAAGCGCAGAATGCTCGCCAGCCCTGCGGAAGCGATCTTCAAGCTGCCCCATGAAACCGGAGCGGAGGAACGTCTGGTAGATCGGGTTGCGCTCGCTCATGCCGCGCTCTCTCTTTCTGGGGTGGGGGATGGGGTGCGGGAGACGGCCTCGTACAGCTCATCGAGAACCTTGGCCTCTGCGAGGGTTTCCTCGCCCTTCTGGCGCTTGAACTTGCGCGCCGCGTCGAGCCATTCCGGGTTCTGGATCAGGATGCTGACATGAACGTATTCCTGCACGTCAGGCAAAGGAACGTAGTGGCTGTGACTGTGAAGCCGCTCCACGATTGGCATGAAGTCGTCGGCGATCTCGCAGAAATCAGTCTGGTCTGGATCGCCGCCGCCCTTCGTCAGCATCGACGTGATCTTCGCAATGACACCCTGCCGGAGCATCTTGTCCGCGCCTTCGCGTTCGGCTGCATCGGCAGTTTCCGGGAAGGCGTCGGCAATGACGCGATCCGCGATCTTGGCGGCGCTCTTGCCAACTTCACCAATGGCGGCATTCACCGCCTCATGAAATACGCGGAGTTTGTCAGTGAGCATTGATGTCTCCGAGAAACTTGTTGAGGGTGGCGGCAGCCTTCTGGACAGCGGCGATGTTCGCGGCCTGATCGTCAGCGCGCTCATGCAGACCATGCAGGGCGAGCAGCAGGTTTTCGTCTGTTGCCCATTCCGCGAAAGCGCGGCAGGTGCCGTAGACATGCGTCCATGCAGCGCCAGCCTTCGACGGGGCTTTGTAGTGGGGGTTCTTTCGGTTCGGAGCGGTCTCACCGCGAATGCCCTGCTTGGCGGCTTCCACTACCGCTTCGCGCAACGCGGCCTTTGTCGGTTCCTGCTTAGCTTCGAGGCGGCTATCAAGGGTACGCCGCGTGATGCCAGGGTCTGCCTTTTCGGCGTCCCTGATCTGGCGGGCTTCGTGGATTTCCTTGTGGGACATTCCAACGTCGGCGGCTGTGAAAGTCTTCCCTTCTGGAAGAGTTTTCGGACGCCCTTTGGCGGCTTCGCCCCGTTCCTGCGCCGCATCGTACTCATCTGCCAGTCGGCGCTTTGCGGCAGCCTCGATCTCAAGAGCATCAGCCTGTGCTCGGTGCGCCTTGGCGATCAGCTCATCGTGAGCGCCTTTCGCCTTTGCCAGCCGCGCCGCTTTCTTCGAAGCGTCGTAAGCTATGGATGCGGCATCCTTCGCTTCCAATACCTCGGCAGCACTGGAAGCGCTCGCAAGCTGCGTTGCCGCGCGCTTCACCAGTCCGGTGAGCGAATTCTCGTTGAACGGAATGACGGCGGCTTGCTGCTGTGTTGGCTGGAACTCGATCATGCCGCCGACTCCCTATTGGGAGCCGGACCGAAAATATCAGGACGCAGCTCATGGCGTGAGATGCCCGTAATACGCTCGATATCGAGAACCCGCTCCGCAGGTACTCGTTTCCACGAATACAGGGCGTTGTGTTTGATGCCGAGTTCGCGGGCCAAGGAAACTATTCCGCCCGACCGCTCCGCTGCTCTTGAGACAATATCGATCATGGTAGGTATTGGTAAGTCACACCTACCTACCATGTCAAGCGCCGATGTAGGTGCATTATACGTAGGCTGAAAGTACAACCTCAGACATGACAAAACGCACCGAAACAATTGGCCAGCGCATCCGGCAAGCGCGAACCCAGAAAGAACTCACCCAGCAGGATGTCGCCGATTTTTTTAAAATTTCTCGCGTGTCGGTGACGCAGTGGGAAGGCGATGTAACAGTTCCGGAATCAGAAAAATTCCCCCGACTCGCCGAGCTCCTTGGTGGGGATGCAGAATGGTATCTGACAGGGAAAGGACGGTTTCCGATCTCCGAAAGCCTAAAAAATCACGTTTCCTCTCAGGTGAAAGCTGACAAGCCGAACGCAACCATCGGGGCGAGAGTTGGCGCTAGCGGGGTCAGGATACCGGTTTACGGGAGTGCAGTAGGCGGATTGGATGGGGAATTCGAATTGAACGGCAGCATTCTGTACGAGGTTTTAGCGCCGCCATCTCTGTCGCCGATATCAGGTGCCTACGCAGTCCAGGTCTCAGGAGAGTCCATGGAACCGCGATATTTCGACGGCGAGGTGGTTTTTGTAGACCCGACACGGCGCGTTAGGCGCGGAGATTTCGTGGTGGCTCAGGTGCGTCTCGAACCACAGGGGCCGCTTCTTGCTTACATCAAGCGTTTCATTCGCCACAACGCCGAAGAACTGATCCTCGAACAGTACAATCCATCAAAAGAATTGCGCTTCAGGCACGAGAACGTTCATTCAGTGCACTTTGTCGTTATGGGCGGTGTCGCCTAGCCAAATAGGGGGAATTCATGCGGGGGAAGATTGCAGCGATAGCGCTGGTGGGAGTGCTGGTGGCCGGCTGCCAAACCACGTCAAACGAGCCGCTTCCGTCGAACAGCTTCACGTTCAACTCAAGCAAACAGGTGGCGAAAGAGGCGATCGTTTCCACCTACATGTCTCGCGGCTTCAACATCGTCCGCGATAGCGATCTCCAGTTGGTTATGGACCGACCTGCTAGCGACAATTTTGGCGCTCAGCTTGTGTTCGGTTCCAACTGGAACTCCGTCCCAAATGCAAGGATCACCGCCACATTGCTGGGAGACAATCCCACCAATATCACCGTTCGGCAGGCCATCGTTACAAACCCCGGAACCGGATTTGAGCGCGTCATGGACCTTTCACAGAACCCCAGCGCCCGACAGCAACTTCAGATCGGAATGTCCCGAGCCAAATCGATGGCGGAATCAACAGCCAACGCCAGCTCAAGCTGAGAGCGTAGAGGAGGCTTACTCAGGGGAAGCAATCATGACCGACAAGCTCGCCACGCAGCTCCTGACCGCCGCCGACGAACTCGACGGAATGTCCCGATCTGAAATCCAGGTCTTGCTCCGAAGGGCAGCGCTGCGCGTGGACAATCGAACTCAGGAGGCGGGCAAAACTATCCTGATCCGTGAGATTATGGCCGTGATGGACGATTTTGCCGCAGAACAGAGCCTATCCCGAGACGAGGCAGTGAACGCCGCCCTGCTCGATTGGGCCATCGGCATGGGCCTTATCGAGGTCGATGATCTGGATGAGGACGAGTAACACCGAATGGCCGACAAAAACGATGTGATCTACAACGAACGCGTCAAACTCACTGCAAACTTCCTGAATGGACTTGCTGTTGCAATGGTGGCCGTTGGAGCTTTTGCTCCATTCGTCTCATACGCCTCTAGGAACTCGAATGTCAGCCTGAAAACCGTTGCCCTCTTTGCCATTGGTTGTCTTTTGATCGCCATTTCCCTACATTTGAGAGCAGTTTTCCATCTTAGGAAATTGAAATGAGTGAACTGGAATTTCTACTCATTGGCTTAACGGTTCCGCTGCTTACGCTGGTCTTCGCGCTATGGGTGACGTCCGGAGACTCCGACGGGAAATCAGATCTCAAGAAGTGAGCGCCCTTCCCTTCTACGTTTGAGAGGTAGGGCTTGGGAGATATAATACTCCCTCTCAGAGCCCTATATCCTCTAATCATAAACTACCGTTATTATGTTCTACCGTTATTAGGGGTATCACTGGTGACACCCAGTCTAGGGATCACTGGTGATACTTAGGACGCCCACGGGAAGATCAGAAAATAGTGGTTCACAGCCCTATTCCTTCGACCGCGCGTCACCTTTTCGAGGTCAATCAGCCCTTCCTCTCGAAGCTTCTTGATTGACCGCTTCACCGTCGCAACGCCCAGCCCCAAATCCTTCGCGATTGTCGTCTGCTGGTGCTTCGTGTGGTTGTCCCGCCGGTTCATGTGCATGGCGATGAAGATGCCGACCCGCTGGCAATCGGCGGTCAGGTAATCCCGCCCCAGAACATGCCTGATCCATTCATCCCTGTTCCGATACCATTGCCCGGCCGGCGATAATTCCGTCTCTTCGTTCATTGATTTTCCCTGAAATTCTGCCGCTCGCGCCATCGCGAAGCGGAAACTCTGCATGGCAGCCAACATAGGCCCAACCTACTTTTGTAGGCAAGACCTACATTTTCCATTTGACAATGTAAGTAGGCTGAACTTACATTCCTCTCACACACCGAGCACGAAGACGGCCCTGCCAGATCTGCCGGACACAATGGAGAGGAAGACGATGGAACTGTCGAAGCAAGTTGATGACCTGATCGAGCGCGGCGCGCTGTTCGTCATCAACCATTCCGCCGGCAAAGACAGCCAAGCCATGACGATTATGCTTCGGCGTGTTGTTCCTGCCCGCCAGCTTCTCGTTGTCCATGCCGATCTTGGTGAGGTCGAGTGGGATGGGAATATCGATCATATCCGCAAGACCATCGGCGACATCGCCTTCGAGACCTGCCGCAACCCGAACAAGACGCTTCTCGAAATGGTCGAGCGTCGCGGAATGTGGCCAAGCCCAGGTCAGCGCCAGTGCACCAGCGACTTGAAGCGCGGCCCCATCGAAAGAACGATCCGCCGATATCTCAAGGCGCACCCTGAATTCGGCGGACTTGTCGTCAACTGCATGGGTATTCGGGCCGAGGAAAGCACTGCTCGGTCCAAGCAGAAGCCTTTCCGCTTTCACGCCGGAAATAGCAAGGCGGGCCGCGAGTGGTATGACTGGCTGCCGATCTTCGACATGTCCAAGGAAGACGTGTTCGCGCTGATCGATGAAGCTGGCCAGAAACCGCATTGGGCCTACGCGGCCGGAATGTCTCGACTGTCCTGCGTGTTCTGCATCATGGCGAACCGTTCCGATTTGCGTACAGCAGCAAACCTTAATCCAGACCTCTACAGCCGCTACGTCCGGCTTGAACGCCAGATCGGCCACACGCTGTCGATGGACGGCCGCGGGCTGGAAGAAGTCACCGGCATTCAAGCCACCACCTAGCCCACTCCCCCGGGAACATGGAGCACGAGATCATGCCCATCATCGATTACAGCGCAGACTTACGCCTTCCGAACGGCAAGATCTGGTTATCGGTCGAATGCCGGATTGATGTCGAGGCGGAGCGCGACCATCTCAATGGCGATTGGACCCTGAACGTCAATGACGTGCTGTTCGATGTCTCCACCCATCGCGAGCCGAGCAGCTATGTCTCCACATTCTGCGAGGCAGCCAAACCCCTCATGGCGCAAATGGGCCACGAGATTATTCAGATCGCGGAAGCCGACGATGCGCTTCTTTCTGAGGTTCTGGACGACCAGAGGGAGGCGGCTTGATGCCCTCCTTCGAATTCACCCGCCAGCGCGCCGATCTGGAGCACGAATACCGCAAGGCCATGCGCCGCGCCCTCGTGCTGATCGACGCCGGCGAACTCTCCCACGCAGAAGCGCAGATCAAGTCCGCGAACGACTTCCGGTCAGCGATCAATGCGCTTGAGACCAAAAGGAAGGCCGCGTGATGAGGATCAAGGCGCGCAAGAAGTATCTCACCCGGGACGGTCGCATAGCAGGGCCGGCGAGGTTCAACCGGGGATCGCCAGCATGCCTGGAATACACGGTGCCCCTTGACGGGCACCCGGCGACCTATGACCGCCATGGGAACCGCTTCTCCCCGGGCCTTAAGGACCCGGAGGATTTGGTTTCCGAGATCGAGAGCCGCCAGCCGAAAAGGAGCGCGGCATGAGCAACAATCAATTCAAGGTCGGCCGCGCCTATTGGCTCCGCGATGGCCGGGAGGTTGAATACCTTGCCCGAACCGATGATGGAAAGCATGTCGTTGCTCCAATCATCGAACTGGAAACCTATGAGGGATATGAGGTCGGTCGCGGACCTGCCGAATTCACTTCGGAGCTATTCACCAAGCCGCCGGTCGAAAAGCGTAGTGAACAGATCGCGTCGCTTCAGGCGGAAGTCCGCGATCTGGAAAACCGCAAAACCAAGCTTTACTCGGAATGCCTCCATTCGGAGCGCGATACTCGTGCCCGTCTGGATCGGTTGAAGAAATTCGAAGGGCTGGAACGGATCGAGGATTTCGTTGAAGGACGGATCACCCATGTAGTGATCGAGGCCTATGGCGATACGATCTATGATGTTCTGCCGCTTGATGATCTACAGCAGTACGACAGTGGCTACAGCCGGAAGCCTGAAGGCATAAAGCTCATCAGCCTGTTCGGGAAGACCAACGGCGATCTTCAATGGAAGGTCAACGCTTGGCGAGACGGCAGCGGATCATGGAGAACTATCCTCCCGTGCGCTTCCGATGAGGAGGCCCGCCAGGCGCGACGGAACCTCATTCAGGCCGGTCTTTCAGACCATTGGACGGATTACACACCGCAGAGAGGGTATCAGTTCCTTCGCTTCGCTGCGGCGGCGATTGCGGAAGGTATCGAGCTTTCCGCCGATCAGGATGAAGCATACCGCGCCGCAATGGAGAAGGTCCGCAACCAGCAACGCGAAAACCTGATCAAGGAAATCGCGGACCGGCAGAAGCGCCTTGACGCCCTTTCCAATTCAGAAACGGAAACGCGCGAGGCCACCAATGCTTAGCGCCCTCCACTTCCACCTCCCATTCCAAAACCACCCGACCACCCGCGTGGCAATCATGATCGTCATCGGCGCGGTGTTCATCGGGTTCTTTGAAACGCCCCACTGAGGCCAGAACGATGAAATCCGACCTGATCGACCTTCGCGTTCGAGCGAAACACATGACAGAGCGCGCGATCCTCGTGACCACAGACGACGAGAACGAAGCATGGTTGCCGTTCTCCCTCGTGGATCTGAGGACCACAGGCCGTGTCAATGAATACGACGTGACGCTCCCCGAACAGCTGGCAATTGAGAAAGGGTTGGTGTGATGACCGATCTCGACACAGACGCGATGCAGTCCATTGGTGACATTGCCTCGCGGATCGTCGGAGGCCTTTCCCAAGAAAGACAGTGGAACGGCAAGACGATCACCGAACCTGGTGTCTATTCCGGCATCACGCTCGACCAGTATCACCAGAAGCGCGACCTTCTGGATGGTCCATCCATCTCGAAATCTGCGCTGAAATGGCTCTTGCCGGCTTACGGCGGCTCTCCCAAGGCATTCTGGGGCCGCTGGGCATGGAACCCGAACCACATCGCGCAGGAAACCACCTCAGCGCTCGACTTCGGCAAGGCCGCGCATGCGCTTCTGCTTGGAGACGAGGTGTTCTCGGAGAAGTTCGCCGTTCGACCAGACTACCGGCCCGATGATGGTGAGCTGCCTCCCAAAGAACGCCGGAAGTGGAGCGGAAACGCGAACGACTGCAAGGCGTGGCTGGAGAATGCGTCCGAGAACAATCTGACGGTCATCACCGCTGAACAGATCGAGCGCATCAAGCGTATTGCCGAGGATGCATCGACATACCCGCTCATTCAGATGGGCGTGCTCAACGGCCGCGTTGAGCGGTCAATGTTCTGGAAGGACGATGAAACCGGCATCTGGCTGCGCAGCCGCCCCGACGCGATGCCCGACGCAGATGGTGTGTTCGCGGACCTAAAGACCGCATCGAAGTTTGATGAGGACTTTCTGGAGCGCCAGATCTTCGACGCCGGCTATTTTCTCCAGGCAGCCATGACGCGGATGATTTGCCGTTCGCTCGACATCCCCTTTGAGACGTTCGTGCTCGTCTACGTTCTGAACGACGATGTTCCGGATACGGCACATGTCGAAATCTCAGCCCATGACATCGACCGTGGCGAACGCGTCATCAGGTGGTGCCTGAACACAATCCGCCATTGCCTTGATGCCGACGACTGGCCAGGCGCGCGTCCGTTCTCAGGAGGCGAGCGGCATATCCAGATGAAACCATGGGCCAAATCCCGGCTCGATGACTTCCTCGACCATCAAGACCAGATCGCCCAGCAGGAGGCCGCATGAAGCGCAAATACCAGCGCGGGTCGGTCATCCGCGACCCCGATCTCGTCATTCACATCATCCGCCAAGGGCGCCCTCTCTACTGGAGGGACAAGGTTCAGAACGCCGGATGGATGCAGAACCAGACAATTCGGTCAATCGAAGCGCATGCCCGCGCCGGCTACTTCGCCTTCGCCCATCCGATCAGGGAAAGGAAATCCGCATGATCATCGATCCAGATATCCGCGAAGTCGATGAACCAGTCGTCACCGTCGAAATGAGCATGCGACAGGCCGAGTGGGTCTCCAACGGGCTCTCTGACCTTCTTTGTTGGGCGCGGGGCTTCAACGCAGCCCTTTCGCAAGACGACCACGACCGGAGCCCAATGGGCGTTTCTCAGGCACGCGAAATGAACATCGCCCTGAAAAGGGCAATTGAAAGGGCCGAAAAATGAACCAGCTCGTCTCGCAACAGAACACTTCAATCAACCAGGTCGGAATCGCATCGGGCAACGGCTCTAAGATCGCCCCACAAACGCTTGGCGAGGTCGTTCGCTTCGCAGAGGTCATGTGCAAAGCAGACATCGCACTGCCGAAGCACTTGCGCGGCAACGCCGGGGCGTGCATGGCCGTGGCGCTTCAAGCTCTCGAATGGGAGATGAGCCCGTTCGCTGTTGCTTCGAAGTCCTATTCGGTCAACGGCCAGATTGCATATGAAGCCCAGCTCATCATGGCTGTTATCAACACACGATCCGGCATCGAAGGACGCTTGAAGTTCCGCTTTGAGGGCGAAGGTCCGGAACGGGTCTGCATCGCCTTTGGTAAAATTGATGGCGAAGAGCTCGAGGTTCGGTCTCCGAAGTTCAAGGACATCACTCCGAAGAACTCCCCGCTCTGGAAGTCCGATCCCGATCAGCAGCACTGCTACTACACCGCTCGGGCGTGGGGCCGGCGACACACGCCAGAGGTGATC
This sequence comes from uncultured Nitratireductor sp., assembly GCF_913053745.1. Classification (GTDB taxonomy): domain Bacteria; phylum Pseudomonadota; class Alphaproteobacteria; order Rhizobiales; family Rhizobiaceae; genus Nitratireductor. Next base: position 13,145 of record NZ_CAJXGF010000060.1, read on the forward strand.
CTTGGCGTCTACGACCGGGACGAAGCAGAGCAGTTCCGCGGGCCTGACAACGCCAAGGACGTAACGCCTCCGTCGCTCATGTCACGCTTGCAGGCTCAGAAACCCTCTGGGGACCCCCAGGAGGCGCGCGAAGGCTTCGACATGGCCAACGTGACGCGCGAGACCGAAGGGCTCTCCAGCGGACAGGAAATCCATCACGAACACAGTTCACCGGCAGAAAGCCCCTCCGGTGACGGCAGTGCCAGTGCTCCGCCTTCCTCTCCTGGTGCTGGCGCTGCCGACAATTCACCCGCCACGGCGGACGGGGCCGGCTCGCAAGACATGGGAGAGAGCGAAGGCGAGCCGGTCTCGAATTCGGTCATCAATCTACTGATAGAATGCCGCGACAAGTTCTTGTCCCTGGCCACCAATATGGACCTTCCACCTGATCAGCGCCGGCACACACTGATTTCGACAAAGGATGCATGGAAAGGCGAACTTCCCGATCACCAATCGTTCGTAAAGGCCTGTTTTGAGGCGTCCGACAGGATCATCAAGGGCGATCAGGACACTACCGCGGTTCTGCATCGAGAGGCGCAGGAGCGCCAGTTCCTTGACGGCTTGATTGAAAGGGCGAAACAATGACCGATCGCCCCATCCTTTTCAGCGGCCCAATGATCCGCGCACTGCTTGAAGGCAGGAAAACGCAGACCCGCCGCGTCCTTAACAAGGCCCGCGTGTTCGCAACACCGGAGACACGTGCTTTCACGTTATCCGGCGACGACATGGCTCGCGCGCTGCAAAACGCTGATCGCTTTCGTCATCTGGGCGGCGATGGATGGTTCTGGGAAGCCGATGCTTTCGAATGGCAAGCGCCGGCAACCCGCACCGGATGGATGGCTCACATTGGTTATGCCCCTGGTGATCGCCTTTGGGTGCGTGAGGGGTTTTTCGGCGGCCATCCCGGATGCGCCAATATCACCTATCGGGCGGACCAAATACACGCGATGGTCGCGATCCCATGGAAGCCCTCGATCCACATGCCCCGCTGGGCTTCCCGCCTCACCCTTATCGTCACAGACGTGCGGGTGCAGAGGTTGCAGGAGATTAGCGAGGAAGACGCTGACGCAGAGGGGACCGCGCATTGCGACCAATGCGGAGACGCCGGCTGGATCAATTCTGGCCCGGATGGTGGCTGGGAATGCACGGCACCGGGTTGCGGAGATGCGTATGTCGATTGCTTCCGGCACACATGGGATGGCCTCAACGCCGAGCGCGGCTTCGGCTGGGACGTAAACCCTTGGGTGGTCGCGCTGACCTTTGAAGTCATTCGTCAGAACATCGATGCAATGGGAGAAGCGGCATGAGGCGTTCATACTCCCAGCCAGCTATCTCCACTCCCGCCACGAGCGGGACCGGGGTCAATAAACGTTCCGGTATTCTCGTCAAAGCCGCACGAATAGCACTTGTATCGTGTAAGTCCGTTCCCTTTAGCGACAGCGTGAAGAAGGGATTTTTTGTCGTTGTTATAGCAGTCGGCACAAATCTCATGTGGGGGCTCGCTGCCACGTTCCACTTCCTTAACGCGATATACCAAAACCCCCGGTTCAAGGCTTTTCATTTCATACCGCGCCTTATCTGCGTTCCAATCTTTGATCTTCACCAGTTCTTTTTCTATCGCCTCTTTGCTGTCTCGGAGCGCGGAGAAGTCGGATTGAAGGGCAATCAGCTTGCCAAGAAGATCAACCTCCACCTCGGATCGTCTTTTCGCGTCTTTAATCTCACTAAGGGCCTTAACGCCGTCTGCCAGAGATTTAAACGCGCTCGCTCCAGCGAAGATTTCGCCAACCATCAGAATCCTCCTCCTTCTTCGACCAGTCGAGCCACTCTGATCGGCGGCAGTGACGGAGTCCATCCCTCCAAGGAGACGGCAGCATGAGCAAGAAAGCGCATACGCCGGGACCGTGGGTCATAATTCCGGCCGAAGAGTATTGCGGCGATGATCCTGATTTGGACGGTGCATTCATGCGACCGGCGTCTATCGAAGGGTCTGATGGCAACCCCGTTTGCACGTTCGGTAGTGAGGATGGCAGCGGGACGCTTTTCGAGAACGAAGCGGACTACGCGCTTATCGCCGCCGCTCCAGATATGCTGGAAGCGCTGATGGCGTGGAAGAAATACGACATCCTTCTTCGAAGCCTTCCACTTCAAGGGCCTCTCTACGGCGGTGAAATGGTTGAGGTTGATAAGGCATACGACGCCTGCGTTGTCGCCACGGACGCCGCTCTCTCCAAAGCCACAGGAGGCGCGTCATGAACCCGCTCTCTCAGTGGTTTGCGTGGCTCCGCGCCAAACGCACCGCAAGACTGGTCGAGAAGGCCGAGCGCGAGCGTCGGGCCGCGCTCCGGGCCAAGCAATATCGGAAGCAAAAGCACATGGCGTTTCGCTATCTCGATGGGGATCTGCGGAACGCGACGAACGCGAGCCTCGCGGCGTCGTGCGGCCGGGAATGGAGGGCGCGGTGATGCCCCGGCGTGAGTTCACCAAAGCCACCAAGCGCGAAGCCCTCAAACGCTCCGGCGGTCTCTGTGAAGCCGCAGGAGAGTGGTACGGGCTACGCGAAGGACAGCGCTGCAATGCGCCTCTCTCCTATGGCGTCGAGTTCGATCACATCGACCTGGATGCGAACAGCAAGGACAACAGCCTCGGGAATTGCGCGGCTGTCTGCATCGACTGTCATCGGGTGAAAACGTTCGGGCATGACATTCCTGTGGCTGCCAAGACGCGGCGACAACAGGACAAGGCGCTCGGCATCAAGAAGCGCAAGTCGAGCCTGTCGCATCCCTACCTGAAAAAGAAGATATCCGGCGAGGTCGTAGACCTTCGCACCGGGGAGGTTGTTTCGAGATGAGCGAAGACCTGATTGAACGGCTGCGCGGTGTAGAAGCCGCCTTAAGAATTAGGGAATGCCCCTTGCTGGCCTCAGATGCGGCTGAAGCTCGGGGCGAAATAGAACGCCTGCGTAGCCTGACCGAACGGTTGCGGATGGAAGCTCAGGGACATTCCGGTGAAGCGCGAACGGCCAACGCCTCTTTGCAAGAAGCTTATCAAGTTGCGTCTGGCCGTACTGGCGAACCGGGGAACTGGAACGGCGCAGAGCCGATCAAATCCGAGATCGAACGCCTGCGGGCCAGACTGGCTGAGGCAAGCCGGATGTTGGCACGGGTGCCAGGCGCACTGAACAGCTTTTTCAGCGCTGGCATTGAAGAGCGTGAGAACGGATCGGCGCGGCGACAAGAGAAATTGATGGTAGGTGGGGAGATGCTTGTAAGCGAAATTTGCCACTTCCTCATCGCCTTCCCTAGAAAGGGAGAGGGCGAATGAGCGCCGTCCCGTCTGAGTGCCAGAAGTATCGCTACAGGCTCGACCGAGAGATTGACTTTCTGGCCGATGGTCCGGTCTACGCCTTCTTTGGCGTAAACCCCTCGACCGCCGATGCCACCATTGATGACGCCACCGTGCGCAAGTGGAAGGGTTTCGTTACACGGTGGGGCGGCTCTCGCTTCATCGTAGGGAATGTCTTTGCTTACCGCGCTACGGACGTGAAGGAGCTTGCAAAAGCTACCGACCCGATTGGCCCGGACAACTTCGACCATCTGTTTCGAATCTGCGACGAGGCGGACATTCTCGTGCCGTGTTGGGGCAGCAGGAGCAAGCTGCCAAAAGCGTTACGTTATCGCCTTGATTGGGCCTTGAACGTTCTGGCTGGCTTCGGCAAACCATTGATGACATTCGGCGCATCGAAGGGCGGCGATCCCCTTCACCCTCTGATGCTCGGCTACGAAACGACACTCCGCGCACTGGAGGACCAGCCATGAGCGCGAGAGAGTGGCTTATCAAAAAGGGCGGATACTTCTACCGGCCCAATTGCGCCGGGTACACAACCCGAAAAAACGAGGCTGGGCGCTACACCAAGGAAGAGGCTGAGCGCGAGGCGAGAGTCGAGCCTTGGCACATGAGCGCAATCCATCAGGATGAAATCGCAGACGATCCAATCCCTGCCGGCTACCGCATCCTTGCGCCCGGAGAAATTGACCGGGAGACGCTGGAAGCTGCGGCGAAGCACCTTGAAGGATTGCCGTCCTTCGGTGATGGCAAGTGGGCTGCCGCCGCTATCCGAGCATTAGGAGGCGGAGATGGGTAGGCCGGAACGGAACATCGTGGATATCGGGGACGATGAACTCGTCACACTTGCCGAAGCATGCCGGGTGTTCTTCGGTGGCCGCTTGACCCCATCAGGGCTACGCACAGAAGCCCGGAAGGGCAATCTTGTGCTGACGCAGATCGCGAGAAAGGATTTCGTGACGCGGCGCGATATGGAGGAGATGAAGGAGCGATGCCGCAAAAACGCAAGCCGCCCCGGCTCCACTTCCGAGCCGACACAGGAACGTGGATCGTCAAGGACGGAACCAAGCGTATCAGCACAGGATGCGCTGAGGATGAGGCTGAGGCAGCGGAAACATTCCTCGCAGAATACCTCGCCAGCAAATACCAGCCAGAACGCGGAGGTCGTGCCGCTGAAATCACGATAGGTGACGTTCTGATCGTTTATGACGAAGAACGTGCCGACCTGACGAGCCGACCGAAAGAGACCCGTGCCGCCATCGGTCGCCTGAATGATTTCTTCGGCGCCATGGCAGTTTCTGAGGTTAAGGGGCGAACCTGTCGCGACTTCGCCAATGACAGAGGGACGGACAGCGGCGCCAGGCGCGACATGGAATGGCTTCGTGCCGCCCTTAATCACTATCATCGCGAATATGGGCTGGACGTTCTTCCGGCCGTCACGCTGCCCGAGAAGGGTACGCCGCGCGATTCCTACCTTACACGTTCACAGGCCGCCGCCCTACTTTGGGCCGCGATGGGGTGGAGTAAGCGGGAAGATGGGACTTGGCGACGGGACAAAGACCCGAAGCGTCGACATTTGACAAGGCTGATCCTTGTCGGGCTCTACACCGGAACGCGACCCGGTGCGATCTGCAAACTGCAATGGATGCCGAACACAACCGGCGGATGGGTGGATCTGGAGAAGGGCGTGATCTTTCGGCGTGCCGAGGGTGAGCGGGTGGCACACAACAAACGTAAGCCACCAGTTAAGATGGCACGCCGCCTGATCGCCCACATGAAGCGGTGGAAAAGACTGGACAGCGACGGGAAGAAGTCCCTTCGCTATGCCGTTCACTACCGCGGCAGCCAGATCACAAAGCCGCATAAAGCATTCAGGAGCGCGCGGCAGGCGGCAGGGTTGGGAGAGAAGATCACGCCGCACGTATTGCGCCACACGCGCGGGACATGGCTTGCGCAGGCCGGCATCGAACCCGGTCAAGCCGCTGCATCGCTCGGTCTAACCGTCGACGAGTACGAGCGCACGTATCTGCACAACGATCCTTCGTTTCAGGAAGACGCCGCGAACGCATTCTAGCGGACCGTTTGCGGACCGCTTCGCGGAAAACAACGTGAACAAACCAGAACGAAGCGGGATCGCAACGCCCGGAAAACATGGGTTTCTGCGCAGCGTCCGCCGTTCGGGACGAGGGGGTCGCAGGTTCGAATCCTGCCACTCCGACCAGTTTTGCGGGCATCTAGATTTCAATCTCTTCCACGCCTTGGACACGCCCGCGGCGCACAGTTGGGGAACGACGAGCCGTGTCACGCCCACAAAAGTCATTGGCGGAGACACGTCGGCGGCTGAAAAACGCGCAACGAGAACATCGAAATGCTTGAGCGCTGCGTCCGGGTCGGCAGTGTAGATCGTAAGCCGGATAACGTTGGCAAGACTCGTTCCCGCCGCGCTCAAAACGGCGTCCAGATTGTCCAGCGAGAGCGCGATCCGGTGACGCATATCATCCAGGTACTGCGGATTGACGGCGGTTCTTTTCATGCGCGCTACCTAATCTTCAATAAAAAGGACCTGCTGTAAAACACAGCGCTCCTATCAGCGTTCTGACAGGAGTGCCTTCCCGCGCGACGCAGACCGCCACAGAGCTTGTCGAAAACCAATCCCCTCCCCGGGATGCTGAAGGTGCTTGTCAGCATTCCTCGTTAACGCCATTGCCGCGACAGGGGCGGACGCTAATTCTGTTCCCATGGACAGATATGAAATCACTGCACGCGTGATGTTCGCGGCCCTGGAGAACGCCAGTTGGAGGTTGCAGCCACCATCCGTCCGCGAGGAGTGGCTCGCCAAGGCACGCGCGCTCCACGCAGCGATGGATGCGGGACAATGGCCTCCGCGAGACAATAGCGGCCTCTGACCGTCCTGGCCGGTAATGGCCCAGCCCTGTCCAACCGTGCCGAATTTCTTAACACAACGTTAAGATCGCCACCCCTAGATATTCCGATCGACCATCATCCTGGTAAGAAGCGTACGGGAGAGGATTATGCGCGGATTGCTGATTTCGACGTCCATCGCCATCTCACTTCTTTTCTCGGCGGCCTTGCCGGCTCTTGCCGAAGGCACGATCCTCACCGTCAGCGGTGCGGTCGGTAAAACGAACCGCGAGGCCATCGACCCGTTCTTCGACGGCTTTCTGAAGTTTCACGACAAGACATTCGACAAGGCCTACACCTTCAACTGGGATGCCCTGGCCACCCTTCCGCAAAAAACCGTCAAGGTGAATGCCGATACGGAAGACTGGCCCCGCACGCTGACGATGCAAGGACCTCTGCTCGAAGATGTTCTCGCCGCCGCAGACGCCGACGGAAAGGCGGTCACATTATATGCGCTCGATGGCTTCGGCCTGACGATGGATGCCGCCAAGTTGGCCTCCCGCGACTGGATTCTGGCGATGAAGATCGACGACGAGCCCCTCGGCATCGGCGGGTTCGGCCCGTTATGGCTGGTCTACGATACGGGTGGCCGGAAGGTTCCCGAGGAAGAAGAGCGAAGCTGGGTGTGGTCGGTCTTTCACATCGAAGTTGAATAACCGGCAAACGCTGAGTTATGCGACCACCTCATGGGGCGGTTGGTGCATCACGCAATCGCGGCCGCTTTGCTTGGCCTTGTAGAGCAGCGAATCGGCTTCCCCGATCACCGCGTCGAGCGTCTGCGAAGGGCGATGCATAGCAACGCCGATGCTAACGGTGGTGGAAATCTCCTCGATGGAAGTGCCGCACCCCACAAGCCGGCAACTGAGCGCAATGCGCTCCGAGACCGTGCGCGCCAGGGCCAAATCGGCCCCGGGCATGAAAACCGCGAATTCCTCGCCGCCGATACGCGCGCAGACATCGTCGATGCGAACGCTTTGCCTGATCGCCTCGGCTATCAGAATGAGAATCCTGTCACCTTCCGCATGCCCGAACCTGTCGTTGATGCGCTTGAAATGGTCCACGTCGATGAACAGTGCAACGCCGGCCGAGGTCTCGGCCGCGTCGATCATCTCCTTGGCCAGTCGCATGAAATCCCTTCGATTGCGCAATCCCGTCAGAAAGTCCGTGGTCGCCGCCTTGTCCAGTTCCGCCGCCAGTCGCGCAACCGTCGCCGTCTTGCTCAGGAATATGCAGGAGACGGGATAGGCGACCATGACCGTGATGAGCGCCGTCAAAACGAGATCGAGCAGGAGCCGGTCGGAAAAGAACATCGAATAGAAGACGAGGGTCAGCGCATCCGCGCCCAGGGCGGAAAACAAGGTGACAAAGCAGGCTTGCTGCCAGATGCGCAGTGCATAAAACCTGTCGGACACCTTCTCGAACCAACGCATCCCATCGCCTCGCTTTGCCGGCCAAGGAATAAACGCGTCTCGTAAAGATGAGGTTACCCAACGGAAGGCGCGACGCGCAACACGGTGGCGCCAAGTTGAATATTCGGGTTTTCTTTGGAGCTTCTTGTATACACCCTACCGGATCATCCATAAAGTGAAATGAAGATAGTAATGGCGGGTTGAGATTTCGCGTAGAAATTCGCTTCTTCAAAGCCTTTCCGGAGAATCCGGAATCGGCTTATGTTCGAAACTGCGCGTTGCCGAAAGGTTGGGTGTTGATCGTTTCTTTGAAACGTGAACAGATCGAAGTGAGGCGTCTGCGGAGATTGACTTGATGGACATGGTTGCCCTGGCATCCGAGTTCCTGCAAGGTTTGGGAATCGCGGTCATCGCCGCGCTTCTCTACGAGCGCGTGGCCAGGCTGCCGATGACTTCGCTGCAGCGCAGCCTTCTCGTTTCACTGTTGTTTTCTGTCGGCTCCATCGGGCCGGCTTTTTTCACCACGCAATCGTCTTCCGGTTTTTCCTTCGATGTGGGCAATGTCTTCGTCGTTCTGGCCATGACCTATGGCGGCTGGATCACGCTCGCCGTCACGACGGCGGTTGCGATCCTGGGCCGCCTGTGGCTTGGAGGCGCTGGCATGGCGAGCGGCATAGTTGCGGTTTTGATTTGCAGCGTTGTCAGCTTTGCCTTCGCTCAATTGGTGAAAGGCCGGCGGGTTTCGATGCCCGCACTGGCCGGCGTCGGGCTTCTGGTGTCGGTGTCGCTTATCTCGGTCTTTTTAATGCCCTGGGAAACCGCCATGGAGACCTTGGGAAAAATCGCGCCTGTTGCTATTGTGGCCAATGTGATCGCGGCCGTGGTGATCGGACGCATTCTCGAACTGCAACGCTCGCATTTTGGACCGCGGCGTTTGAAGGAGGCACCATTGGGAACCACGGACACGGCAACCGGACTGTTGAACCGGCGCGTTTTCGACAAGCTGGGGCCGGAACTCGCCGCCGCGATGAACTGGGCGGGACAGCCCTATTCTATGGCCTTGATCGATATCGACGAGTTCGACCAGGTGCTCGAAGCGCACGGCCATGCCGCCGGCGAGCAGGCGTTACGTCACGTGGCGACGGTCGTCCAATCCGCAGTCCGTCAGACGGACATGGTGGCCAGCTTCGGCGGTCAGGCCATCGCGCTGGTGTTGCCGGCTTACGATGCCGAACGTGCGTTCGGACTGGCCGAGCGGATCCAGAATGCCGTGGCCGAAACGCCGTTTCGTCTCGATGGAATAGAAGTTCCGCTCACGGTAAGTGTCGGATTGCACACGCCATTGCCGCGCAAGGAAAGCTTCTGGATCGCACTCGGTCAGGCCGATACCGCACTCAACCGCGCCAAATCCACCGGGCGTAACCGTTTGGAAGTGGCTGTCTAGGTCGAAAACACCCCGAGACCGGTGCGTACCTACCCTGCACGGATCATGGCAGGGTGTTTGTCGCATTGCCTTGACGGGCATGAGAATTCTTGTGCCAGCCCCGCACAAGTCCGCACAACCCTTTGAAAACGAATAGCAAGGCCGTGGCTAAATGCGCGCGGCACGTTTGATGCTTTTGTTTCGGTGTGTCCGAAAGAGATCTTCGTAAAGCGCCACGGGAACGCCGGAGCGGGCCGACAGACCGAGCCCGCTTGTCGTGGATCCGATCGTCTGGCGGCCTCTCGTTTTGTTCGCTTCTTCTCCGTCTGGGCGCACAGAACGATTGATTTGTTCTCTTTTTGTTCTTATCATGCGGACATGCAATATACCCTGCCTCTTGCGCCTTTCGACCGGATTGCAAGCCTTCACCAGCGCTTGTTGGCTGTCTTCGGACCGCCTGCGGATTTCGTGCGTCTCGACCCGGTCAGCCAAATGCTTCTTGCGATGCTCAGCGCCAGAACGCGCAACGAAACGGCCCTGAAAGTCTTTGCCGGACTTGTCGAGTATTTCGAGGTGGCGAAACATAAGGGGTCCTGGGCCCGGTTGGCCGAAGCGCCTTTCCACGAAATTGACCCACTGCTTGAAGGCATCACCCATCCCGAGCGCAAGGCCGTTGCCCTGCCCCGCGCCCTGCAGGAGATCGTCGGCCTGCGGGGCGCGCTCAGCCTCGATTTTCTGCATGCCTGGCCGGTGGAAAGCGGCCTTTCATGGCTGGAGCGGATTTACGGCGTCGGCCCCAAAACCGGCACCGCCACACTCAATATGAGCACCCTGCGAAAACGCATCCTCGTCGTCGACACAGCCCATTGGCGCGCCGCCCGCTGCCTGGGACTGATCCCCCGACAGGCGTCACCGGAGCGATCGGTTCGCCTTCTCAACCGTCAACTTCCCAATCGTTGGGAAGCCGCCGATACCGAACAGCATCATATTCTGATGCAAGATCTGGGACGAACATTCTGCGCCCGCAACCGCAACAGCGATTGTCCTTTCGGCTCCGTCTGTGTTCATAGCGCAAAACTTGTGGCGTCAGCGCCCCGTGAGCGCCTGCTGGAAGAGTGGCTGCGCGATACTTCCATCCCAATCGCCATGCACGAAAAGGGACCGAAGACGAGTCGAATCAGTCCCTTGGAAACGAAAGCTGCCAATTTGAATCAGGACGTTTCGCGTGCATGTCCGGTGGCGCAAACCGCCATTGCGCCCGCCGTGTCCCTGTAGTGCGCGTTCGGGATTTGCATCATGAAACACATCTTCGAAGCGAAACCGTTCCAGGAGAATTTAGAACCGGATTTGCGAAGCGGCTCGGGGAAAGCGTCCGGCCCCGCTCCTGAGAAAACGGGCAGCGTTCTTGAGGCTCTGCGCCGCCGCATCGCCACCCAGGAGAGGCTGATTCCCACCCCACGCCCGTCTCTCAAGCTCGGGCTTGAAGCGCTCGATGCCGCACTGCCTGGTAGCGGCCTCAAGACCGGCGCGCTGCACGAAATCCTGCCGGCCACCCATGGCGACGTCGCCGCTGGCCTCGGCTTCGGCATCTGCCTTCTGGCGCGCCTTGTCCGCCAGCGCCCGGGGCCCATCCTGTGGGCAGCGCCCACACATCTTGAAAACAGCCAAGGCGCGCTCTACCCGCCCGGCCTTGCAGCCCTCGGGCTCGACCCGAACCGGCTGATCCGAATCGAGGTGCGCAAACCAATCGATGTTCTGTGGGCATTGGAGGAAGGACTTTCCCATGCACCCCTCGCCGCCGCCGTCGGCATTCTTCCGGACAATGCCCGCGCCTATGATTTCGCCGCCAGTCGCCGCCTTGGCTTGCGTGCCGCTCGCCAGGGCGTCACCGCATTCGTCATGCGCGGCAGGCAGGCTTCCGCGGAGACGACAGCCGCCGAAACACGCTGGTCCGTCGCCTCGCTTCCTGCCGTCACGCACTTTTCCGGACGATCCGGTCCGGGCGCACCGCGCTGGCGGCTTGCGCTTCTCAAATGCAGGCAAGGAATATCCCGCCGCTCATCGAAAGGCTGGGATGTCGAGTGGGATCATGAAACGCTTTCTTTCCGTCTTTCTGCCCCGCTGGCCGATCGAACGGCGGCGCCTACAAGAGCACGGACGCAGGACACCGGCCAGCGCACATGGGCAGAAGCCTCATGACGTCGCGCCCCTGGCGCTCGTCACCTCCACCGACAATGGCCAACGCATCACCGCGCTCAACCAGTCAGCCGAAGCGCTCGGCTTCTTGCCCGGCATGGCGCTGGCCGACGCGCGCGCCGTTCACCCTGCCCTGCAAGTCGCCCATGCCGATCTTTCCGGCGATGAGCGCGCACTCATCCGGCTGGCCCTCTGGTGTCAATGTTTCTCGCCCATCACGCGGTCCGATCTTCCCGACGGAGTGAGCCTCGACATCACCGGCTGCGCCCATCTCTTCGGTGGCGAAGCCGCACTTGTGGATGCGCTTGCCAAAAAGCTCGACAGTTTTGGCCTCACCGCGCGATTGGCTCTTGCCCCGACCATACGTGCCGCCTGG
>NZ_CAJXGF010000061.1 GCF_913053745.1 uncultured Nitratireductor sp.
GCGTCCAGGCGATGACCAGGCTCCACGTGCGCCACGCCCCGGCCATCGTGTGGACGGCCAGCGGCGTGAACGACGCGGCGATGAACAGCTGGATCATCGCGACGTCGGCACGGGACAGCAGCCACCGCACCCGGGCCGGCCAGCGCGGCACCCGCCGCGCGCATGGCCGAGTCGGGCTCCGCGATAGCGACGATTTCGGTATCGTTCACCAGCGCGAGATTGCGGATATGTTCCTGGCCCATCATGCCAGAACCGATGATGGCGTATTTTATCGTCATTGTGTGAGATCCAGAACAGGCAGATCGAGTTCGCGCGCGACATGCTCGAGCGCATCGCGATGCTCGCCGTAAACGAGTGCGAGGTGATGCTCGAGGCCGGAAGCAAGGAGGCGTTCGAGGACTGTCTTCGCTGGCGCATCGAAACGCACGACACCGGAAGTTCCTGAAAATGAAGGCGGTGCCGCGAGCATATCGCCGGTCGCCATTACCATGGATTGCTCACCGCGCGCCTGGCTGATCCGTGCCAATGTCACCCGCCCCGGCTTGAGGGCGAACTGGAACAGCAACGGCATGCGGCGATTAGAATGCACAGTCGCTTCCAGCGGCGTGGCCGGATCGGCCATGGACACCGGGGCCTGACCACAGTGCCAGACCACGCCTGTATCGGTCTCGTCGTCGATGTCGACGACATCGGCGAGAAATGCGGGCCCGCCTGAAAGCGCCTGCAGCATCAACGACGTTACGGCACCATAGACGTCGGCCTCGCATGCGCAGGGCGTCCGCTTTTCCCCCATCATACCGACGGGCCCGCAGACGGCACCGCCATATTCCGTAAAGGTTTCCGGCCAGCAGCGAATGGCAAACCCGTCAAACCGCCCGCCGGCCTTCAAGTCGTCGAGAGCCCCCTTGAGCCGGAGCGATCGAACGAGCTCGTCCTGATCGAGTTCGCCGATCCCCGAAAGAGAGGAGCATTCCTCCAAAAGGGTGTTGACCGTACCGTCCGGCACCTTGGCCGCAGCGGCGAACAGGTCTTCCAGCTCCACGGATTCCACATGAGCATCGCAGAGTTTCGACAGACGTTTCGGCTCATAAGCGCACGTGTCGAAACCAGCGGGGTGCGTCCCGATGCGCCCGATGCGCGCACCCCGGAGGGCATCCAGCCCCCTGGAACCGGCGTCGGAAACGGCAGCTCCCGCAGCCCGAAGCGGTAACGGCGCATCTGGCGTTCTCGCGAGCCATCCGGCGACTTCCGTTTCGATGCCGGGCGAATCCGGAGCCGCGTAGAGACTTACGAACGGTCGTTTCCTTAACGCGAGCGCATGCGCCGCGAGATTAAGGCCACAAAAGGCATTGAGCCGCAGGCGTCCCCCGGTCCGCGGTTCGGGGATCGCCCAGATGTGCAGCGGCAGATTCAAGCGCTCGGCGATGAGACAGACGGCTTCGGCGTCGGTAAAGGTACTCTGCACCACGATGATGCCGTCCAGGTGCCTCTCCGCGACATCGTCCAATGCCGCCACCACCTCGGCGTTGTCAAAGAGGATTCTACCGGTTCCTGCCAGCTCGCACCCCTCGCCACGCAATACCTCGACGGCACGCGCCGCACAGGCGCGCGCATATTCCACATCGAATGTAGCGCGCCCCAGAACAAACAAACCAAAGGACTTAGCCATTTTCGAAATCCGGGTAAGATGCACGGAACCCCGCGTCATCGGGCACAAGAAATTTCTGGCCACCGAAGCGCGGATGGTCGAACCAGGGCCTCGCGTGTTGATCGGTCAGGCGGTTGATGCGCTGCATATAGGCGACCGCATCGCCGCGCAGGCCGTCCTCGATCCGGTTCCAGTCCGGAAAATGCGCGAAGGCGTCCAGCCAAATCGCGCGGCCGGCGAGATAACCCGAGGCGCCCGCGGCATAAGCGTGCTTCAGGATCGCTTCGAATTCCGGCTTGCCGGCGCCCGCGGAGAGCATCACCCATGGCCGGCCCGCCAGTTGCCCCATTTCGCGAAACAACTCCGCCGTGTCGATCGCGGTGTTTTCGAGGTCGCCGGCAGCAATCGGGCTTTCCAGCTTGAACACGTCGATCTGGTATTCCGGCCTGGCAAACTCCTCAACGCTTGCCAGTACATGATCGGCGCGCTTCGTCTTCATCTCCACATAGTCGCGCGTCTGCTCCGCGTCGGACGCCAGAGGGTAGACGAGCAGTTCGAAGAGGAAGGGAATGTCGTAGCGCGCGCAAGCCTCGCCGATCCGTCGCGTGAACTCCTGCTGCGCCCGGCAAATTTCGGGCGCAGCATCCGGCCGGTACCATGCCAGGACCTTCACAGCATCGCCGCCGGCACGCTTGATCTTTCCAACGGACCAATTGTCGATCTCCGAGGAGAGCCGGCCTCCGGGCACCTCATCGAATACGGAATCCTCAAGGGTCAGGATCATCCCCTTCCGCGGAGACAGGACATCGATAGCCCGCGGATAGGCGAAATGCGGATCCAACAACAGAGCGGTGGACTGTTCCTGAAGCGTTTCAACGAGAAGACGCTTGAACCGCGCCACATCGTCATAGGGAGCCTCAGCCGTCCCCCGCGCCTTGGCGATCGGATTCTTGATCGGGGGGCGTTGGTCGACCGCCGTCATCTTGAACCGCCCGGCCGAGTCCGCCATGCGGCGAAGACCCCAATATTTACCGGCTGAAACGCTCATTGCCTCTCCTTTGAGATTTTACGGACACGCTCAGTGCAAGGTGCCGCCGCCGCTCATCAGCGCGAGCGTTTCCTCGCGCCCCGGCAATGCGTCCTGACCGGTACCGTTCATACATTTGAGACCGGCCGCCGCATTGGCGAAACGGACCGCCTGAAAAGCCGAGCGGCCCTCGCCGAGGCCCAGCGCGAAGGCTCCATGCCAAACATCGCCCGCACCCAACGTATCCAACGTTCGAACTGCAAAGGCCGCGACATGGGCAACCCCGCCCTGGTCCAGATAGATCACGCCCTTCTCGCCATGCGTCACACCGAGCCAGGCTTTGTAACGGTCGGCGCAATATTTGAGGCCCAGGACCACATCCTCTTCGCCCGAAAATGCGCGCAGCCCCTGGGTTGAGAAAGCGATATGGGAGCAAAGCGCCATCGTGCCCTCAAGCGCCTCGAGATCGCTTTCCGCGTCGAGGATGGACGGGATTCCGCGCCTGGCCGCCAAGCCGGCCAACCGCTCCGCTCCTTCGGGCCACCGGGGATCAAGCAAAACCGCATCCACGCCGTCCAGGAGGCTTTCACTCAGCATGTCGGCTGAAACCGTGAGACCCCGGCCGCGGAAATTCACAATCTGTCGTTCGCCATCCTCATCAACATACACCGCGGAGACCGGAGCCACCGCATCTGGAAGAACGACGGATGGAGACCAGTCCACCCCGGCGGCCTCGAGCGCCGTCATGATGGCTCGCGAGTTCGCATCTTCTCCAAGGCGGGCGCAAAGACTTGCAGAACCGCCAAGGCGCTGGATTGCCAGAGCCGCGATGGTTGCCGGTCCGCCAATCTGTGCGCGGTAACTCTCAGCACGGTATTTTTCACCGCTCTCCGGAAAAGCGGGCAGATGGAACACGTGATCGAGAACAGCCATGCCAAGGGTCAGGATTCGAGCCATTGATAACTCTTATATAGGAATCTGACATTTCAATTCGTCAGGCTCTCTCTATAAGATATTCATATGTCTTTTACAAGACTTGGCAAAGCTGCAGCATTAGACGTCAGTCTCAGCCAATCTCGATGGCACAGCGGTGCACATAAGGGGTGCCCGGCTCCACAAAAGGATCCGGGAAATGGGCGTGATTCAGGGTTCCTGGAAAATTCTGGTCCTCAAGGCACAAACCGCCAAACGCCTCGTAGCGCCTTCCAGCGAGTCCCGGCACCGGAACGTTGAGCTTCCAGCCATTGTACACTTGAAGACCGGGCTGGTCGGTAAAAAGGCGCAGTGTCAGCGAGTCGTCCGGGGCGGTGAGGACCGCCGACGGCAGCGCGCGGTCACGTCTTGTGTCGAGTACGAGATTGTGGTCGAGCGCCAGTGGCCGCCCATTGTCTTCGCGCAGCGTCCTCTCCACCCGGAAGTCATGGCAGGTGCTCTCCACAGGCAGGATCTCACCGGTAGCGGTCTGATCGTCACCGACCGGTGTATAAGCGCTGGCTTCGATCTTCAGCCGATGACCCAGCACATCCCCGGTTCCCATGAGGTTGAAGTAATTGTGCTGAACCAGATTGACCGGTGTTTTCTGCGAAGCGTCGGCGGTGAACGCGATCTCCAGCCGGTGTCCGGTCAATCGGTAGCAGACCGTAATGGCGAGAGCGCCGGGATATCCCATATCACCGTCAGGACTAAACAGAGAGAGCATCACGCGGGCGCCATCATAATCCTCGATGCGCCAGTTCTGCTTGCCGATGCCGCGCGGCCCGCCATGCAGATGGTTGTCTCCTTCATTGGCAACGAGCCGATGGCGCTGTCCGTCGAGCGTGAACGTGGAGCCGGCGGTCCGGTTCGCGACACGGCCTGCGACGGCGCCGAAATAGGGACTGTACTTCGGGTAGAATTCGAAATTGTCGAAACCCAGCGTAACCGATCGCAATTCACCCTCGACCGGCACTTGCCAGTCGCGGATCGCCGCTCCATAGGTCATGATCGTGACCCGCACACCCTCTTGCGAAGAAAGGATGACTTCTTCGACATCCTGTTCCTCGAACGAGCCAATCACCCGACGCTGCATTGAAATTCCTCCCGGTCACGTTTCGGCTGCGCCGACAATAAGGTTGGCACCAAGTACCAGACACGTTATGAATACCTATAACTTTTATATAAGACTTTGGACATAGGCCGTGACCAACAGCAATGACGGCAATGGCGGAGCCGCAACCGCGTCTATCGCTACCGGGCGTGCGAATATGCAGCTTGGATACACGCCTCTCTACCTCCAGGTGCGGCAGCAGCTTCTCGACAAGCTGATCTCAGGCGAATGGCTGCCCGGAGCAATGTTGCCCTCCGAACAGCAGCTATCGGTACAGATGGGCGTGTCGCAAGGAACCGTTCGCAAGGCGCTGGATGCGCTGTCCGCCGATCGTATCGTTGTCCGCCATCAGGGACGCGGGACGTTCGTTGCCGAACACGATCAGCGCCGCACACTCTTCCAGTTTTTCAAGATCGCCGACGACAAGGGCGACCGCGTTCTGCCGGAAACCGTTTACAGCCAACTGAGGCGGGCCGAGCCGAGCACGGCGGAGAGCAGGCTTCTGGGTTTGCGCCCGAAAGCCGGTGTCTGGCGCATCGTCCGCCACCGTGCGCTGAAAGGTCGGGTGATGCTCAATGAACAGATAACGCTTTCCGAAGATCGGTTTCCTGGCCTGGACGTTCATGTGCCCCTGCCCAACAATATATACGAATTGTACGAGCGTCATTTCGCGACAACCGTTGCGCGGGCGGCCGAACAGCTTCGCGCAGTGTCGGCGTCTGCCCAGGACGCGGATGTCCTTGGCTGCGGCGAAACCACGCCGATTCTCCAGATCGACCGCCAGGCCTTTGCCCTCAACGGAGCGCTTGTCGAACTGCGCCGCAGCAGGTGTCTCACCGAACAGTTTCACTACGCGTCGGATCTTCGATAGCTGATTGAGAGACGTTCACACCACGATTGACGGAATTCATATATAAGAGTTATAAGAGTCGTTCACTGTGGGAGGAGGACGCCTTGGGAGAGTATCAGGGCATAGACGATGGCACGCAAGCCGCGCTGCGGACGGACGAGCAGGTTCTGCGCGCTTTCGACCGTCCGGCTCTTTCCGTTCACAACGATGCGGACGCCTTGTGTCTTGCTATGGCCGAACGGCTGTTTACCGACATTCGCGACTGTCTTCGGGAGAAAGGCCGTTGTTCGCTGATCGTCCCCGTCGGTCCGGTTGGCCAATACCAGCTTCTTGCCGAGCGCTGCGCAAAAGAGAGCCTCTCCCTTTCGGAAGTCACCTTCATTGTGATGGATGAGTATCTGCAGGGCGACAATAGCTGGATCAGCGAACACGATCCGCTGAGCTTCCGGGGCCACATGCAGCGTAACCTCATGGAACAGCTCCCCGAAGCAATGCGACCCCGCCTCCTCGTGCCCGACCCGCACGCACTCGATGCCATACCGCGCTTCATAGAAGCCAATCGGCTCGACTTCACCTATGCGGGCATCGGCATTACCGGACATCTGGCCTTCAACGACCCTATGGAAGGCGTGAACGACGCAGACTGGTTTGCGGCGCTGCCCACACGAATCGTGCATTTGTGCGAGAAGACGCGCCTTATCAATTCTGTCACAGCCGCGCGCGGAAACATCCAGAGAATTCCGGCCATGGCCGTCACGGTTGGAATGAAGGAGATCCTGAGCGCACGCAAACTGCGGATCTGGATGAATCGCCAATGGCAATCGGCCGCGATCAGGCGGATGCTGCTTGCTCCGGAAACCGCGGCCTTCCCCGCGTCCCTGGTTCGCCGCCACGCCGAATTCTCGGTAGACGTTACGGCGGAAGTTCTTGCCGCGCCCGAACCGGGACTGAGGTGACGATGACCGCCAAGTCCTTCCTGCCGCACCTGGACGATGTCGGCGCCACCGCCGGTTCGGTGGCCGCGTGGAAGGCCCTCCGCGCCGCCGGGACGGTTACCAGTGCCTCCGCCATGGTGCCCTGTCCCTATTATCCGATGGCCGTCGAGGATCATCGCGACAATCCAAATCAGGATCTGGGCGTTCACATCACCCTGACATCGGAATGGAACCGCTACCGCTGGCGCCCCCTGTCGGGCCGCTCACGCGGCCTCGTCGACGATGAGGGTTTCTTCCACCGGCGGCCGCAGGATGTGATGAAGAACGCCGACCCGAACGCAATCGAGGATGAAATTGCGGCGCAGGTGGAACGCGCCCTCGCCGATGGCCTGAACCCGTCCCATCTCGACGCGCATATGGGTACGGCCTATCTGCCGACCTTCATTGAGCGCCTGTGGTCGGTTGCATCGAAGCATAAGATTGCAGTCCCGTTCTTTCGCAATCCAGACCAGCTTTTCGATGCGGTACGCGTTCTTCCTGCGGACAGCGGACGGCATAGGGAGTATCTCGCGGAAGCCGAACGGCGCGGAGATCCGATTTTCGACGATTTCATAATCGGCTTCACGCCGGAGGGCGAGTCTGCCGCCGACTTTTTCGCGCGCCGTGTGGCAGAGGCCGGTCCCGGTCGGCATTGGCTGGCTTTACACGCAAACGCGCCGGACGATACGACAGCCTTCGCTCCGCATATGGTGTGGCCGCGCACGCAGGAGCATGCATTGTTCTCTGGAGCCGCAAGCGCCGAAATTTTCACAGGCAGCACACTTATAAACTGGCATGTCCTGTTGAAACGAGAGAGGGGCAGCGCATGCGTTCCCTGATCGATATCGTTGGCCGGCTGAACCGCGTGATCTCGAACCTCGGCGTTGCGATCGCCTGTGTTTTCCTGACGACCATGACGGCCGCCGTCATCCTGCAGGTAATCAGCCGCGAAATGCGGATGCCGATCGGTTGGACCGAGGAAATCGCACTGGCATCGATGGTCTGGGTTTCTTTCCTGATCGGACCCTGGGCCTATCGCCATCACCAGTTCACAAGGATCGATGTGCTGGTCGAAGCGATGCCGGTGCGTCCGCGCACATTCTTCAACGTACTCATTCACTTGCTCGAAGCCGGGCTGTTGATCGGCGCGATCTACTACAGCTGGCTGTTCTTTTCCGGCGGCAACAGCCTGCTTCCGCAGACGACCCGCCTCGTTCGCGCACTCGCCGAACCGCTTCTCGGATCCGAAGCTGCAGGCTCGGTCGTCATCAAGAACAAGTATGTCTATGCGATTCTTCCGATCGGCTTTGCAGGGCTCCTGATGATCTCGATCGAGCACATTTTGAAATCCGCTCAGGCATTCGTGAGCGGCAAAGAAGACATTCGCAGTTTCGATCTCGACGGAATCGCGCGTTTGCCCGAAAGCGAATCGCGCCCGGAGGACACGGAAGATATGCGGGGAAGGGACTAGCACATGGGCGGGTTTGCATTTGCCTTGAAGGGCCTGACCGTATTCTGGGGCTTCCTTATTCTGCTCGCTCTCGGGGTTCCGGTTTTCTTCGCCATGATCGGCGCCGGTGTGTTTCAGCTTTGGCAGATCGATCGCATGGCGTTTCTCGGCATGCAGGTAAACCGCGTCTATTCCGGCATATCCTCGTTCCCAATCATGGCGGTGCCCTTCTTCATTCTCGCCGGCGAGATCATGAATTCGGGCATGGTGACGCGAGCGCTCGTCAATTTCTCCCGCGCGATGCTGGGCCATATCCGCGGTGGACTCGCGCATGTGAACATCGCCGCAAGCGTGCTTTTCGCCGGGCTTTCCGGATCTGCCGTCGCCGACACATCCGCGCTCGGCTCCATGCTCATTCCCGCGATGGAGAAGAACGGATATTCGCGAAAATTCGCGGCCGCGATCACTGCGGCAAGCTCCGTCATCGGACCCGTCATACCCCCTTCCGGTTTGATGGTGCTTTACGCCTTCGTGATGAATGTGGATGTCGCCCGCATGTTTCTCGGCGGCATCATTCCCGGCCTGATGCTGGCCGGTTCGCTAATGGCCGTCACCGCGTTCATGGCGCACAAATTCGACTTTCCCATCGCCAATGAACGAATGGCCTGGAAGGAGCGCGGCCATGCGGGCCTACGCGCATTCTTCCCGCTGCTGACGCCGATCATTCTTCTTGGGGGCATCCTGTCAGGTTATTTCACCCCGACCGAAGCTGCGGCCGTCGCCGTTGCCTATGCCCTGCTTCTCAATATCGGCGTAAAGCTTGGACACCGGCTGGGCCTGATCGACGAAGACGGCTTCGGCCTCCGCACCTTCTATGGAATCCTGAAGCGCACCTCCATTCAGTCGGGCGTGGTTCTGCTTCTGGTCGGCGTCGCGAGCGGCTTCAGCCAGATCGTCGCCATCGCAGGCGTTCCTGCCATGCTGACCAACGCGATGCTGTCGGTGTCCGACAACGTGCTGGTCTTCCTGTTTCTGGTAAACATATTCCTGTTCGTTGTGGGCATGGTGCTCGACGCCGGACCGGCCATCCTCATTCTCGGCCCGATCCTGGCGCCCGCGGCCACCGCCTACGGTATCGAGCCGGTGCATTTCGCCGTCATGATGTGCCTGAATGTGACGGTCGGCCTGGCGACACCGCCGATGGGTCTCGTACTCTTCGTCGCCACATCCATCTCCGGCGCACGCTTCTCGGAAATTGTCCGTGCCATCATCCCCTTCCTGATCGCCGAAATCATCGTGATCCTGCTTGTGGCGTATGTCCCGATCCTCACGCTCGGCTTGCCTTGGCTCTGGGACAACTGGGGCAGCGTCGTTTCCGGCATCGGAGGATGATCGGCAATTATCAAACAAGAGCGCTGCGAAAGCGCCATGCAAATCAATGGAGGAATGAATGAGAATTCTGAAATATGCCCTTGCGGCTTCGGCTCTCGCCCTCACCCTGTCCGCAACGACAGCATCCGCGCAGGAACCCGAGTTCAAACTCGTTACCCCGCTCGCGACCGGTGAAGACAATTACAACTATCAGGCGGTTCAGGCCTTCCGCCATCTCGTCAACACCAAATCGAACGGGCGCATCGATGTCGAGATCTATACGGGCGGTACGCTTTGCGCTTCCGGTCGCGAATGTTTCGAAGGCATGCAGGCGGGTCTGGTCGACATCTATCAATCGAACTTCGGCGAGCCGGGCAATCTGTGGCCGGCATTCGCGGGCCTCGACCTGCCTTACATGCTACGCGATGACGAAGTCGCAGAATGCGTCTTCGACGATCAGGATTTCATGAGCATGCTGCGCAAGGGCATGCTGGAACAGACCGGCAATATCCGTCTCATGACGGTGTCCAATTCCGGCGGCTGGCGAAACTTCGCGACAACGAACAAGCCGATCAAGACGCCGGAAGACGTCAAGGGAATGAAGCTGCGCACGATTCCGGCCGAAATCCAGCAGGAGCTCGTTCGTCAACTCGGCGGCGCGCCGACGGGCATTTCCTGGCCGGAAGTTTATACGTCGCTGGCAACCGGTGTCGTTGAAGGCACCAAGAACGGCATAACCGACATCGTTGCGATGAACTTCCAGGAACATCTGAAGCATATCACGCTCGACGGGCACGCTTATATGGGCGGCACCTGGTTCATCAACAACGACAAGTTCATGTCGATGCCGGAGGACCTGCGTAAAATCGTCGTCGAAGGCTTCGGCGTGATCGAGCAGTATCTGCGAGCCTATCCCAAGTATCACGAAGTCCGCTCCTACAAGGCCTTCACCGACGCGGGCGGCACAATCCACAGTCTGAGCAATGAGGAAAAGGCCGCTTTCCGTGAGGCAGCCAGCGGCATGGAAGCCTGGTTCACCAGCCAGGATCCGGCAAACCAGGCGTTTCTCGACAGTTACAACGCGGCCATCGACGAATGCACGGCCTCCGTGGATGCACGCCTCGACGCGGCCGCTCAGTGAACTGAAGCCGACCATGTTTCAACGACCAAGGCACCCGGCAAGTCGGCCGGGTGCCTTTATTCGTTTCCAGGTGCTGCCGTCCGGTTGGAAAATCGTCCTGGATTTTCGCTGTCGCGGCATTGTCCGACACCAAAGCGATGCGGTTTCGGCCGATAACGCTCTAACGCCCGAGGGCTTCGATTTCGCGCAACAAGGCTTCGTCGCAGGGCACGCCCTCGGAAAGCAGTTTTTCCTTGAGCGATTGCCTGCGCCGGCCTGGCAGCCGCGCGCCATCCATCCCTTCGATCGCTTCGGCAAGAACCGCGAAACGACTCGTGGCCCCATTGCCGAAAGCGGTGGGATCGATGGCAATGATCAGTTGGCCGGTTCCCGGGGCCGCGCCCTCGCCGTCGAAGAACGAGGTGGCCTCGTAGCCGTAATTGGCTCCCGTAAGCCCCGCACAAAGCAGTTCGACCATGATGGCGAGCGCCGTTCCTTTCGCGTCGCCCATCGGCACCATGGTGCCTTTCAGCGCTTCCTCCGCGTTCGTGGTCGGATTGCCATCGACATCGAGTGCCCAGCCTTGCGGTATGTCCTGGCCCTGCTGCCTGGCCGCCATGATCTTCCCGCGGGCAACCTTGGACAGGGAGATATCGACGACCACCGGACCGGCGCCTTCGAGCGGTGCGGCGAAGGCGATCGGATCGGTCCCGAACAGGGCTCGTCTGCCGCCCCACGGCGCCATCGCGCCGGGCGCATTGGCGAACAAGAGACCGATAAAACCATCCTGCGCGAGTTGCTCGACGATGAGGCCCGCCACGCCGCAGTGATGCGAGCGATGGATCCCGGCCATGGCAACGCCATTCTGCCGGGCGGATGCGGGCAACCATTCGAGCGCCAGTTCGAGCGCGGGGTAGGCAAAGCCGTGGGCCGCATCCACCGAGAGCGCGGCAGGCCGTGTCTGTTGGGAACGTGGAACGGCCATGCCATTCACCTTCCCCGAAAGAGCCTGCGCGCAATAAGAAGGCATGCGCCGAAGCCCGTGGCCGGCCTGGCCCGCAAGCTCCGCCCCGAGCAAGGCGCGCGCCACCGCACGCGCATTCTCGCGGCTTGTCCGGCAGCGCGTCAATGTGTCGGTCACAAGCGCCGTGATTTCTTCGGCGGTTAGAAGCCTTGTCATCTTGTCCCCCGCAGATGCTTGAGGACGGTTTCGGCGGTGACACGGCTGACCCTTACATTCGATTCCGCCGTGACGCCGGCGATATGAGGTGTCAGCACCAGGTTGCGAATTCCCTCATACTTCCGGCCGGCCGTCGCGGAAAGGGGTTCCTCCTCGAACACGTCGAGCGCCGCACCGGCGAGCCGTCCCGCCCGCAATGCGTCGCACAAGGCATGTTCGTTCACCACGCCGCCACGGGCGGCGTTGATCAGGATCCCGCCTGGCTTCATGGTCGCGAGCAGCGTCGCGTCGATCATGTGCCGGGTCTCAGCGGTCAGTGGCGTGTGCAGGCTCACCACATCGGCCTCGCCGACAAGCGTTTCCAAAGAGCGTCTGCCCACCGTCTGCCATGCCGGATGGTCCGCCGGCAGGAACGGATCGTAGGCGATCACCGACATGCCGAGCGCCTGCGCGCGCGCCGAAACTTCACGCGCGATCGCGCCGAACCCGACGAGGCCCATCACCTTGCCGGAAAGCTCGCGCCCGATCAGCGCCGCGCGCGGCCATTCACCGGCAATCACCTGATGGCTGTAGAGATAGGCGTCGCGCAAAAGGCTGAACGCATTGGAGATCACGTATTCGGCCACCGCCAGGTCGTTGGCGCCTGTCGCCGGATAGACCGCCACGCCGCGTGCGCCGCAGGCATCGGTGTCGATGTTGTCCAACCCCACGCCGAGACGGCCGACGCATTCCAGCCTGCCGGCCGTCTCCAGAAGCGCGCCGCGCACCTGAGTGCGGTTGCGCACCACCAGAGCCAGCGCCGACGCGGCCATGCCGCGCAGCGTCTCGGGGTCGTCCACCAATGCCGGATCGTAATGCGTGTCGAACTCCGCGCGCAGCATGTCGACCGCCGCCTCGTCCATGAACTCGGTAATGATGATATCCGTCATGCTTGTCCAGTTCAGAAGAAAATGCCGCGCGGCATTGGTATGTTGAGAATATTGCTCATCAGGAAATAGAAGCAGACCACGAGGGCGAGGACGGCCCCGAGCTGTAGGGCAAGGCGTCCGGGGGGAATCCGTTCGAACAGGCCCGTAAACATCAGTAGGACGCAGGCCGCAAGACTGGTGACGAACATCCCCATGACGGGAAACAGAAGCGCCCAGCCGATCATCGTCATGAGCAGAACAATCCGACGCCCAAGCCCCTCTGCCTGTTCCCGCACAGTGCTGCCGTTTTCCACTGCCTCTCCGCGGTATCCGCGCATCGCGGCGAAAATGTAGAAGGCGGCAAGCAGCGCAAGCGCCGCGCCCACCGTGCGCGGAAACATTGCCGCCATCGGCGTCATCTCGAAGCTCATGGCAAAAACGGCGGCCCCCACGAAAAAGAAAAAGATCGAGCCGACGATACCGGCAATGTCCTTGCCCGCATTCATGATCGCGCCTCCTTCCCGTTATCGGAGCCACCCCGCATCAGCCTTACGAGAGGCAGACCGAGCGTAATGACGATCAGCGCCACGATCGCCCAGCTAATCGGCCGATCGAACAAAAGCTGTCCACCGAAATCGCCCCGGGCTCCGCCGATCATATAGGCGCGAATGAAGCCCTGTTCGGCGATCTGGCCGAGGACAAGGCCGAGAACGATGGGCGAAGGTCCGAAACCACCCAGGCTGAGCAGCCAACCCAGAACGCCCATCAGAACCATAACCACGACATCATGCGGATTGGAGTGAATGGCAAAACTGCCGACCACCGTCATGAAGGCGATCAGCGGAACCAGTAGCGATTTCGGAGTGTTGACGATGAAACGGTAGGCATATCGCCCGATAAGCAAGCCGACGGGCAGCATCATAAGTGTCGCGATCAGCAAGCCGAACATAAAGATGTAGACGACGCCGCTTTGCTGCGTGAAAAGCTCAGGACCGGTCCGAATCCCCTGAACGAGGAGCGCCCCGAGTATGACGGCATCGGGCGGTGTGCCGGGAATGCCGAGCACCAGCGTGGGGATAAAGCCGCCACCGACAGTCGCGTTGTTCGCGCTTTCCGTGGCAAGCAGACCGCCCGGCTCACCCTTCCCGAAACGCTCGGGATGCCGGCTCGAACGCCGCGCTTCCGAATAGGACACGAGGGACGCGATCGATCCACCCGCTCCCGGCAAAATACCGGTTACTGTTCCGATAACGGAAGACCTGACGAGATTGACCGCATTTGTCGCGCAAAGGCCAAGCGCCTCGAACAAACGGAAGCCCCGACCAAGCGGCGCCGGCTCGAGATGCCGGTCGGGCCGGGCGACAAGATCGATCAGAACAGGAATGCAATAGAGACCGATCAGCGCGGAAACGATGTCGACGCCGCCAAGCAGCGCCGACGATCCGAATGTGAAGCGTACATCCCCGCCGACAACCGCGACGCCGATCATGGACAGGATGAGACCGAAAGCCCCGCCGATAAGGCCCTTTATTACATTGCCCGTGGAGAGACTCGCGATGAGTGTAAGGCCCAGAATGGCGAGCCAGAAATACTCGCTAGATTGAAATGCGAGCGCGATGTTGGCCAGCAGCGGAGAAAGCGTCATGAGCGCGATGGCGCCGATCAGACCGCCAACAACACTGGCCAGGGTCGCGAGCGTCATGGCCAGATCGCCGTCCCCGCGCTTGGCCATCGGAAATCCGTCAAAAGTCGTCGCAATGGCCGATGGCGTACCCGGCGTGTTCACGAGAATCGCGGCGTAAGCCCCGCCATAGATTGCGCCTGTGTAGATCGCACCCAGCATAATCAGACCGGACGCCGGATCCATGGCGAATGTGAAAGGCACCAGCACGGCTATGGCCATTGTCGCTGAGAGTCCCGGCAATGCACCGATCACCGTGCCCAGCACGACCCCCAGCAGGGCCAGCAGAAGGTTGAACGGGCTCAGAGCCTGGGCGAGAACGGAACCGAGATCGAAAGCCAACGACAGCTCCCTGCTAAGAACGAAAAACGGGCCACCGGCGGCGCACAACACCGCCGGCACAACGAACGCTTACTTCAGCGAACCCAGTTGGCGGGCCACGTCCTCATAAGTCTTCTGCCTCTCGTCCATAAACGCCTCTATCTCGTCGTAGGGGACGTTGAGCATAGCAAAGCCCGCCTGTTCCATCTCCTCGATGAATTCGGGATCCGCATTGATCTTGCCGATGATATCGGAAAGCTCCTGGCGCACATCTTCAGGCGTGGACTTCGGCACGGCAATGCCACGATAGGCACCGCCGACCATCTCGATCCCGAGTTCCTTGAAAGTCGGTACGTCCGGGAAAAGCGGGTGTCGCTCATCCTGTGCCACGGCAAGCATGCGCACCTTGTCTCCCTGACCGGCCGCCACGGTGGTGTAGCCCCACAGGAGTTCCACCTCGCCTCCAAGCAGAGCCGGGATCGTCGCACCCGTACCCGTATAGGGAATATACGTCATCTGCGCGCCGGTTATATTCGAGAAGATCTGATTGGCGATATGGTTGGCGGTGTTGGTCGCGGTGCCACCAACCGTCAGCGCGCCCGGCGCTTCCTTTGCCGCGTCGATCACCTGCTGAACTGTCTCAAACTTGCTATCGGCGCGAACGAGAAGCGCGTCCGGTGTGAAATGGAACATATAAATGTTGGTGAGATCGGACGTCTCGTATCCCGGCGACTGCAAAAGCGGCTGCAGAATGATGTGCGGCAGGTTGGTGCCCATAATCGTATAGCCATCGCCGGGCTGGTCGTTCAGCACAGACCAGGCCTGCGCGCCTCCGGCACCCGCCTGATACTGAATGATCAGATCGTCTCCGGTGATCTTTTTGAAGTATGGCTGCTGCAGGCGAGCAGAAATGTCGCTTTCGCCGCCCGCGTTAAACGGAATGATGTAATTGACGGGTTTGTCAGGAAACGCAAATGCGCCGCCGGTCGCCCACAGGACCGTGGCTACGGTCGCCAGTACGCCAAGTTTCTTCAGCATTGTCATCCTCCCATGATTGTCTGAAGCGAAACTCCATCGCCTGCTCGTTCGGCGATGCAGAAATGGCAAGGCCCCGCAGCGCGGGGCCTCAATTCGATCAGGCACTGCGATAGAGTTTGGTCATCACGAATTCGCGGTGACCAAGCGCCTCGGCGGCGGTGCTCCGCCCGTTCGATGTACGCACGATCATATCGATGAGGGCATCGCCGGCATCGTCGATCGTCATCTCGCGACGCAGGATTCCCGAAACGTCGACATCCACATGTTCACCCATGGTGCGCACCGTGCGCGGATTCGCGGTGATCTTAATGACAGGAACGATCGGATTTCCGATCACGTTGCCCTGGCCTGTCGGGAAGGTGTGAACCACGTAGCCGCCCGCGGCCATCAGCGTGACGCATTCGGCGGCCGCCGAAGACGTGTCCATGAAATAAAGTCCCTTACCGGACTGCGGCGCCTCCGCGGGCTCCAGAATGTCGATGTATCGCGAAGTTCGTCCAATCTTCTCCAAATTTCCGAGCGCCTTCTCTTCGATGGTCGTCAGACCGCCTTCGATATTGCCCTTGGTGGGCTGGGACTCGGAAAGGTCGTCCGTCTGGTTGGCGAAGATAACGTCGTCCTGGTAAGCCTTCCACATCTTGTACCAGCGTTCGCCGACCTCTTCATTGACTGCGCGCGATTTACAAATGTGCTCCGCTCCGGTGATCTCCGAAGTCTCGCCGAAACATCCATAAACACCTTCAGGCAGGAGCTTGTCATACATGTTGCCGACGGTCGGGCAGGAACCGAGACCCGTGGTCGTGTCGCTCTCGCCGCACTTCGTGGAGACCCAGAGCTCCGAAATCGAGCACTCCTCGCGCTGCAGTTCGGATGCGTAATGGACGAATTCCTTCGCCTTGCGCGAAGCGTCCATGATCGTTTTGAGATCACCGTTCTGCTCGATCGAGAAGCCCGCCACCGGCTTGCCGGTCTCGGCGATTCCGTCGGCTATCTTCTTGGTCCATCCCGGCTCGATGCCGATGACGATTACCGCGGCGACATTGGGATTGGCGCCGGTTCCGATCATGGTGCGGAAATGCAAATCGAGATCGGCGCCGAACTGCAATCGGCCATAGGCATGTGGCAGCGCCAACGTACCTTTGATGTTGTTGGCGACCGCCTCGCAGGCCGCGTTCGAAATGTCATCCACCGGCAGGATAACCACGTGATTGCGCACGCCCACGCGTCCGTTATCGCGCCGGTAGCCCTTGAAGGTGAGGTTTGCGTATTTCGATGCCATTGCTTTTGCTCCCCGGCCTACCAGCGCTTGGTCTTCAGATTGTGGACATGGACATGGCCGCCCTTCTTCACATCGGCGATAAATTTTCCGATATCCTCACCGTATTTGATCGCAGTATCGCCAGAGCCGATATCGTGCAGCGCGACCTTGTGACCGATCGGCACGTCATCGTTCACTTCGAGTTCGAAACTCGAATTGTCGTGCGTCACGACGCAAAGCATCTTCGTGCCGGCCTTCAGATTTTCGACAACGACAACGCCGACATTGTCCTTTTTTTCATGAACCAACAGGTGGGGAACCGTCACGAATGATCTCCTCTCAAACGGTGTATTCGAGCAGACTTATGTCTTATATAAGATATAAGCTAGAAGAGAATGGATTTGTCAAGCAGGGTGCGCTACACCGAATATATGATATGGCCACCGAGCCGCACCTCAGATGAGAAAACATATGGAATACAAACCACTCTACATGCAGATCCGGGATCACCTGGTCCGCCGCCTCGTGGATGGGAGCTGGTCACCGGGCATGGTCATCCCCAGCGAAATGGAGCTGGCGCGTCAGCTTGAAGTCAGCCAGGGCACAGTGCGCAAGGCATTGGACACGATGACAGCGGACAATCTTCTCATCCGGCGCCAGGGCAAGGGGACCTTCGTTGCGGAACCCGAAGACGCGCGAATCCTGTTCCAGTTTTTTCGGCTGGTGCCGGATGGCGGGCAGGCTGTGTTTCCTCGATCGCAAGTGTTGTCGCGCGAGGAAGCGATCGCAAGCTACGACGAGGCGCGCGCGCTCGACATCCTGGAGAAAAGTCCGATTTGGCGTATCGAGCGTTTGCGACACCTCGCTGACGCCCGCGCCCTTATAGAAACCATTGTCCTGCCAACCGAGCGCTTTCCGGATTTTCCCGAAACGGCCGATATTCCCAACAACATCTATCAGATGTTCTCGGTCCGCTGGCGCATCACCATCGCCCAGGCCGAGGAAAGCATCAAGGCCATAGCCGCAAGCGAAACCGACGCCACTCATCTGGCATGCGCTGTCGGAACACCGCTACTGCGGATTCATAGGATCGCAAGGGATCTGGAAGGCAAGCCGGTCGAATTGCGTCTTTCACGCTGCCTGACCGAAAGCATTCAGTATTCCGTCAATCTACGCTGACCAGTCCCGCCAATGCGCTCGGTTCAACGACAAACCGGCCGGTGCCAGCCTGGCCGGATCGCTTTTTCGTTTCATCGCGCGGTCTCCCTTCAGGAAGCGACGCGACCTCAAACTGGCAAACATGACGGCCAAGTTCAGCCGGCGGACGGTTGGTGGTGGTTCTAGTCCGAAGCAAACTTGCCTCTGCAGCTAAATTCCCTGTTTGCCGTTAAAATTCAGGGAAAAATCGCCGTTTACTGGGAACTCTAACGGGTGCACTCGGAATTATTGCCATAAACTAAAGGCTTCTACGCAGGAATTCCCTGATTCTGGATAACAGGGAATCCGCCCAAGAATTGTTGCCCGCCCTCTCGGCAGAACAACGATCACTTATGGAAAAGAACAGCAAAGCCGCCCTGTGAGATACGTCCAGTTCTTGCGCTTGCAAAATCCGGCGAATCACGAAAACATCTCCGTGTGGTGACAATGTCTACCGCCCTGGGGCAATCCGAACTGGAGAACCCAGTTGACGTCGACCGAGCAAAGCTCGGATGAGTCCGTCACAAGAAGCTTGTGTCAGATCCATGCGCCAAGGGCGCCTCGCAGTCGTTTCCAAACAGCACAATTTCTTGTCGCAGCAGCGGCATCCCCTATGGAGACGTACATGCAGACCATCTCTGAAATCGTTCAGCATAAGTTGGACGCCCTCAAGCAAAATGCGCACAATGCCAGGACCCATTCAAAAAAACAGATCCGACAGATCGCGCGGAGTATCGAGCAGTTCGGATTTGTGAGCCCCCTTTTAATTGACGAAGACGGAACAGTCATCGCGGGTCATGGGCGATTGGCAGCAGCGAGAATCCTGAAGTTAACCCAAGTGCCGACGATCGAGGTCAGAGGCCTTTCGGATACTGAGAAGCGTCAATTGATGCTTGCGGACAATCGGATTGCGTTAAACGCCGGCTGGGATCGCGAGCTTCTCGCCGTGGAGCTCTCCGAAATTCTGGTGGAGGGCGGCGACATTGAGCTCACGGGCTTTGAGGTCGCCGAAGTCGATGAAATCCTCCTTGACCACGAAACCGGGCCCTCTACTCCCGAAGACGAACTTCCGGAGAATAACAGCGGCTCCACGACATCTCGGCTCGGCGACTTATGGATTCTCGGTCGCCATCGGCTCCTTTGTGGTGATGCCTTGAACGCGAGAGATCTCGACGTTCTGTGCGGAGATGCGCGAGCTGATATGGTCTTTACCGATCCCCCGTACAATCTGGCGATCACAGATATTGTCGGACGAGGCCAGACCAAGCATCGCGAGTTTGAAATGGCATCGGGCGAGATGTCGAACGATGAATTCTGTGACTTCCTGCGAGAAAGCTTGAAGCAAATGGTAGCCCGCTCATGCAACGGCGCGGTTCATTTCATCTGCATGGATTGGCGGCATGTTGACCTTCTCGTGCAAGAATGCCGAAAGCAATACGGCTCCCTTCTGAACATTGCGGTGTGGGTAAAAAACAACGGAGGCCAGGGCTCCCTGTATAGAAGCCAGCACGAGCTTATCGTGGTTGCCAGGGTTGGAGAGACTCCACATCGTAACAACGTCCAACTGGGTAAGCACGGTCGCAACAGAACAAACGTATGGCAGTTTGCCGGTGTGAACTCATTCAGAAAGGGACGCCTTGAAGAACTTGCTTTCCACCCAACGGTAAAGCCAGTCGCTCTCATCGCTGAGGCGATCAAGGATTGTACCCAGCGTGGCGACCATGTGCTGGACATTTTCGGCGGTTCTGGTTCGACGCTTATTGCGTGTGAAAAGGTAGGCCGCCGGGCGCTACTTATCGAAATCGATCCTGCCTACGTCGACACGACCATCAGGCGCTGGGAGAAATTCACCGGAAGAGATGCCGTCCATCTGGCTTCAGGGCGAACTTTCAACGAAATTCGCGAAAGCGGTTCGCCAAACAGTATCGGCAGCCCAGGGGAGAACCACTGATGGAGGACTCCGACGAGAAAGGACCTACTCCACCTGTTCCTGGCGTGGGCTATAGGAATCCTCCAGTGGAGCACCGGTTTAAACCTGGACAATCCGGAAACCCCAAAGGGCGTCCCAAAAAAAGGAGTGCTCTCGCCCCCAAAGCTTCGAAGAAGAAGACCCTGGAAATTCTGAGGGAGGAGGCGCAACGCTACGTGTGGGTAACAGAAGGAGGGAAACGCAGCCAGATCGAATATGCCCGAGTACTCTTTCGCCAGATGGGCGCGGCAGCGGCGAAAGACGCACAGATGGCCAGATTACTGATGAAACTGATCATGGAGGCAGAGGCAACTTCCAAAGATCCGCCACAACTTGATCTTAGCCAACTAAGCGATGGAGAACTTGAGGAACTGATCCGAATTCAGAACAAGATGCAACTTTGAGAATTACCCTCGACTTGGTCGTTGCTTACTAAAACAACTCGGGTGCGCACGGTAACCTTGGCGCGCAAGAGACCGTGCGCTTTCGCCAAACCACGATTCGGCTGACCTAAGTCATTCGAGTCAGCCGAGATCAACTACTATCGTCATGCCGCGAGTTCGAAGCGCTCGGTGAATCGGTAGGTGCCAAGCTGGTTGAGGTTCTTGGCAGATGCGGTCAGCCCATACTCCGGGTCGGACTTCTTGCCTTCGTAATCTCGCGAGACAAAGGGAGCAGCTGGATCGGCCCATACGGTCGAGGGTATCAAGTAGAGTTCGGGCTCCTCTCCCTGCTTGAGCGTAACCAGCGCGAGATAGCGATCCGGCGAGATGGGAAAGTGCTTCTTGCGCATGAAAACGTAGCTCGATCTCGCCAACCGTACGGTCTTCACCTGAATCTCCAGATAACGCATCTCGGCCCCGCAAGTCCGGATCACAAAGTCAATCGCCCGATCATCCACTTCCGGGGAATAGACGTCATATCCAGCGCGCGTGAACGCCATCTTTGCGAAATACTCTCCAAAGCGTCCGACCCGGAGCTTGTCGAGACCATCCCAGTTGCAGCTATTGGTCAGCATATTCTGCCTCCTGTTTTTTGCACCACATCATGTTAGCGGGACTGTTCCTGCTGACATGGCACGATACGGGCAAAGTGTTAATTCATGGTGTCATAGAACGTGGTTTTGGTGCTCTTCGAATGATCTTTTGCGCACATGGATGTGCGCTCATTAGTCGGCTGGAACCTGCGGCGCCTGCGCGTAGAAAGAAACATATCGCAGGATGAGCTCGCGCTACGCGCAGAGGTCGAGCGGGCCTATGTGGGTCACCTTGAGCGCGGCACGCGGAACCCCACTCTCCTAACGCTTGAAAAGCTGGCTACAGCCTTGGAATGCCAGATGTTGGAACTCTTCCAAATACCCACCAGGCAAGAATCTCCTCCAAAACCTTTGAGGCCAGGTCGGCGGAAACCATAGGAAGCGAAAGCCTCAACGCCCGCACGTCGCGGCGGAAGCCGCCGATGAGCCATTCATGAATGATATCGGCATTGTCCCGCATGAAGTCGACGGTGCCTCAGTAGCCGATCTTGCGTGGGTTAGCGCATTCCGAAATGCTGGAGGGTCAAGATCAATCGATGGTGCTCTTTTGCCGTTCCCTGCAGTCAGGGATTCACTAGGCCAGGCGCCATGGTGACATCATCGCTCCCTTCGGGCGTTCCCCATGCCGATAGGCAGTCGATCTTCGAACGCGCTGA
Organism: uncultured Nitratireductor sp.; assembly: GCF_913053745.1. Lineage (GTDB taxonomy): Bacteria > Pseudomonadota > Alphaproteobacteria > Rhizobiales > Rhizobiaceae > Nitratireductor. The sequence goes on from NZ_CAJXGF010000061.1 coordinate 21,771, forward strand.
CACCTGAGGAAAGCCAGTAATTGAGCGCATTTGGATTTCAGGGATAATAGTGAAAACCAACGGGAAACACTCATGTCCAACCTATTGCTCCGACTTGTTCCGACAGGCGCCCTGCGAGACCTCAGCCCCGGAGACACGCCCCGAGTCACGACGATGGAGTTGTTCTTCGATCTCGTCTACGTGTTTACGATCATCCAGCTCTCCCACTACCTTCTTGAGCATGCGGGCTGGCTTGGAGCCCTGGAGTATGTGACGCTCTTCGCCGCTGTCTGGTGGGCCTGGAACTACACGGCATGGGCAGCCAACTGGGTAAACCCGGACCATCCCAGCGGGCGCGGGCTAATGATTGTCCTAATGGGCTGTGCGCTCCTGATGGCGGTGGCAGCGCCTCAAGCTTTCCGCGAACGCGCGGAGCTGTTCGCCATCGCCTATGTCGCCATGGCGCTTATCCGGGCGGGCTATATGGCTGTCGTCTTTCGGGGACAAGTCATGGGGCGCAACTATGCCCAACTCGGTGCGTGGAGCGCGATCTCCGGTGCGTTTTGGATCGTTGGTGCCTTCGTCGAACAGGCTCGACTGGAACTGTGGATACTGGCTGTTTTGATTGACTACGCCGCCCCCTATGCTGGGTTCTGGCTGCCGGGCAAGGGAGCGACCCCTATGTCGAGCTGGACGCTCAAGGGGCTGCATCTCTTCGAGCGCAACCAGCTCATCTTCATCATTGCGCTAGGAGAATCCATTCTACTGCTAGGCGGCTATCTGGTCAGCCATGAGATTCATGCCGACACCGGCGTGGCGGCACTGATCGGTTTCCTGCTGATCGTCACGCTCTGGTGGATCTATTTCGTCGACCTGTCCGAGCCGGGCGAATACCGGTTTGAACATGCGACAGATCACACCAGCCTTGCCCGAGCGGGGCTTGCCTACGCCCATGGGGTCGCAGTCTGCGGTGCCATCGTGACAGCGGTCGTCATTGAGATGATTGTGGCGCACCCCCATGACGCGATCCATGCGGAGACCGCGATCATCGCCTTTGCCGGGCCGTCGCTCTTTCTCCTTGGCTGTACGATCTTCCACCACGTTACGGCAGAACAATTGCGCGGCCTTTATCTTCTGGCGGTGGCTGCGCTGGCGGTCTGGACCTGGATTGCGTTGAGTCTACATCTGAATGGGCTTTGGCTCGGCGCCGGCGTCTTGCTAGTCATGGTGACCATTGCGGTGCTTGGTCACCGGAAGGCGGCCTGAGATGCTGTCATTGCCCACAGCACGAAACAAGGTTATTGCCAATGCTGGCTTCCTCGCGGCAATCCTTGTCCACAATCTGACCTACCCGCTGTCGGCGGCAGGGAACGTGTGGCCCGCGCTGTTCTACGGCTTCTACGCGACAATTTTCGTGGTGGCCACGTGGGCGCTCTCGGATGGCCGCCCGTTGCGTGTTTTGGTCGGAAGCGCCGGACTTGCCGTGCTCATTGCGGGCCTCTTGAATTCCTACGTTCCGTCAAACGCGGCCGCGCTGGCCGTCTATCTGACCTCTATCGTTTATCACCTGGGAATGGTCGTTGTACTGGCGCGCTACACATTTGGAGCCAAAACGGTGATGACCGACATACTCATCTCGGCCACATCGCTCTATTTAGTGATCGGGTCGGGATTTGCGGCCGTGCTCGCGCTGATCGAATGGTACGCACCGGGGTCCTTCGTAGCGAGTTCCGGCGCAGTGATTAATTGGCAGCAGATGGTTTACTTTAGCTATGTCACACTTACCACGCTGGGCTACGGCGACATCACACCGGTTGGGTTCTACGCCCAGTCTTTCGTTGCTTTCGAAGCGATCGGCGGAACGCTCTATGCTGTTATGTTGCTATCGCGACTTGTGGGGCTGCACGCGAGTAAGAGCTAATCTCAGAACTGCACTGGGCAACGCAGTCGATTGGGTTGTGTTGATAAAGTGAATTCCTAAATCAGTTTGCCATGATTCATGATTGGCTTCTGGGAGGCGGTTTTGGCGCGCGGTTAGTTGTCGGGCGCGGCTTGCCCGCTCACTGCCAAGCTGCTGCGGACTGAATGAGGGCGTTCCGTCGCCCCTGATCGTGGTACTTTTCCTTTACCCGATGCCAAATCTTCCAGCGCGATCTCGCCGGTGGTCGCATTAGCCTCGTGCTCATTCTTGACCAACTCGATGATATCCAGGTCGACGATCGGGACGAGTTGACAACGAACGATCGAGTTTGGCCAGAGGTTCGCCCGGCAATCTAAACGACAACTGGCGTCTCTATATGATGCTTGACGCTATTGCTTCCTCACTCCGCGAGAACGATGAGCTTCCAGGTTCTGGAGAAAATCGCGCAAGAGTGGCGTTCAACCGTTTCACGTACTCCGCGGCCCGAGGCCCGCGTCGAAACTACACGAAATGGATAGCATAGACTTCCTCCCGCCCGTGACATTGTGCGGTCGCTTTTGCGGCGCATCCAGCTAGACTACCGCAGTTCGGCCCGCTCTTTCCGCAAGAAGTCTAGCCGTGAACAGGTCCAGATGGGCACCGCCCACATTCTTGCACACCGTGATCTCTTCCTCAGATTGCCTCCCCGATTTCACATCAGAGCACAATTCGAAGAAATCGGCCTTCACGTCGTCCCAATCGATGACGCCGTCACGAACCGGACGGGCGAGGTCGCCCGCACCCTCCATGCCCTGACGGGTATCGACGAAGATCGTGCCGCGTCTCATGGCCTCGTCATCAGTCTCGCGCATATGGGGCAAATAGGCACCGACGAGATCCAGATGGACGCCTGGTTTGAACAAACGCCCCTTCACCAGCGGCTCCTCGGATCTCGTCGGTGCCTATTTGCCCCATATGCGCGAGACTGATGACGAGG
>NZ_CAJXGF010000062.1 GCF_913053745.1 uncultured Nitratireductor sp.
GCTGATAGTCGCGTGCCCGCGCCGAACCGCGTGAGCGCCCCTGCACCACCAGTTGCGCGCCCATATCGCTTTCCGGCTTGATGAGCACCGGATTCATGTCCACGCTCGGCGCCACCCCGCAGGCCAGCGCCTGCAGCCATTGCGCCCGGCCGATCTCGCCCATCTCCGTGCCGTCGCCCGGCATCGCCGCGATCGCCGCATTGTTCGACATGTTCTGCGGCTTGAACGGGCGCACGTCGAGGCCCCGCCGCTTCGCCATCCGGCAAAGCCCGGCAACGAGCACCGACTTGCCCACATCCGAACCCGTGCCCTGCAGCATGATGGCGCGCGCCATGGTTTTCCCCGTTTTCATCCTGTCCGCGTTTGATGCACAGCGCCTGTGCCGCACCTCGCATTGCGCGGTTCTCTCAATGCACTAAACTGATCTTTCAGGGAAGGAATTCCATTTCGGGAGGACGTTATGGACGCCAGTGTTTCGCAGGCTGCGGAGCAGTTCGAGCTCAACGCCGACCAGCGCGCCATTCAGGAAATGACGCAGAGCTTCGCCGCTGACCGTGTCGCGCCCAACGCACTCGCTTGGGACCGCGACAAGCATTTCCCCGCCGATGTGGTGCGTGAGACCGGCCCGCTTGGCTTCGGCGGCATCTATGTACGCGACGATGTCGGCGGCTCCGCGCTCGGCCGGCTCGACGCGGTGCTGATTTTCGAGGCGCTTGCCGCCGCCTGCCCCGGCTTTTCCTCCTTCATCTCCATCCACAACATGGCCGGCTGGATGATCGACACGTTCGGCGATGAGGAACAGCGTCGGCGCTTCCTGCCGAAACTCACCTCCATGGAGTGGCTGGCGAGCTACTGTCTCACCGAACCCGGTTCAGGCTCCGATGCCGCCGCCCTCAAGACGAAAGCCGTCAAATCGGGTGGCGATTACGTGCTGAACGGCACCAAGCAGTTCATTTCCGGCGCCGGTGAGAATGACATCTACGTGGCAATGGTGCGGACCGGAGAGGATGGCCCCAAGGGCGTTTCAACGCTGGTTATCCCGAACGATGCTCCCGGCCTCTCCTTCGGTCCTGCCGAGTTTAAAATGGGCTGGCACATGCAGCCGACCCGGCAGGTGATTTTCGAGAACTGCAAAGTGCCGGCCGAGAATCGTCTTTCGAACGAAGGCGCCGGCTTCGGAATCGCCATGGCAGGCCTCGACGGTGGTCGGCTCAACATCGCCGCCTGTTCGCTCGGTGGCGCGCAATCGGCTCTCGACAAAGCACTTTCCTATACGGCCGAGCGGGAGGCCTTCGGCCAGACGATCAATCGCTTCCAGGCGCTGCAGTTCAAGCTCGCCGATATGGAAACCGGACTGCAGGCGTCGCGAATGATGCTCTACACCGCGGCTGCCAAGCTGGATGCGAAATCACCTGACGCCTCCAAATGGTCGGCCATGGCCAAGCGTTTCGTCACTGACACCTGCTTCGATATCGCCAATGACGCGCTTCAGCTTCACGGCGGCTATGGCTATCTGCATGAATACGGCGTCGAAAAACTGGTGCGCGATCTGCGCGTCCATCAAATTCTCGAAGGCACCAACGAGATCATGCGTCTGATCGTCGCCAGGCATCTGGTCGGCAGAACCTGACCGCCGAAAGACGACGCCCAGCCGCATTCCTGGAGGAACCCACATGGCAACCATCGCATTCATCGGTCTCGGCAATATGGGCAATCCCATGGCTGCCAATCTGGTCAAGGCCGGGCACAGCGTTCAGGGCTTCGACCTGATCACGGAAAACCTGGAGACTGCCGCCAGCAACGGCGTCACCGTCATGGCAAATGCGGACGCGGCGGTTAAGGACGCCGAGATCGTTATTACCATGCTGCCGGCGGGCAAGCATGTGCTATCCGTTTATGCCGACATCGCCCCGAAGGCTGCCAGTAACGCCCTCTTCATCGATTGCTCCACCATCGATGTGGAAACGGCCAGGAAGGCCCATGCCATCGCCGCCGAACACGACCTTTTCTCCATCGATGCGCCCGTTTCCGGTGGTGTCGGCGGCGCGGAAGCCGGCACCCTCACCTTCATGGCCGGTGGTTCCGCGGATGCCTTTGCCAAGGCAAACCCGATACTGGAGCCGATGGCCGGCCGCGTCGTCCATTGTGGTAACGGGGGGGCGGGCCAGGCCGCCAAGATCTGCAACAACATGATCCTCGGCATTTCCATGATCGGCGTCGGCGAAGCCTTCGTACTGGCCGAAAAGCTTGGTCTTTCACATCAGGCCTTGTTCGACGTGGCGTCCACGTCCTCGGGCCAGTGCTGGTCGCTGACGACCTATTGTCCGGTGCCGGGTCCGGTACCCGCATCGCCGGCAAACCGGGATTACAAACCCGGTTTTGCAGCCGGCCTGATGCTGAAGGATCTGCGCCTCGCGCAGGAAGCCGCGCAAGGCGCGGGCGCCGCGACCCCGCTCGGTGCAGAGGCGACACAACTCTATGCACTCTTCAACGCCATGGGGCATGAAGACACCGATTTCTCCGGTATCATCAACTTCCTGCGCGGCAAGGAAACCTGAAAAAAATAGAACGCCGGCAAAAAAATGCGTTTTTATACTTCGCGCTAACCTCCCGGTAACCATGAGCGGCTAGAAAGGACGTCGAGGCGGTTTTGAAGCCTCCCCGACGCCGGATCAGGTCTCGCGTACCGGTTTGGGAAATCTTCGCAGCGTAGCGTATGTGCGAAGATAAGTATTCGCGTAACAAAAAAGCCGCGTCCCTTCCCGCCCGAAGAGACGCGGCTTTTATTTTTGCACACTCAGACTTTTCGCAGGTCTTTTTCGGCTCTGTCGAGCGCCGCGCCAATGCGCTCGCATGCGATATCGATTGTCTTGCGCGTCCAGATGAGCGGCGGCGAAAGAATCATCGTGTCCCCCACGGCCCGCATCATCATGCCACCGTCGATCGCATGATCGCGAACGCATGAGGCAGCAGCGCCCTCGCCTGGAAAGCGTTGTCGCGTTTGCCTGTCTGCCACGATCTCGATGGCCGCCATGAGACCGAAGGCCCGCACTTCGCCGACAAGACCATGTTCGCCGATCCGTGTCTGCAGCGCCTCGGCCAAATAGGGCCCGGTGTCAGTGCGCACCCGTTCCACCAATCCCTCGCGTTCGATGATTTCGAGGTTCTTCAGCGCCACCGCACACGCCACCGGATGCCCCGAATAAGTATAGCCGTGATAGAATTCGCCGCCCTTCTGTACCAGGGTCGAAGCGACGCGCTCCCCCACGAGCAGGGCAGAAAGCGGCTGATAGCCGGAGGTCAGCGCCTTGGCGGTGGTGATCGTGTCGGGCTCAAGACCGAGCCGTTCGGCCGCGAACCATTCGCCGGTGCGCCCGTAACCGGTAATCACCTCGTCGAGCATCAGGAGCACATCGTATTTTTTGCATATGCGGTCGATTTCCGGCCAGTAGCTTTCCGGCGGAATCTTTACCCCGCCAGCACCCATTACCGGTTCGCCGATAAACGCGGCGACATTGTCGGGGCCCGCCTGCACAATGGCGTCTTCCACCGCTTTCGCCGCGCGCACGCCGAAATCGTGATCGCTCTCGCCCGTCGCGCGCAGCTCGAACGCATAGGGTGGCATCACATGGTCGATATTGGGCACGGCCCCATAGAGCTGACCGTGCATTGCTCCCATGCCGCCCAGCGATGTCGCCGCGACGGTCGAACCGTGATAGGCCCAGTTGCGCGAGATGATGCGGTTCTTTTCCGGTCTGCCTTCGAGCGCCCAATAGTGGCGCACCAGACGCAGCGCTGTATCGTTGGCCTCCGAGCCCGACGACCCGTAAAAGACCTGATTGACGGTGCCTGGGGCGATTTCAGCAAGCTTTTGCGACAGGAGCACCGGCGTCGGCGTCGAGCAGCGGAAGAATGAATTGTAGTAAGGCAGTTCCCTCATCTGCTCGTAGGCCACCTCGGCCAGCTCGTTGCGACCGTAGCCGACATTCACGCACCAAAGACCCGCCATGCCATCGAGGATCTCGTTGCCTTCCGTGTCGTAAACGAAAGGCCCGTCGGCGCGCGTGATAATGCGCGAACCGGCGGCTCGCAAATCCTTGTGATCGGTGAATGGATGCAAATGGTGCGCAGCGTCCATCGCCTGAAGCTGTTTCAGTGAAAAATTCTGATATGTCATAGATTTGGTCTCTTCGTTTGAATTGATCCGACAAGAACGGAATCGGGTCAAACGAAGCTCGGTGGCGAGTATCCTATGCGCGCACACAACCGCAAAAGCTCCGTGTGCCGGGTGCGCGGTGACGGCTTGGTCGCGGGCTGGCGCATGCCTCTGTTCATGAAGTGCTTCTCCATCGTGCGTTATCTTACCCAGGGCCCCCGCCCCTCTTCAAGCGTGTCGGCACACTGCTTGCGCGATCGTCTTCCAGGTGCTGAGGATAGAAAGACATAGGAGCGCAAAATGGACATCACAGGCAGCAAGGATTGCGGCAATTCTCCCAAGAACCAGCTCGTGCAGGATGTGAGCGTTGCGCTTGCCGCGGGCGACGCCGAGACATTGTCGAAATTGCTTGTAGAGAATGCCGTCTGGGAGATTGCCGGCGAACGGACCTTTGAAGGTCGCGACGCGATCATCGCCGCGTCCGCGCAGACCCGCGTTCGCGCACTCACGGTCGATCACGCCATCTCCCACGGCCGCACGGGAGCGGCGAACGGTCGCCTTGATCTCGAAAACGGCCGCAAGATCGCGTTCTGCGACGTGCAGGATTTTGCCAACGCCAAGGGCACTTCTGTGCTCAGGGTCAGCACACTGCGTGTGCCGCTTTAGACACCGGTATATGTCGCATCTCTGGCTCTAGGGGTCGCCAGACCGGCCTTCAGACAGTGTTTTTGGCCTCATCATGAACGCCAGCGCAGCAGTCACGAAGGATGTCCATGACGCACGACCTCGCAACCGCTGATCCCCGTCCGCCCCGCTCCCGGCGCGGCGGTCGCGCCGCCAAACGCGGAAGCGCCACCGGTTTCGAACAACCGCCCTTTCGCCGCCTCGTCAATCCGTTCGAACCCACCCGCATCGTTTCGGAGGATCAACTCGAAGCGATCCATCAGGCATCGCTCAAGGTGTTGAGCGAGATTGGTGTCGAAGTGCTGCACGACGAAGCACGTGCTCTTATGAAGGAGCACGGTGCGGACGTTCGCACCGACACGCAGCGCGTTCATTTCGATCCTGCGCTGATCCTCGAATACATCGCCCATTGTCCCTCTGAGTTCGAAGTTCACGCACGCAACCCCGAACACAACCTGCGTATGGGCGGAAAGAATGTAATTCTGGCGGAGATGGCATCTGCCCCGAATTGCTCAGATATCGACAAAGGCCGCCGATCGGGAAACCGGGAGGATTTCCGCAACTTCGTAAAGCTCTCGCAGATGCACAACATTGTGCAGTGTCAGGGCGGCTATCCGGTCGAACCCATCGACATCCACCCGTCCACCCGCCATTTGGAATGCCTGCGCGACATCGTTACCCTCACCGACAAGGCGTTCCATATCTATTCGCTTGGCAAGGAACGCAATCTCGACGGCATCGAGATCGCGCGCATTGCGCGCGGTGTGAGCCACGAGCAGTTCGCCAGCGAGGTTTCTTGCTTCACCATCATCAACACCAACTCGCCGCTCAGGCTCGACATTCCGATGATGGAAGGCATCATCCAGATGAGCCGGCACGGCCAGGCGGTCATCGTCACCCCGTTCACGCTGGCCGGCGCAATGGCACCCGTCACCATCGCCGGCGCCGTTGTCGAACAGAACGCGGAGGCGTTGGCAGCCATCGCCTTCACGCAGATGGTACGGAAGGGTGCACCCGTCGGCTATGGCGGCTTCACGTCCAATGTCGACATGCGCTCCGGCGCACCTGCATTCGGAACACCCGAATACATGAAGGCGCAACTGCTCGGCGGCCAGCTCGCCCGGCGCTACGGCATCCCCTATCGCAGTTCGAATGTCTGTGCCGCCAACACCGTGGACGCGCAGGCCGCATACGAAAGCGCGTTCTCGCTCTGGGGTGTCGTTCAGGGTGGCGCAAACATGGTCAAACATGCTGCCGGCTGGCTGGAAGGCGGGCTTTGCTGTTCCTATGAAAAAATGATGCTCGACATCGACCTTCTGCAGATGGTTGGCGAACTTTTCCAGCCGCTCGATCTCTCCGAAGATGCGCTTGGCGTGGAAGCGATCCGCGAAGTTGGCCCCGGCGGCCATTTCTTCGGCTCGCCCCACACCCAGGCGCGCTACAAGACCGCGTTTTACGCGCCAATCATCTCCGATTGGCGAAACTACGAGACCTGGGCGCAAGCCGGTGCACCCACGGCCATCGATCACGCCAACCGTCTGTGGAAGGAACGGCTTGCCATGTACCAACCGCCGCCCATGGACGAGGCGATCCGCGAGGAACTCGACGCTTTCGTCGACCGCCGCATCCGCGAAGGCGGCGCTCCGACGGATTTTTAGCCACCAAGCGCTGGCGGCGAGGCCGCAGCCTTCTTCCCGGAAAGAAGGTTCCGACAAAAACACGCAACCCGAAACAGGTAGAACCTCATGAAGTCACATGCAAAAGCAGTGGTCATCGGGGGCGGTGTGGTCGGCTGCTCCGTGCTTTATCATCTGGCCCGCGCCGGCTGGAAAGACGTGATGCTGATCGAGCGTTCGGAGCTCACCTCCGGTTCGTCCTGGCATGCGGCGGGTGGCTTCCACACGCTAAACGGCGATCCCAACGTCGCCAAGCTCCAGGCCTACACCGTTCAGCTCTACAAGGAGATCGAAGAACTCTCCGAACAGTCCTGCGGTCTGCATCTCACCGGCGGCGTTATGCTGGCCGACAGTCCCGAACGCATGGATTTCCTCCGTCTCGCCCACGCCAAAGGGCGTTATCTCGGCATGGAAACCGAGCTCATCACGCCATCGGAAGCGAAAACCATGTTCCCTCTGATGGACGAGAGCCATTTCGTCGGCGCCATGTGGGATCCGGTCGAAGGCCACCTCGATCCGTCGGGGACCACCCATGCCTATGCGAAGGCCGCGCGCAAGTTGGGTGCGGAGATCGTCCTCAGAAACAGAGTCATGGAATTGGCGCAAACCTCTGATGGAAATTGGAAAATCGTCACAGAAAAGGGCACGGTCGAAACCGAACATGTGGTGAATTGCGGTGGCCTTTGGGCACGTGAGGTGGGGCGCATGGTCGGCCTCGAACTGCCGCTTCTGGCAATGGAACACATGTATCTCCTCACCGAACCCATGCCGGAGGTCGAGGCCTTCAATCGCGAAACCGGCCGCGAGATGATTGGCGTTATCGATTTCAAGGGCGAGATCTACACGCGACAGGAGCGCAACGGCATTCTTCTCGGCACCTATGAAAAAGCGGCCAAACCCTGGTCGCCGCGCGAGACCCCATGGGATTTCGGTCACGAACTTCTCGAACCGGACATCGACCGCATTGCCCCTTCGCTGGAGGTCGGCTTTCGCCATTTCCCGGCCATCGAGAATGCCGGCATCAAGCAGATCATCAATGGGCCCTTTACCTTCGCGCCCGACGGCAACCCGCTCGTCGGCCCCGTTCGGGGGCTCACCAATTATTGGGTCGCCTGCGCCGTTATGGCGGGTTTCAGCCAGGGCGGCGGCGTTGGGCTCGCACTGTCCAACTGGATGGTCCACGGCGATCCGGGTTTCGACGTGTGGGGCATGGATGTGGCCCGTTTCGGCGAATGGGCAAGCCTGCGCTATACCAACGCGAAGGTGCGTGAAAACTATTCGCGCCGTTTCTCGATCCGCTTCCCCAACGAAGAGCTGCCCGCGGCCCGTCCTGCACAAACCACCCCGCTTTACGACGTGATGATCCGCGACAACAACGCCGTGATGGGCGACTCATGGGGGCTTGAAACCCCGCTCTGGTTCGCGCCCGACGGCACTGCGCCGAACGATATCGTTTCTTTTCACCGATCCAACGATTTCAATCCGGTGGGTGCTGAAGTTCGCGCCGTGCGCGAAAATATCGGGGTCACGGAGATCGCCAACTTCGCCAAATACGAGATATCCGGTACGGGCGCGGAGGCCTTTCTCGATTGTCTCATGACCAATCGCATGCCGAAACCTGGCCGCATCGTGCTTTCCCCGATGCTCAACGCGTTCGGCAAACTGATCGGCGACTTCACCATCGCCAATCGCGGCCCGAAAGACGGTGTCGACCGCTTTATGGTCTGGGGCTCGTCAGCCGCCCAGATCTACCATATGCGCTGGTTCGAAAAGCATCTTCCTGGCGACGGCTCGGTGCGCATTCACCGTTTTGACCAGTCCCTTGTCGGCCTTTCGATTGCCGGTCCGCAATCCCGCGCCGTTTTGCAGAGGCTGGTGGACACAGACGTTTCGAAAGACGCCTTTCGCTTCATGGATTTTCGCGAAATGGCCGTCGCCGGCGCGCCTTGCATGGTCAACCGCCTCACTTATACGGGCGATCTGGGCTATGAGATATGGATGCCACCGGCCTATGAGCGGCGGGTCTATGACGGGCTGAAGGAAGCCGGCGCCGATTTCGGCATTGTCGATTTCGGCATGCGTGCGCTCCTGTCCATGCGGCTCGAGAAAAACTTCCCCACCTGGTTTCGCGAACTGCGCCCCATCTACGGACCGTTCGAGGCGGCGATGGAGCGTTTCGTCAAACTGGAGAAGAACGATTTCATGGGTCGGGAGGCCGCCGCACGGGAGGCGCAAGAAGGTCCGCGCCTGCGCCGCGTTTCGTTCGTGGTCGAGGCCGAGGACGCCGACGTCATGGGCGACGAACCCATTTGGGCAAAGGTCGGCGAAACGGATTACGGAACCGTCGAGCAGCCCCACGGCTATGGCGCACCGCGTTTCGACGCCACCGGTGCGATCGTCAACGGTTCGGCCAACGCCCACAAGGGTATCGTCGACGGCGACTGGCGTGTCGTCGGCTGGGTAACGTCCGGCGGTTACGCGCACCATGTCGAGAAATCGATGGCGCAGGGTTATGTGCCCACCGCCCTTTCGGAAAATGAGCGCGCCGGTCTTTTCGAAATCGAAATCCTCGGCCGTCGTCACCCGGCGCGCATCAATCTCGAACCGCTCTTCGACCCCACAGGGGAGCGTATGCGCGGATAGCCGGGCGGGCCATGTCGGAAATTGGCCCATGTGTCGTGGCGAACCCGTGCGCCCGCACTCTGCCCAACAGCGTCATGGCGTGCCTGTCATACCGTGATGAAGGCGCGCACCGCCATGTGCCGTATCGAGCAAGGCCCGCAATGCGGCAAGTGTCCGCGCATCGGTTCTAAAGCTTGTAATATAGGGAAGTCCGAGCCGCCGCGCCGTCCATCCGACGACACACAAGCGCTTTACATCCGGCTCGAAACGCTGCGCCATCGCCCAGCTTCGGCAATCGATGGCGCACAAATCAGCAAGTCCATCCCGCACAGCCTGAAGCGACATTCGATGCCCCCCGGTTTCAATTTTTTCTGAAAATAAATCAGTGTCTTCAGCGATATCCTTGATATCCTGAATCAAGGCCAGAAAGCCTGATCGCGAGAGCGCTTCATTGAAGGCAAGGCGCTCGTCGCGCATCAGATCGAGTGGCAGCCGCGCCGTCCCATCTCCAGGCGCAGCCACGGCCTTCTGCGCCATGTCGGCGCGCATCACGATGGCGCTGGAATAATGCGTGCCCGCCCCGCCTTCGAACGCCGAATAGTCCGGCTGGCCGACCACCTGCACATAATCGCTCAATCCTGCTTCCATCGGCCCCCAGCAGGTTTGCGCCAGAAGCAGATTCGGGCTTCGCCATAGCGCCTGCAGATCGCCGCCGCGTGTCAGCGCCTCAGGCGCATTCACGCCCTGCTTGCGCAACGCATCGCGCAAATGCCGCCATTGCGCGTCGATCTCATGCCGGCACTCCGGCCAGTCATACATGGGCAAGGCGGCAATCAATTCGCTCATGCGCTTTTATCGGATGCCGGACACCTGCAACGCAAGCGCGCTATTCTTTCGGAGGGGTGGCCGGCACGGGCACCGTCCGTGCCCCGCCGATCGACCGGCCATGGGCGCGCGGACGAAATGCGCGCGGCGCCTCGGGCTCGCGCCGCAGCACCGGGTGCGGCACCGGCTCCTTGGCGCGAAAGGCGAACGCCTTCACCAACGCCCAATAGCTCGAATAGCTGTAACCGTCGTTCATCGCGAGCCATTCCGCCCGACGCGCCCGATAGAGCGCCGGCAGCCGATACCAGGGCGCAGCCGGCAATTTGTGATGAACGAGGTGCAGATTGTTGTTCAAGAACAGCAGGGCCAATGGCGAGCGCTCGACGATGATCGTCCGGCCGTCCGGCCGCTCCGACCACCGGTGTTCGGCAAAGGTGCGTACGGAGATCAGCGACTGGCCGAGCCAGGCCGGTACAAGAAAATAGAGCCAGAGCGGCATGCCGAACCCGTAGGCGATGACCGGCAGCACGAACGCCAGTCCCGCCGCATGAAGGAGCCATGCCCTGCGCACACCGCGCGCGTCTTCGCGGATCAGCTTCGCCTCGGTCGCGAAGAAGCCGATATTCATGATCGCCGGTCCCAGAACGAAGCGGCCGATCATCGTATTGTTGACTTCCAGAATGCGCTGTGCCCATCCGGGCAACTTTCTGTAGAGCCACAACGCCTTGTAATAGCTTTCCGGGTCCTCGAACGGATCGGTCAGCCGCTCGTCTGCGTGATGGCGCAGGTGCAGTGCCTTGAAACGGCGATAGGGATAGACCAACCCCACCGGCACGAACACGAGCGCCTCGTTGACCCAGGCCCAGCGTGTCGGATGGCCGTGCAGGCATTCATGCATCAGCGAGCTTTGTAAGGCGATTGTCAGTGTCAGGATCGCCATGGCCGCTATCGGCCAGTGCGGCCACAACACATAACCTGCGGTCGTCCACGCTCCATAACAGGCGACGATCAGAACAAATGTCGGCCATTCCATCGCCGCACGGCGCTTGCCTCGGCGTCTGGTTCTCGTATCCATCACATTTCCGGTTCTGCGCTGCACCCAAGCCGGTCTGCAAAGCCTTGGTCTGCAGTGGCAGCAGCGCGTTCGATTCCTGACATGAAACTGTCAGGAGCAACCGGTGCGCGCAATGCGAGAAAGCGTACAATTCGTTGACAACGCGCACCTATCATATCATTTGTTTACAAAAGTCATCAATTCGACATCGAACGCAGAATGGAAAAGACCATCATCGACAAGCGCGATCTCTCCGGCACATTTCGCGAGCGTCCGAAAATCCTGCTGCAGCGCTCCAGCCTCAACCAGTCGGCCTTCGCAAGCGCGGTGGGCATCGACCGTTCTGCCCTGTCGCAGCTCTTATCCGGGGCTTCCACCCGCCTGCCACGCGCCGAAACGCTCATAAACATCGCGGCCGAGCACAAGGTGTCTCTGGACTGGCTGCTCGGCCTCAGCCAGGATGAGGGGATCACCGGAGATTTGCGCGAAAGCCTTGAAATCGCCGAGGCGCAAGGCGGCTTCAACGACACGCTTCTTGCCAAGTGGCACGCTGAGGCGGTCGGCACGAAGATTCGCTACGTCCCCTCGGGCATCCCGGATCTGTTGCGCACGGAAACGGTCATTCTCTACGAGTCCGAAGCCATGCCGCAGCGCCGGGCGACTCAGATCAGCGAGGCTCAATACCGCGTCGACTACAATCGCCGCCCGGAAACCGACATGGAAGTCTGCATGCCACGCCAGACGCTCGAACTCTTTGCCAAGGGTGAAGGCGTGTGGCGCACCCTGCCCGAGCAGGTCAGAGCGGAACAGATCATCCACATGGCGCGCTTGCTTGACGATCTCTATCCGACGTTCCGGCTCTTCCTGTTCGACGGGCGCAAACGCTATTCCGCGCCCTACACGATCTTCGGCCTCTATCGCGCAGCGCTTTATATGGGCGGAATGTATCTGGTCATGAGCGCCACCGGTTCCGTCCAGCGCCTTACCCGCCATTTCGATGGCCTCATCCGCGATGCCGAGGTCAACGCCCACGAGGCCGCCGATTTTGTCAAAAGTCTGCGGCTCGGCTGAAATCGTCGGATTGACGGATATAAAGATTTCTTTATATCCTCGCCATTCGAACCCGCCTCGCCCGAATGGAAGGCTATCCCATGCAAAATCCGGCCCCGCAAGCTCCGGCCCCGCGAGCTCCGGCCCCGCAAGCTCCGGCTATGCAAAACCCGATCGACGCGCTCATCGCTGAAAAGGGCATCCTTCTTGCCGACGGTGCGACCGGTACGAATCTCTTTGCAATGGGGTTGGAATCGGGTGAAGCACCTGAGCTTTGGAACGAGGATGCGCCCGAAAAGATCGAGGCGCTGCATCAGGGATTCGTCGATGCCGGTGCCGACATCATCCTCACCAATTCCTTCGGCGGCACACGCCATCGTCTTAAACTGCACAACGCACAGGACCGCGTTTTCGAGCTCAACAGCAAGGCCGCCAAGATCGCCTGCCGAATTGCGGCAAAGGCCGGCCGCCGGGTGATCGTCGCGGGCTCCGTCGGTCCCACGGGCGAACTCCTGGTTCCACTGGGCGCACTGACCTATGACGAAGCGGTCGAGGCCTTTGCCGAACAGATGGAGGGGCTGAAGGCAGGCGGCGCGGAAGTGGCCTGGATCGAGACCATGTCCGCGCCAGACGAAATTCGCGCTGCTGCCGAGGCGGCGATCCGTGTCGGTCTGCCATATACCTATACCGGCTCGTTCGACACCGCCGGCCGCACCATGATGGGGCTTGCCCCGAAGGATATTCACGGCGTTGTCGGCGATCTCGCCCAGGCGCCGGTGGCCGTCGGCGCCAATTGTGGCGTCGGCGCGCCCGACATTCTGGCCGCCCTTCTGGACATGACGGAAGCGAATCCGCAAGCCACGGTCGTGGTGAAGGGCAATTGCGGCATTCCGGAGTTTCGCGGCACGGAGGTCCACTATTCCGGCACGCCGGAACTGATGAGCGAATATGTGCGGCTCGCCGTCGATGGCGGCGCCAGGATCATCGGCGGCTGCTGCGGCACCTCCTTCGAACATTTGGCGGCCATGCGCGCTGCCCTCGACGGTCACAGGAAACAGCAAAGCCGCCCGGCCATTGCAGACATCGTGGCCCGCGTCGGCCCGTTGCGGAACAAATCCGCCGCGCAAAGTGGAGCGGGCACGGGCGCGCGCCGTTCGCGACGAATGCGCGGCTAGGCAAACGCTGGACCAAACGAAACCGCCTTGTCTGTCTGGCCGGGCGCGTTAAAAAGCGATGTTTCGCCGAAGGCATCCTCCTTCCGCGATTGATTCGGGCAGGCGTCGAGAGTTCCGTCTGCCGCAAGGGGTAAACGACATGACGGTTCTTGCTTCCGGCGCCCGCGCGCCGGTCAATCCGTGGACCGCTGAAATGCGGGCAATGCTGGCGCTCGCCTGGCCGATGGTGCTCACCAATCTGGCGCAGATCGCCATGACCACCACCGACGTCATGATGATGGGACGTCTGGGACCGGATGCTCTGGCTGCCGGAACGCTCGGCTACAATCTCTATTTCGCGCCGCTCATATTCGGTCTCGGTCTGCTGCTTGCCACCTCCCCCATGATGGCAAGCGCACTCGGTCGCAAGCTCCATTCGGTGCGCGATGTGCGCCGCACCGTACGCCAGGGCCTGTGGCTTTCCATCGCCGTTTCCATCCCTATCTGGCTCCTTCTGTGGTATTCGGAGCGCATTCTCTTATGGATGGGACAAGAGCCGAACCTGGCCGGTATCGCCGGCAGCTATGTTCGTGCTTTGCAGTGGGCGGCGCTACCCTTCTTCGGTTACATCGTCCTGCGCTCGTTCATTTCCGCGTTGGAGCGACCAGGCTGGGCGCTTACCATTATGTTCATCATGGTGGCTTTCAACGTGCTGGCCAACTGGTGCCTCATGTTCGGCAATCTCGGCTTTCCGGCGTTGGGCGTTCCCGGCTCGGGCATCGCCACGACCCTGTCCAGCACGCTGATGTTTCTCGGCCTCGTGCTCGTCGTCTCCATCGAACGCCAGTTCCGCAGATACCAGCTCTTTGGTCGCTTTTGGCGCTCTGACTGGCCGCGCTTCTTCGAGTTGATCCGTCTCGGCTTGCCGATTGCCGGTTCCATGACCTTCGAGGTCACGATCTTCAACGCCGCCGCGCTTCTGATGGGGCTCATCAGCGCGCCCGCACTCGCCGCCCATGCCATAGCCATCCAGATTGCCTCGATCAGCTTCATGGTGCCCATGGGACTCAGTCAGGCGGCAACCGTACGGGTCGGCCGAGCCTTCGGCGCGCAGAATCTCGACGGTATCACCCGCGCCGGCTGGACCGCCTTCGTCATGGGCGTCGGCTTCATGGCGCTGATGGCGCTGCTCATGGTGACGATCCCCAGACCGCTCATCGGTGCATTTGTCGATCTGGACCTGCCTGAAAATGCGGAAGTGATCGGCCTTGCGGTGACATTCCTGGCTTTCGCCGGCCTGTTCCAGATATTCGACGGCGCGCAGGCGGTCGCCGCGGGCATGTTGCGCGGTCTGCACGACACCAAAGTGCCCATGATCTATTCGCTACTCGGTTACTGGGGGCTCGGCATGACGTCGAGCGTGATCCTCGCCTTCGTTCTGGGCATGGGCGGTCCCGGTATCTGGATCGGATTGGTCAGCGGCCTTGCTATCGTCTCGGTGCTGCTTTACGTGCGCTGGATGCGGCGAAACCGGCTCATGCCCTGGCTCCGGCAGCGCGATGCGGTTTGAGTCTGCCGCGCTTGGCTTCGTCTATCAGCATGTTGGCCACTTGCATGCGCATCATCGCGTTGGCCCGCAAATGCGCGGGCACCCGGTCGGGATGATTGCGGAAAGCGAATTCGCGGCGTAGCCGGTCGAGCAGCTTGGGCGCGACCGCTCTTCCCAGCCCAAGTTCGCGGGCGATTTCCTCAGGATCGGTCGACGGTGGAGTTTCCCGCGCTTCTTCGGCGACCGGCTCCGGCTCAGCGCTCCCCCCGGTGCCCGCCGGATTGACCACTTCAGCCTCCTGATGCTCGCCATATTCGGCCTGCGCACGCCTGTCGGCAAAATTGATCCGGCCCGAATGCAGCTCTTCTGCCACCGAGAGATAGTCGAGCGAATTGAGGCTTACGGGTATGTGACCGGCCCGCTCCGCCTCTTCGCTGATCAGTTCGTCAAGCAATGTCGCGAAATCGCGACGCCCTCCGCTGGCCATTGCATTCTTCCCGGCGCGATGCGGGAACCCTGTTTATCCGAACTTTACAACGCAGGCTTAGCCGGACGCAGTTAAGAAACTTCCTCTCGGAGACATTCTATTTGAAGCAATCGCGAAATGCACGCGACTGCCATTTGCCACGAACACAATCTGGGCAATCTTCGGACGGTATTATCTTCTCGAATCGAAGATGAGCCCGCTATCCAAATCCCGCCCCGAGCCGAGGAGGCCCCAATGAAACCCGTTTTCACGACCGCCGCAATCCTTGCTGTTCTGCAGACGCCCGTCCTGGCACAGCAGGATGTCTATATGGATGATCGCTCGTCGCCTGAAACCATGTTGCAATCGCTCTACAACGCGATCAACCGCAACGAATATGCGCGCGCCTACGATTATTTCGCGACCCCTCCGGCAGAAAGCCTCGAGTCCTATCAGCAAGGCTATGCCGACACCGACCATGTCGCGCTCGTCACCGGGACGGCGACGTCCGAGGGGGCGGCCGGCAGCGTTGTCTACGCGCTTCCCGTCGCCATCCGCGCCACAGCCAACGACGGCGGCGAGCAAACTTTTGCCGGCTGCTACACATTGCGCCTGGCCAACCCGCAGATCCAGGGAACCCCGTACAACCCGCTGCATATCGAAAACGCCTCGATGAAGCCGGCAAGCGGCGAATTGAATGAGG
Organism: uncultured Nitratireductor sp.; assembly: GCF_913053745.1. Lineage (GTDB taxonomy): Bacteria > Pseudomonadota > Alphaproteobacteria > Rhizobiales > Rhizobiaceae > Nitratireductor. The sequence continues at coordinate 15,940 of NZ_CAJXGF010000062.1, forward strand.
TTCTGCCTGCCAGTTGCGGCGACGGCGCGGCGGTGCAAACCGACACGGTTCTGGCCGACGCCAAATCGCTGTTCGCTTCGGTATACGGCGACGTCTGCCCACCCCCGCCGGACGACGTCACCCCCGTGGAGAGCTACACAATCCCCTTCAATTATTCCCACGAAAGTCTCGACACGCCAAAGCACGAAGCGCGGCTCTTCCGCTTTTATTGCGATCGCGGTGCCTACAACGAGATCCATGCCTACATTCTGGCCAATGAGGAAGGCGCGGTTTCGCCCGTACAATACCCCACACCCGAAACCAGCGTTCAGTATGTGGATGGAAATTCCGACGGTGAGGTCGAGGACATCCGCACCGTCGGCTACACCGCCGAGGACACGCTGGTGAACTCGACTTACGACCCCGACACGCTCACGCTGACCAGTCACGCAAAATGGCGCGGCGTCGGTGATGCCTTTTCCGCGGGCACCTGGATATTCCGCGAGGGCACGTTCACACTCGTACGCTACGATGTCGATGCGTCCTACGACGGAGAGCAAAACCCGATCACGATTCTCGATTACCACACAGGTCCATAGGCGTAGGACAAAGTCTCATGGCTGCGCGAGCATCCAGTTCAGCGTCTCGCGCCAGTCGGCCATACGGATCGGCGTGCCATGCGTTCCGCTCTCGAAACGCACGAAGCGCGCCGGATAACCTTTTGCAGAAGAAAGAATTTTCCTGAAAAACCCTTCCTGGCGCTCGACGGGGAAAACCCGGTCCTCGCTGCCATGGCCGAAGAAGACGGGCACACGCGCTGCAAAGGCTGGGCTTTGCAAAAACGCGTCGTGCCACATCGAGCCGAGCAGCAGAAGGCCGCCCAATCGGTGGATGATTGCCTCGTCCTGCGCCAGCCGCCAGCACAGAGCTCCACCCATCGAGCCGCACGCTACAAACACGCGCGCTCCAGGCGAACGTTTTGCATAATGCGCGATCAATGCCGCCATTTCCTGTGTGCCGCGCGCGTCGAAATCGGAAAAGTCCGGCGACAAATAGAGCCCGCCGCTCTTCACCATCAGATTCTTGATGCGGTTGAAATTGCCGCCGAAGGTGAAATCGTCCACACCCTGTCGCCGGTTTCCGCCCTGTCCATGCAGATAGAGCACGATTGCGCGCGCGCCCTCGGTCTTGCCGACCGCGAAATGGCGCACCGTTCCAATTTTCGTCTCAAGCGCCAGATCTTTCTGTGCCCGCCGCACGCCGGTCGAGACATAGCGCCCGTTCACCCGGCGTTCCGGCACCGCGTCACGACCGTTGATGTCGCGCATCTCCCGATAGTCGACAACGCGGTGGGCACCATCGTCGCTGGATGACAAAACCGCCGGATAGGCGAACATCCGGTCCTTATGCGAAGCAAGTTCCAGCGCTTGTGCGCCCATGCCGAGGGAGACAAACAGAAACCCTGAGAAAACCAAACGAATACCGTATCTTATAAAGGAAAACACACTCATCTTGACAGCGCGCCGCCCGCCTTTTCGAGCGCTTCCGGCGTATCCACGTCGAGATGCGCCGCCGCGCCGGTCTCCACATCGACAACGCCGACAAGTTCCTGCTCCACCACATGCCGCGCTCCGGTGTCGCCCTCGAGCCGCGCCACTTCGGCGAACAGCGCACGCGGCAGGATCACAGGATTGCCGCGCTTGCCGTTATGCGTGGCCCGCACCACGGCATTGCCGCCCGCCTTCACGAAGGCCTCGACAAGCCGATCGAGATCTTCGCTGCGGATCTCCGGCATATCGGCCAGCATCACCAGCGCGCCCATCGCCTCGTCCGGCAGCGCCGCAATGCCGGCTTTCAGCGAGGTCGACAGCCCCTCCGCATAGGCGTCATTGACCGCCATTACCATGCCAAGCCCCTCCAGCGCGCCCCGCACGCGCTCCGCCTCATGCCCGACGACGGCGACGGCCCCGTCGACACGACTTTGCGCCAGCGCCGCTCCCGTGCGCCGCACCAGCGGCACGCCGTCGAACGATGCCATGAGCTTGTTGTGTTCGCCCATGCGCCGCGACTGACCCGCCGCCAGGAGCACCCCCCAGACCGACGGCCTGCGCTCGGCTATCCTTCCTTCGCGCGGCTGCGGCCGCGTCGGAATTTCGGCCAGAAGCCCACCGACGCCCATGCCGGCAATGTCTGCGGATGAAAGGTCGAGGCCGGCCATCAGCCGATCGAGCACCCAGTCGAACCCGTTTGTCTTGGGGCTGCGCGCACATCCTGGCGCGCCGATGACCGGTTTGCCTTCGATCGCACCAAGCACAAGAAGATTCCCCGGATCGACCGGCATGCCGACCCGCTCCACCGTTCCACCCGCCTTGCGGATGGCCGCGGGGATGACATCGTCGGCATCGCACACCGCCGATGCGCCGAAGATGAGCAGCAAATCGCTCTCCTCCTTCAGCGCTGCAATGGCGCGGGCGACCGCGCCCGCCTCGTGCGCCGGCCGCAACTCACGCGTGACGCGACTTCCCGAACGCTGTAACCGCTCGGCCGTAATCCGCGCCGTCTTGTCGAGAACGCTGCTTTTCAGGCTCGGCAGCGCCGTCTGCACGATGCCGACCCGCAGCGCTTTGAACGGCCTCAGCGTCAACACTTGAGCGCGTGCGGCCGCTGCGGCCTCATCGAGCCGCGAAGAGGAAACCGCGAACGGGATGATTTTCACCGTCGCCACCATTTGCCCTTCGCCAACGGCGCTGAAGTCTGGAAGTGTCGCGAGTGTGATGGCGGGGTCGACCGCATTGAGCCGGTCGACCGAAGCTTTGTCGGCCGTGAAGAGCCCGGCCATTTGCGCGTAGAGATTGACCCGGCCGGTCGAAGGCGCGTGCGCCGTAATTCCGTTCACGACAAGCCGCGCGGCAAGCCGCTTTGCGGCTTCGTCCTCATCCAGATCGCCCGGTTCCAAACGTGCCGCGATCACGCTCGAAACGCCTTGCGTCCTCAACAGCGCGAGATCTTCGGCGGATAGTCGGTGCGCTTTGCGCAACCGCGTCTTGCCGGCCATCGTCGCATGCGCCAGCACAGCCCCTTCCGCCTCGTCAATCGAAAGCGGCCCGAACTTCATGCCACCGCACTCCTGTCGCCAAGGCCGCGTGTCCGCAGCGCCTTTATTACCGCGCCCAGCACAGCCACGGCGATCTCCGCTGGCGTTGCAGCGCCAATATCGAGCCCTATGGGTGCATCGATCCGTTCAAGTGCGGCAAGGGCCAACCCCGCCTCCGTCAACCGGTTTATCCGCTTGGCGTGGGTCTTACGGCTGCCCAGCGCCCCGATGTAAAAGCACTTCGCCTCGAGAGCTGCACACAGTGCCGGATCGTCGATCTTCGGGTCATGGGTCAGCGCCGTAACCGCGGTATAGGCGTCCAGCGGCTGGTGTGCCAAAGCCTCGTCGGGCCATTCGGCGTGAAGTGGCACGCCTGGAAAGCGCTCCGGCGTGGCAAAGGCCGTGCGCGGGTCGATAATTGTCAGATCGAAACCGGCGATCTTCGCCATCGGTGCCAGCGCCTGACTGATATGCACCGCCCCGATCACCACAAGACGCGGTGCCGGCAGATGCACGTTGAGGAAAAAATTCCTCCCCTCTGCCTCCACCACACCGGATTTACCGGACCGGAAGCCACGCGACACCGCCTCGCCCAGCGCACCGGCCACTGGGTCGCCCTCGCCAATCACCCGGTCGCGCCCGTCTTCCAGATCGGTCAGCAGGATTGCGGCCCTGCGTTCGCGCCGCAACGCGTTCAGCTTCTTCAGGGAATGCGGGTCCACTAGCCGAGCCTCTCGACATAAACCTTGATGCGCCCGCCGCAGGAAAGCCCCACTTCCCAGGCCGTCTCGTCGGCAACCCCGAACTCCAGCATGCGCGGCTCGCCTTCGGCCAGCACATCGGCGGCTTCCGCCACCACTGCGCCCTCCACGCAGCCGCCCGAAACCGAGCCCTCGAAATTTCCATCGGCGTCGATCACCAGATGGCTGCCCACCGGGCGCGGCGCAGAACCCCAGGTCTCCACGACCGTGGCAATCGCCACATCGCGGCCGGCCTGCATCCAGTCCTCGGCGATCATCAGCGGATCGCGCATCTCACTTGTTTGATTCTGCTCAGACATTGGCGTTTCTCCCGCCTTTCATATGGGCACGCTGGAAATGCCGTGCCAAGCCCCCGCCGCGCGCCGGCGCCGCCAGCGCGGCGACGAGATCGCCGAGCGCATCCAGATTGTGAACCGGGCGCAACTCGTCCACATGCGGCAGCATCGCCTGCATGCCGCGCGCCTTCGGCTCGAACCCTTCGTAGCCGAGCAACGGGTTCAGCCAGATCAACCGTCGGCACGATTTCGAAACACGCTCCATCTCGCGCGAGAGGATCTCGATATGATCGCGCTCCAGCCCGTCGGTGATCAAGAGTACGATTGCGCCCTGCCCCAGAACCCGGCGTGACCAGAGTCGGTTGAAATCGCCCAGGGCCGTGCCGATACGTGTACCGCCTGACCAGTCTCGCACGGCCTGCGAAGCCTCTTCCAGCGCCTCGTCGGGATCGCGCCGGCTGAGTGGACGCGTGATGTTGGTCAATCGCGTGCCGAAGGTGAAGCTGTGAACACGTCGGCGCTTTTCCGTCAGCGCATGCAGAAAATGTAGGAAAACGCGCGAATACTGGCTCATCGAGCCCGAAATATCGACCAGCGCCACCAGCGGCGGTGCGATCTCGCGCGGCGAACGGAACTTGGGCAGGATTAGGTCGCCACCGGTGCGCAAGCTCGCCCTCAGCATTGCATGTGGGTCGATCCGCGCACCGTGAGGGTCCGTCCTGAAACGACGCGTCGCCACCCGGTCGAACGGCAGAACCAGATCGCGCATCGCGTGGCGCGCATCGGCCACCTCCTCCGCCGACATTTGCGCAAAGTCCTTGCCGCGCAACACCTCCATTGCCGTGAAGGAGAGCCGGGCGTCCAGTTCGAACTCGGGCCGCTTCTTGATGATCGCGCGGCGTTCCTCGTCCAGCGCATCCTCGGCGCGGCGGTCGCCGGCGCGCTTCTTCTCGCGCAGCGCCTCCGCCTCTTCGCCCTCGTCTTCGTTTCCCGCTTCTTCGCGCTCGTCTCGCCGCGCCCAGTAAAGCCTGAACGCAGCATCGAACAGCGCATGATCCTCACGCCTGGAAATCATTGTGCAATGGAGCGTCCAGTAGAAATCGTCGCGCCGCTCGATACCGACCGTCACCACCGACTGGATGGCATCCATCACGGCAGCCGGCCCAACGCGCAGCCCGGCGCGCCGGAGCATACGGGCAAAACCGACAATTCTATCGGCCAGCCGAGAGCCTTCCTCGCGTTCTACCGTTGTTTTATCCGCGCCTGGACCGGTGGCCATCTCAGCCGGCCTTGACGATTTCGAGAACACGTTCGCCCTCGCCGCTTTCCAGTCGCGCAATATCATCCTGATATTTTAGCAAAACGCCCATCGTGTCCGACACGGCATCGGCGTCGAGGCTGTCCTTGCCGAGCGCTGTCAGCGCCGTCGCCCAGTCGATGGTTTCGGCCACACCCGGCGCCTTGAAGAGATCGAGTTCGCGCAGTTTCTGCACGAATGTCACCACCTGTCTCGCCAGCGTGGCATTTGCGTTCGGCACCTTGCGGGCCAGTATCTCCAGCTCGCGCTGCGCATCCGGATAATCGACCCAGTGATACAGGCAACGCCGCTTCAGTGCATCGTGGATTTCGCGGGTCCGGTTGGTGGTAATTACCACGATGGGCGGTTCGTCCGCCTTGATCGTTCCCAGTTCCGGCACGCTCACCTGATAGTCCGAGAGCACTTCCAGAAGATACGCCTCGAAGGCCTCGTCCGCCCGGTCGAGCTCATCGATCAGGAAGATCGGCGGCCCGTCAATACCGCTTTCCAGCGCTTCCAGAACCGGGCGGCGGATCAGGTGTTTTTCGGAGAAAACTCCGCTCTCCATCTCCGAACGATCGTGAATGCCCGCTGCTTCCGCCATGCGGATCTCGATCATCTGCGCGGCGTAGTTCCACTCATAGACGGCGGATGAAACGTCGAGCCCCTCATAGCACTGCAGCCGGATGAGTCTGCGCCCGAGCCCCGCCGCCAGCACCTTGGCGATCTCGGTCTTACCGACGCCCGCCTCGCCTTCCAGAAACAGCGGTCTCTGCATTGTCAGGCTCAAGAAAAGTACGGTCGCCAGCGCCCGGTCGGCCACATAGCCACCTTCCGTCAGAAGCGTGAGCGTATCGTCGATGGATTGCGGCAGGTCGCGCGTGCTCGGTTGGGACATCCTTCCTCCAATGTCTACGGAAGAGTTCCAGGATTCGGCGTCTACAATACCCGGTAGCCGCGCTCATGGTAGAGGAGTGGATTGGTTTTGTCGCCGATGCTCAGGCCAGCCACGCGGCCGAAATAGACCCGATGCGTACCCAATTCCACGGTCTGCACCACGTGGCAGTCGAAAACGGCCAGGGCGTCCGGCAAGGTTGGCGCGCCCGTGGCGATGGTCTCCCATTCGGCCTGGGCGAAGCGCTCTTCGGGCGAAAGCCCCGTCAGGCCGGAGAATGCGTTCGACAGTTCCTGATGGTCCGCGGTCAGGGTATTGAGCGCAAAAACGCCGTTCTCCATGAAGCAGTCATTGTTCGGGTTTTCGCGATTGAGACACACCAGAACAGTAGGCGGATTGTCTGACACCGAGCACGCGGCGATGGCTGTCACGCCGCGTCTGCCCGCAAGTCCGTCTGTGGTGACGACGTGAACGGCGCCGGCAAAGCGGGCCATGGCATCGCGATAGTGGCGCGGTTCGATCTCGTTTGTCTTCAGCACAGTCAACTCTTTTCAACTCTTAACCGCGATATAGGATTGCCACGGAGCCTTACCAAGGCGTGCGAATGCCCGACAGTCCAAAAAAGAAAAATGGACTGCGCCAGACCGAAACCTCTCAGATATAACCTCATTGTCAGAAGTGCTTTGTGACACAGTTATTTACCAGTTCCGTAGCTTTGCGGCTAAGGTCGGATGCAGGCGGGCTGATTCTCATGCTACTGCGTGATCGTCAAACGGGTGATTGAACTCCAGATATGCGTTGCTTCGCCATTCTCATCCTATGCAGTCTTGCGGCGTTCAGCCAGCATGCGGCGCATGCACAGGAACCGATTATTGGCCTCGCTGCCCCCATGAGTGATAGCGTCGCCGTGCTCGGGGCGCAGATGCGCGATGGCGCACGCGTGGCGGCTCATGCCGGCAGTGCCCGCCTTGTCGAGGCTGACACGCAATGCAGCGCCGAAGGCGGCGAAGCCGCAGCGCGCAATCTGATCGGGCAGAATGTTTCCGTTGTGGTCGGCTTTCTGTGCACGGATGCCATCGAAGCAGCCCTGCCGCTCTTCGCCGAAGCGAATATACCCGTCATAACGCCGGGTGTTCGCACGGTCACTCTAACCGATCAGCGCGAGCGCACGGGGTGGCCCGTTTTCCGCACAGCGCCCCGCGCCGATGCGGAACGCGACGCGGTCGCCGATATCCTCGTGCCGCGCTGGCGTGAAGAGTTTTTCGCAATCGTCGACGATGGGACGATCTATGGACGCGAACTGGCTGAAAATCTGCGCGCCGCTGCGGAACTCCAGGAGTTGAAACCGGTGTTCATCGACACGTTCCGGCCTCAACTCGACAACCAGATCGGCCTTGCTGCCCGGTTGCGCCGCGCCGGTGCCTCGCACGTCTTCGTGGGCGGCGACCGCAGCGATATCGCCATTCTGGCGCGCGACGCCAGAGGCATGGACTACGATCTGGTGATCGTCGGCGGCGAGGCTTTGCGTGCGGAAACGAGCAGCACGCCGTTGGCGGAAGGCACGCTGATGATCGGCCTGCCACGTTGGGCCGACATTGCGTCGGACGCAGCAAAACAAGCTCTCGACAACGCCGAAATCATACCGGACGGCTATGTGGTGCCTGGTTTTGCCGCCGTCCAACTTGCCATCGCAGCAAGCCGCACGGAGGCGGGTTCGATTTTCGAGGCGCTTTCGTCGGGAAGGTACGAAACGGCGCTCGGGTCCTTCTCCTTCGACACCAAAGGCGACCTGACACAAGGCTTCTATCGCCTGTTCCGGTTCGATGGTCAGACATTCCAGGTGGTTGAATGACGTGGCGTTCCGGTCCCCGCAATCTCATCACCGACGTTGCGGGCCTTTCCGTCGGCAATCACACTGACCAGTCCGTGAAATCCGGCGTGACGGCGCTCCTTTGCGAAACGCCCGCCACGGCCGGCGTTCAGATTCTTGGCGGAGCTCCTGGAACACGTGAAACCGACGCTCTCGAACCCCACAATCTTGTCGATGGCGTCGATGCGATCACGCTTTCAGGTGGATCCGCTTTCGGCATCGATGCTGCGGCAGGCGTGCAGGCTGCGCTGCGTGAAATGGGCAAGGGATTCGAGATCCTCGGTTTTCGCGTTCCCATTGTGCCCGCCGCAATCCTGTTCGACCTGCCCAATGGCGGCAACAAGGATTGGGGCCGCTTCTCGCCCTATCGAGATTTCGGCTTCTCCGCCGCCATGGCCGCGTCGGAAGATTTCGAGATCGGCAGTGTCGGCG
>NZ_CAJXGF010000063.1 GCF_913053745.1 uncultured Nitratireductor sp.
TGGGAAATTCGACCTTACGGAAGCCGAGGCGCTTTCCGATCTTGTTGCAGCGGAGACCGAAACGCAGAGACGCTTCGCGCTGGCCAACACACAAACACGCCATAAAGCTCTCTATGATGGATGGCGCCGCACACTGATACATGCGCGTGCGATGATCGAAGCGGAACTGGATTTTTCGGATGAAGAGGACGTCCCCGGATCGGTTGCCGATGAAATCTGGCGTGAAGTTTCGCAGCTGCGGTCATCGCTCGAAAAGCACGGGGAAGGCTATCGGAAGGCGGAGATCATCCGCGATGGATTTCGCGTGGTCATACTCGGAGCGCCGAATGCAGGCAAATCGAGCCTCTTGAATGCGCTCGCACGGCGCGACGTCGCTATTGTGACAGAAGAGCCAGGCACGACGCGCGATCTGCTTGAAGTCGCTCTCGACATCGGTGGCGCAAAAGTGATCGTTACGGACACTGCCGGTATCCGGGAGAATCCCGGGCGCGTTGAAGCGATGGGTATCGACCGCGCAATCAGTCGCGCGCGGGAAGCAGACCTCATTCTTGCACTGGAGGATTGCAGCGCGCCCGTCTCCGTTGATCTGCCACCGGAGATCCCACACAGGCGGATCGGAAGCAAAATCGATCTGATGGATCGTCGCGATGGTCTCGATGGGTACGATCTATCGATATCGGTTCGCACCGGGGAAGGAATGGAGGCCTTGCTTTCGGACATTGAGAAGCAGGTATCGCAAACAATCCGGGGTGCCATGGAAACCTTGCCGTTTCGCGAGCGGCACCTACACCTCATCCAGCAAGCAGCGAGGCATATGGATATCGCAGCATCCAGGCGCGATCTTCCGTTGGAGCTTCGTGCCGAAGAACTGCGATTGGCGGCGAATGCGCTGGGGCGCATTTCGGGCACCATCGACGTTGAGGACCTGCTCGATACGATTTTCTCGCAATTCTGTATCGGGAAGTGACTCACGTGAAACATCGAAGATAGAACTGGGAACGGTGATTCACGTGAAACAGCCGCCGGCGATGTGCGTGCGTGACTCACGTGAAACACGCGTGTGAGCGTCATGATCGCGCGCAACAATGTTTCACGTGAAACGAACGCGGGGCTAATCTCTTGACTGTCCAGCCAGAACAGGACATGTGTCGGTCCACTCCAATGCCTGTCATTGCCTGGCTCCCTGGTATCGTCGCCCGGGATGTTATCGACTTACGGACCTGATTCATGAAGAACGAGACCTACGATGTGATCGTGATTGGCGGTGGTCATGCCGGTGCTGAAGCTGCATCTGCGGCCGCGCGCAGTGGCGCGCGCACTGCGCTCCTCACGCTGCGCTTCGACACGATTGGTGCCATGTCGTGCAATCCAGCTATTGGCGGTCTCGGAAAGGGACATCTCGTTCGCGAAGTGGATGCGCTCGATGGAATTATGGGGCGTGCAGCGGATGCGGCCGGCATCCAGTTTCGCTTGCTCAATCGTCGTAAGGGTCCGGCCGTTCGGGGTCCGAGGACGCAAGCCGACCGTAAATTGTACCGTCTGGCGGTGCAGGAGGCCATCCGGTCCGAGAACGATCTTGAAGTGATTGAAGGCGAAGCGCTGGAACTGGTGGTCGACGCGGGAAGAATTTCAGGCGTGGTTGTTTCGGGAGAGAGGCACCTTGTTTGCGGCTCGGTGGTGCTTACGACGGGAACGTTTCTGCGGGGTTTGATCCATATTGGCGAGAAGACGATACCGGCCGGCCGGATGAATGAGAAGGCGGCGGAGCGGCTGTCATTGTCCATGGAGACGGCGGGTTTTCGGCTTGGCCGGCTCAAGACGGGAACGCCGCCGCGTCTCGACGGCCGCACAATCGATTGGGCGTCGTTGGATATGCAGCCGGCCGACGCCGACCCAGTGCCCTTTTCGTTGTTGACGGATCGAATTGTCAACCGCCAGGTCGAGTGTGGAATTACCCGCACCACGGCGGAAACCCATGCGGTCATCCGCGACAATCTGCATCGCTCAGCCATGTATTCGGGAGCCATCGACGGTGTCGGTCCGCGATATTGCCCATCGATTGAAGACAAGATCGTGAAATTCGGCGACCGGGAGGGACATCAGATCTTTCTCGAGCCGGAAGGACTGGACGATCACACTGTCTATCCAAATGGCATCTCCACATCGCTTCCGGAGGATGCGCAGCTTGCACTCCTGAGGACAATACCGGGTCTGGCGCAGGCGAAGATGATACAGCCCGGCTATGCGATCGAGTATGATCATGTCGACCCAAGGGATCTCGAGCCGACGCTCGAGGCGCGGCGGGTGAGAGGTTTGTTCCTGGCCGGTCAGATCAATGGCACGACAGGCTATGAGGAAGCGGCGGCTCAAGGCGTTCTCGCCGGCGTCAATGCCGCCCGCTCTGCGTCCGGCGCGAGCATGGTCGTGCTAAGCCGTGCGGACGCCTATATTGGTGTCCTCGTGGACGACCTCGTGACGCGGGGCGTCAGTGAACCCTATCGCATGTTCACATCGCGTGCGGAGTATCGGCTTTCCCTACGCGCTGACAACGCCGATGTCCGGTTGACACCGTTGGCCATGGAGCTTGGTATCGCCTCTCAAGAGCGCCAAAACCGCTTCAAAGCTATGCAGGACGCATTGAATAAGGCTAGATTTCTGTTGAAAAATCATGGTTTTAGCCCAAACGAAGCAGCGAAGCATGGAATTGCGCTGAACAAGGATGGCGTTCGTCGTTCAGCTTACGATCTCTTATCCTACGCGGACATCGACATGAACCGCCTCGTCAGGATCTGGCCGGAGCTCTTGGATATCCCATCTCAGATCGCAGAGCAGATCGAAACCGAGGCGCGTTACGCTGTTTATCTTGAGCGACAGGGCAGCGACGCCGCGATGCTGAGGCGCGAAGAAGCCCGTTTGATCCCCGAGGATCTGCCGTTCGACACCATCCCAGGACTGTCCAACGAGTTGAAGCAGAAACTTGCGGCCAAGCGCCCGCGTAACATTGCCGATGCGCAGCGTATCGACGGAATGACACCGGCCGCGCTGGCGCTGATCATTGCGACTTTGCGTCAGAACGAGCTCAAACAGGGCGCCGCCTGATGGACACGGCGAAGTATTCGCGGCTCGTCGACATTTCCGGACCGGTTTCACGTGAAACATTCGACCGTTTGGTTGCGTTCGAGGAGATATTCCGGCGCTGGTCCAGACACATCAATCTGGCGGCGCCCTCGACGCTGGAAGCGCTTTGGGAGCGCCATATCCTTGACAGCGCACAGCTTTTAAGCCTCGAACCGGACGCATTGACGTGGCTGGACGTCGGATCCGGTGGCGGCTTCCCCGGGGCGATCATGTCTATTCTTCTGGCCGAAAAACGCGATTCGGCGGTTCATTTGATCGAGAGCAATCGAAAGAAAGCGTCGTTTCTTGTCTCTGCTTTAAATGAAGTGGGCATCACGCCCCGCGTTCACGCCAAGCGGATCGAAGACTGCCATGGATTGGTTCAAACGCCGCAAATCGTCACCGCACGCGCCCTCGCGCCGCTCCCGCTGTTGATAGAGTTGACGGAGCCTTGGTTGAGCAAAGGGGCAAGAGGCCTCTTTCACAAAGGGCGGGATTACCGCCGCGAAGTGGAAGAAAGCGGTAACACGTGGCGATTCGATCTGGTAGAACATGAAGATAAGGTTGATGCGGCAGCCATTATTCTCGAAGTGCGCAATCCAGCCCGGCGATAGCCGGGTGCCGCCGCAAAACCTTCTGGTACAGTCAATTCGGGGTAGCAGCAGCGATGAACAGCCGTACGCGAATCATCACGGTCGCAAACCAGAAGGGCGGTGTGGGTAAAACGACCACGGCCATAAATCTGGCAACGGCGCTCGCCGCCATCGGTGAAAACGTTCTGGTTGTCGATCTCGACCCACAAGGCAATGCCAGCACCGGACTCGGCATTGATCGCGAGCAGCGTATGGTTTCTTCCTACGATGTGCTGACCGGCAATGCCGGTGTGATGGAGGCGGCCATGGAAACGGCCGTTCCGGGTCTTTCCATCGTGGCATCCACGCTCGATCTTCTGGGGATCGAGATGGAAATTTCGAGCGCGCCGGATCGTGTGCTGAAACTGCGTAACGCATTGAATGAAGATGGAATTCCTTACTCCTACGTGCTTGTCGATTGCCCGCCTTCGCTCAATCTTCTGACGTTGAACGCGATGGCGGCGGCCGACTCCATCCTCGTTCCCCTGCAGTGCGAGTTCTTTGCGCTTGAGGGTTTGAGCCAGCTTCTGGAAACCGTTGAACAGGTGCGCGGTTCCATCAACCCGCATCTCGGCATTCAGGGCATTGTTCTCACCATGTTCGATCGGCGCAACAATCTCGCCAATCAGGTGGTCGAGGATGTGCGGGCGCATATGGGAGATGCGGTCTACGATACGATCATTCCGCGCAATGTTCGTGTTTCGGAAGCGCCATCCTATGGCAAGCCGGCGATCCTTTATGATCTGAAGTGTTCCGGCAGTCAGGCCTATCTGCAGCTTGCGTCGGAAGTGATCCGCCGTGAGCGCCGATTGCGGGCCGCGTGATGTCGGACAATGGAAGAAGCCTCAGGAAGAGTCAGTTTTGTGGTTGATGGTGTTGTGACATGAATGAAGATCCTTCACGCAAACGTCTGGGACGTGGACTTGCCGCGCTGATCGGCGAGATGGACAAACCGGAAACCGAGCAAAAGGAGACTGTGCGCGCCGACCGCTCGGTGCCCATCGAGTTCATTTCTCCCAATCCGCGCAATCCTCGCCGACAGTTTGCCGAAGGCGAGTTGGCCGATCTTGCGCAGTCCATCCGCGAGCACGGTATCGTGCAGCCCGTTGTCGTGCGTTCAGGCGATGCACCGGGTCGGTTCGAGATCATTGCGGGCGAGCGCCGCTGGCGGGCCGCGCAGCGTGCGGGACTGTCCGACGTGCCGGTGATTCTGCGCGAGGTGGACGACAAGGCGGCGCTGGAACTGGCGATCATCGAGAACGTCCAGCGCGCGGATCTCAACGCATTGGAAGAGGCCCGCGGCTATCAGCAACTGATTGACGAGCACAGTTATACGCAGGCCGATCTCGGCCAGGTCATAGGCAAGAGCCGAAGCCATGTCGCCAACACGCTGAGGCTTTTGAAGCTCCCGGATGCAATCGGCGATTTGATCGTCGACGGCTCTCTTTCCGCCGGGCATGCGCGAACGCTGGTGACGGCGGACGATCCCGTTGGCCTGGCTCGGCGCATCGTGGAGGACGGGCTGTCGGTGCGCCAGGCGGAAGCGCTCGCCGCGGCACCGCAGGGAGAGGAGAAAGCTCCCCGGCCGCCCAAGAAGGACAAGGATGCCGACACCCTGGCGCTGCAGAAGCTATTGAGTGACCGGACCGGTCTCAAGGTGGTGATCAATCACAAGGAGCGCGGAGGAGAAATGCGGATCGCCTACCGATCGCTGGAGCAGCTTGACGAGTTGTGCCGCCTTCTTCAGCAGTGAGAGGTCGTCCCCATGTCATCGCAATTCTTCGAGCGAACTCAGTAAGCTGCCCGGTTGATACCGGGTCAACGGCGGGCGCGGGCGCCTTCAACCGTCAGCGCGAGCAATGCCTGGCGGGCAATCGATCCGGCCAGCCCCGGCTTTTGGCGCGTTCGCAATATCGTGGCCTGAAGACGTTCTGCGGCATTCTGCAGGGCTTTGCTGTTCCAGCGACCCAGAGCATTCTCGACGGTTTTGCGGCGTGAGAAGAAAACCGGAGGCCTGGCGCCGGCAACCGCCGTGCTGGCCGACACGCCTTTGCTGTCCATTGCCTGCCGCATGATTTGCAGTGCATGGATTTGTCGAAGTGCTGCCGAAAGCACAAGAAAAGGCGGGTTGCCCGCCGCCAGAAAGCGCTGAAAGGCGCTGTCGAACGCTTGAAAACCGCCTGAAATCACTGCATCTACGGCCTCGTCACTGCTCAAACCCGCAACGTCGCCGATGAGCAGCCGGATGTCCTCGGCGGTTACCTCGCTGGCGCCGGCGCAATAAAGCGTGAGTTTCTCCAATTCACCGCGTGTCGCCAACCGGTCGCCACCGAGATTGGCTTTCAGGAGCTGGCGGGCCTCTAGAGAGATTTTCAGATTGGCGGCACCCAGGGTCTCGTCGATTACGGCGTCGATGCCGCGACCGTCGTCTGCGTAGCACGGCAGGGCCATGGCGCTCGCGCCGCGCTCGACCGTCGAACGCAGTGAAGCGCCCTTGCGGAGGTCTCCGCCTTCTATAAGGATGACGCAATCCGCTGGCGTTTCGGCAATGAGCGTCGAAACATCGTTGACCAGGGCCTTCTGGTTTCCCGCGCTTTTCACCCAGATGAGGCGCTGATCGGAGAACATCGGCACGGTCTGGGCCTCGTCGGCGAGCCGTCCGGGCTGCTGCTCGACCTCATTCGCCTCGATACGCACCACGGTGAAGGGATCGTCCAGTGGCAGGCCCGTGCTTGCCGCGAAACGCCTGGCGCGCTCGCTGACGAGCCCGCGATCGGGGCCGTAAATCAGAACGATGCGATAGGCTTGCTCGGGCTTTGCAAGCCAGCGATCAACTTCGTGCGCTTTCTTCTGTGCCATGTCGGCTGGATATCACAGCAGATCGTGCAGGGCACGGGAAAAGAAGAAGGCCGTCATCGTTCCTCGCCTCGGCTAGCCGCGCGGTCTTGAACGGACGGTTCTGTCGAGCGATGTCTCGGTAGGGCGAAACCGTCCACGCATTCGATGCAGGGTTATTTCAATTCATATGCATATTATTTCTCCTTCCCGAGGGTGTTCGACGACCGAGGCGCGTGGACAAAAAGATATGCTTGGCATCGTTTTCTTCGTTGACTTCACCGAAGTTTCGGAGAACCCGCTTAGGGAAAGCGGGAACTCCCGATCAATGGAACCGCGTCGGTTATTATTTGCATATGCATTCTTTTTCGATTAGACCGGGTGTGGCCGCGCGTGGCCGTTTCCCCGCGGTCGAAAACGTCTCTGGGAGGAGCAGAAACATGAGCCAGTCCACCATCGGTGAAATTGCGAGCCAATTGCTTTCCGGCAAGATCGAGGTCGTGGACCTGTCTGCCGTATTGGGTCCGAATACCCCGCTTCTCAAGCTGCCGCCGGAACTTGCGGTCGATACACCGAAGATCGAGATTCACAAGATCTCGCAGTATGACGACAAGGGTCCCTGGTGGGCCTGGAATTGGCTGAAGCTCGGCGAGCATTCCGGGACCCATTTCGACGCCCCGATCCACTGGATTACCGGCCGCGATCACCCCGATGGTTCAACCGACACGATCGACCCGAAGAATTTCGTGGCGCCGGTCAATGTGATCGACTGCTCGAAAGAGACTGCGGAGAACCCGGATTTTCTGCTTACGGTCGATCATATCCAGGCCTGGGAGGCTGAGCACGGCGAGATTCAGTCGGGCGAATGGGTGGTTTTGCGCAGCGACTGGTACAAGCGGAACGGTTCGGAGGAGGGTTTTCTCAATGCCGATGAGACCGGTCCGCATTCGCCCGGGCCGACAGCCGAAGCGATCGAGTATCTTTTGGCGAAAGGAATTGTCGGTTGGGGCAGCGAGACCATCGGCACGGACGCCGGTCAGGCCGCAACGATGGAGCCGCCGTTCCCGGCGCATAATATGCTGCATAAGGCCAATCGCTACGGCCTGGCCAGCCTTTCCAATCTAGACAAACTGCCGCCGAAAGGTGCGATCCTGGTGGCGGCGCCTTTGAAGATCGAGCACGGCACGGGAAGCCCTTGCCGCGTGCTGGCGCTGGTCTCCAGGAACTGAGCCGAGTACTTTATGTCGAATCCCGACACGATCATCGTTGGTAGTGGCATCAATGCGCTGGTTGCCGCCGCGTGTCTCGGCGGCAAGGGCCGGCGCGTTCTGGTGCTTGAGCGTAACGATCGCATTGGTGGTTGCTTGCGCACCGAGGCGATCACCGAGGAGGGATTCGTTCACGATGTGATGGCGACGACCTTCGTCCTGTTTGTCACATCGCCGGCCTATGCCGCGCTTGCCGACGATCTGGCGCGGCACGGGCTGGAATTCTGCAATACCGATACTCCGACTGGCGTTCTGCGCGCCGATGGCAGCTTCTTCATCCATCGGCGCGATCGGCAGGCCAACATCGCGGCATTCAATGCCCTGGCTGCGGGCGAGGGCGAGCGTTACAACCGGGATGTTGTCTCTGTGGAAGAAAATGCCGGTCTGATCTTCGGGTTGCTCGGGGGCCGGGTGTGGAGCTTGGCCACGGCGCGGCTTCTGGCCCGCGAGGCCTGGCGGCGGGGCCCGAGGCAGTTGGCCGCCTTCTTTGGGGAGGCCTTGACGCCCGCGCGAAGCTGGCTTGAGGGCGGATACCGGTCCGAAACGGCAAGGGCGCTCTGGGCGCCCTGGGCGCTGCACGCGGGACTGGGCCCCGAGGACACGTTCTCCGGTCAGATCAGCAAGGTGATCGCCTTTGCGCTCGAAGCGGCCGGCGCGCCCATCGCCAAGGGTGGCGCTGCGACATTGCTCCAGGCGTTTCGCGGGTTGATCGAAGAACAGGGCGGTGAAATCCGCACAGGCGCTGACGTCGATGAGGTTTTGACAGAAGGCGGCAGGGCGCGCGGCGTTCGGCTGGCTTCCGGCGAAACGATCCATGCGGCGACGGTGGCCTGTTCGGTCACGCCGGATCAGCTCTATGGCCGCCTCCTCAAAACGACCCCGCAACCCGGCGCCGTTGCCGAAGCGGTGAAACGCTATCGCTATGGCAAGGGAAACTTCCAGCTTCATTATGCGCTCGACCGGCCGCCGCAATGGCGCGGTGAGGGGCTTGGCGATGTGGCGCTACTTCATCTGACCTCCGGGCTCGATGCCGTCTCAAAGGCATGTAACGAGGCGCTGCGCGGCATGTTGCCGGAGGAGCCCACAATCTGTGTCGGGCAACCGCATGCGCTCGACCCGACGCGCTGCCCGCCGGGAAAGGCGATCCTCTGGCTTCAATTGCCGGAGGCACCGCGTGTCGTGCGCGGCGACGCGGCGGGAAAGCTTCAGGTTCCGACCAAGGGCGAATGGACAGAAGAACTGCGGGAAGACTATGCAGACCGGGTGGAAGCAATCCTGAACCGGCACATCGACGGTTTTTCGGACACCGTCATTTCCCGTCGTGCCTATTCGCCTGCCGATCTGGAGGCAATGAACATCAATCTGGTGGGTGGCGATCCCTATGGCGGTTCTTCGACGGTCGATCAGTCGTTTTTATGGCGTCCGTTCAAGTCCAGCGTCAATCACCGGACATCGATCGAAGGCCTTTATCACATCGGTGCGTCGACGCATCCCGGTGCAGGGCTGGGCGGGGGTTCGGGTTATCTGTTGGCGGAGAAGCTTTGATGGACGAGCGCTTGGATAGCAGGAATTCGAGAATTCAAACGCTGGGCCAAATGGGGCTCCAGCAATTTGCGCCTTACCTCATGAATCGCATTATGGGGCGCTACAATGCGACATTGCGGCAGGACTTGCGCCGGCAGGGACTAACGGTGCCGCAGGTGCGTGCGCTCGCGGTCCTCGCCGTCGGCGACGGGATGTCGATCAACGAACTCTCCGTTTATACAGTGATCGAGCAGTCGACCATGAGCCGCACGCTCGACGCATTGGAAACGCAGGGTCTTGTGCGGCGCGAGGCCTGCCAGGATGACAGTCGCACCCGGAAAATCTTCCTGACCGACAAGGGACGAGACGAGTTCAACCGCGCATGGCCGGCCATGCACGAAGCGTTTGCCGAGATGTTCAACGACGTCGATGAGGCGGAGTATGCAGCGTTCGTCGCCACGCTTCAGAAGATCCTCGGCAACATCCGAAAACACAATTTCTAGCAGCCGGCGCGGTGGTGACGACTGCCGCGCACGCGACGGGAGAATGTACCATGGCTGAACGTTCGTTTGTGAAAGAGGTCCAGAAGCTTCGTCTCGGCGCCGGAGAAACCTTTCACGGCGAAGGGATTCTCGCCATCACCAAGGCGCTTCTGCAGTGTGGCGTGGGCTATGTCGGCGGTTACCAGGGCGCGCCCATCAGCCACCTGATGGATGTGCTGGCGGATGCGCAGGACATACTGGGCGAACTTGGTGTGCATTTCGAAGCCAGCGCTTCGGAGGCGACGGCGACCGCCATGCTGGCGGCCTCCGTTCACTATCCCATCCGTGGCGCCTGTACCTTCAAGTCCGCGGTCGGCCTCAACGTCGCATCCGACGCATTGGCCAACCTCGCTTCCGGCGGCGTAACCGGCGGCGCGCTTATCATCGTCGGCGAGGATTATGGCGAGGGCTCTTCGATCATGCAGGAGCGCAGCCACCCGTTTGCCATGAAAAGCCAGGTCTGGCTGCTCGACCCACGACCCAATCTGCCCTCCATCGTCAAGGCGGTGGAGGATGGTTTCGAGCTTTCGGAGATCTCCAACACGCCGGTCATGCTGATGGTGCGCATCCGCAGTTGCCACGTGACTGGCAGCTTCGAAACCAGGGACAACAAGCGGCCCGGAATGACGGTCGCGGACGCCTTGGAGAATCCGCGCCGCGACACCAACCGCATCGTGCTGCCGCCAGCCTCGTTTCTGCACGAGAAGGAGAAGGTGGAAAAGCGCATGCCGGCGGCGGTCGACTTCATCCGCTCGCACAAGATCAACGAATTCTTCGGTCCTGGACGGGGCAAGGCCGGCATCGTTCTGCAGGGTGGCATGTACAACAGCGTCATCCGTGCGCTGCAACGCATCGGGCTGGCCGATATGTATGGCGAGACGGATGTGCCGCTCTATGTGCTCAATGCCGTCTATCCGCTGATCGACGATGAGGTGATCGGCTTCTGCGAGGACAAGGATTCCGTGCTGATCGTGGAGGAGGGGCAGCCCAACTATCTCGAGCAGGCGATCGCATCGCTGATGCACAAGAAGGGGCTCGACACCCGAATTCTCGGCAAGGACATTCTGCCCATGGCTGGCGAGTATACCGGCCAGGTGATGCTCGACGGGATCAGTGCCTATCTGCGCGCCAATGCGCCGGAACTGCTGACGGCACAGGTTCTGGCGCCCAACGCGTCGGGGGAGAACACGCTTGCGGCCGATCTCGCCAAGGTCGTTCCGGGGCGCCCGCCCGGCTTTTGTACCGGCTGCCCGGAGCGCCCTATTTTCGCAGCCACCAAGCTGATCGAACAGGAGCTTGGACCGCATCACATCTCGTCGGATATCGGCTGCCATCTGTTTTCGATCATGCCGCCCTTCGAACTCGGCGCGACGACCATGGGTTATGGTCTCGGACCGGCTTCGGCTTCCGCCTTCAACTCGCCCGACGCCAAGCGGCGCTCAATCTCTTTCGTCGGCGATGGCGGGTTCTGGCACAACGGACTGACATCCTCTATCGGCAACGCGGTTTTCAACGAGAATGACGGCGTCATTCTCGTTGTCGACAATTTCTATTCGGCGGCCACGGGTGGGCAGGACATTCTGTCCTCGCGCGCCGACAATCCCACCAAGTCGACCAAGCATCCGATCACGGATGCGGTGAAGGGCATGGGCGTGAAATGGGTTCGACATATCGACCGCACCTATGACGTGACCAAGGTGCGCGCCGCGCTGCGCGAAGCGCTGACGACGGAGGAAAAGGGGCCGAAGGTGATCGTTGCCTCCTCCGAATGCATGCTCAACAGACAGCGTCGCGAAAAGCCGCAGACCGCCAAGGCGATTTCCGGCGGCGAGCGAGTGGTGAAACCGCGCTTCGGTGTCGATGAGGATGTGTGCACCGGCGATCACGCCTGCATGCGGCTGTCGGGCTGTCCGTCGCTGTCTGTCAAGCAGCTCGACGATCCGTTGCGCGACGATCCGGTGGCGGCCATCGACCATACCTGCGTCGGCTGTGGCAATTGCGGCGAAGTGGCGGATGCAGCCGTACTGTGCCCGTCTTTCTACCGCGCTGACGTCGTGCACAATCCGGGGCGATGGGACCGCTTCGCCGACGGTATACGCCGTAGCATCAATCGCTTCCTGCAAATTCGCCGTGAGAAGCGGCGCCTGACATTCGGGGAGGTTTGAGAAACTCCATGGCCAAGCCGATCAAGACCGAAGAAACCCAGAAGATTATCAAGCTCGCCATTCTCGCCGTTGGCGGGCAGGGCGGCGGCGTGCTGACTAACTGGATAACGGATGTCGCCGAACGCAACGGCTATCTCGCCCAGGCCACATCCGTTGCGGGCGTGGCCCAGCGCACGGGCGCAACGATCTATTACGTCGAGATGTGCCCCGATACCGGACGCCGACCGGTCTTTTCGCTCGCGCCGGCGCAAGGGGATATAGACATCCTGATCGCCGCCGAACTGATGGAGGCGGGGCGGGCGGTGATGCGCGGGTTCGTAACGCCCGACCGCACGACGCTGATTGCATCCGCGCACCGCATCGCCGCCGTTTCGGAGAAGATCGAGCCGGGCGATGGCCGTGCCGATTCACCAACCGTTCACAAGAATGCGCGCGAGGCGGCCAGCCGCTATATCTGTTTCGATATGGAGAAGGTGGCCGTGGAAGCGGGATCGGTGATCTCGTCGAGCCTTTTCGGCGCGCTTGCCGGGTCGGGCGCCCTGCCGTTTGCGCGCGAAAGCTACGAGCAAACCATCGAGGCTTCCGGGCGTGGCGTGAAGGCCAGCCTCGCGGCTTTCGGCAAGGCGTTCGAGCGCACGGTTTCGGGCGAACAGGCCAGCGAGGTGCGTGAAGAAGCGCCGTCCGCGGGGAAGGGCACCGCCGTGGAGGGACCGGAGCGCTTGCTCTCGGAGTGGAATGCGCTCGCCGCTCGTGCCGAAGCATATCCAGAGTCCGTTGGAGCGATGGCGATGGCCGGGTTGCGCAAGGTGGTCGATTATCAAGATCTTGCATATGGCGCGGAATATCTCGATCGGCTGGACATGGCTCTGGCACTGGACGGTCCCGACCGCGGGCATGCGCTCGGCGAGGCAGCGGCCAAGCATGTGGCGAACGCCATGTGTTATGATGACATCCTGCGGGTTGCCGACCTGAAGACGCGCACCGCGCGGGCGGAACGCATCCGCAGGGAAATGAAGGTCGACGACGCCAATGTGCTGCAGGTAACGGAGTTTTTCCACCCGCGCGTCGAGGAGTTCTGCGGCACGCTTCCGGCTGGAATCGGCCGTTTCATCGAGAACCGCCCGGCTCTTTTCAAATGGGTGGATCGCCGCATCAATCGTGGCCGGCGGATCCGCACCGACAGCATCCTCGGTTTCGGTGTATTGTGGTTCATCGGCACGCTGCGCCCCTGGCGCCGCTCGCTGTTGCGCCATCAGGTCGAAAAGGCACATCTGGATCGCTGGTATGCGCTGGCGCTCGACGAGGCACGCCGCAACTATGCGCTGGCCGTCGAGATCCTCAATTGCCGCCGGCTCATCAAAGGCTATAGCGATACGCATGTGCGCGCCCATTCCAAGTTCGACCGCGTCCTGTCCGGCTTGAAACTTCTGGAAGGCCGCGACGACGCCGCCGATTGGCTGCGCCGGCTTCGCGAGGCCGCGCTCAAGGACGAAAAAGGCGACATGCTGGACGGGGCGCTGAAGACAGTGGCGACGCTGGAAGCGGCCTGATCGTATTCTGCATGGGGGCTGCGTGGGGCCACGTGGAAGCTGCCGGCCATGCCGGAAGCGGCGTGGTCCCTTTCATTTGCCGGGTCTGGCCTTGCCCGCGCCGTCATTCCTGATATTAGTCGCCTCGACTTCAGGGGCTCCGGTGTACGGAGCCGGCCGGCCATGCCGAGCTTCTCATATCGGGAAAGACCATGACGAAACTCAAAGACGTGAAAAAGGTCGTGCTCGCCTATTCGGGCGGTCTCGACACCTCGATCATCCTCAAATGGCTCCAGACCGAGCTGGGTGCCGAAGTGGTGACCTTCACCGCCGATCTTGGCCAGGGCGACGAGCTTGAGCCGGCGCGTAAGAAGGCCGAGATGCTCGGCATCAAGGAAATCTATATCGAGGATGTGCGCGAGGAGTTCGTGCGTGACTTCGTCTTCCCGATGTTTCGCGCCAACGCGGTCTACGAGGGTATCTACCTGCTCGGCACGTCGATTGCCCGTCCGCTGATCTCCAAGCGGCTGGTGGACATCGCGGCCGAAACCGGTGCCGACGCCATCGCGCATGGCGCGACGGGCAAGGGCAACGACCAGGTGCGTTTCGAGCTTTCCGCCTATGCGCTCAATCCCGACATCAAGGTGATCGCGCCCTGGCGCGACTGGGAGTTCAAGTCGCGCACCGATCTCATCAACTTCGCCGAGGCTCATCAGATTCCGGTGCCGAAGGACAAGCAGGGCGAGGCACCTTTCTCGGTCGACGCGAATCTTCTGCATTCCTCATCCGAGGGCAAGGTGCTCGAGGACCCGTGGGTCGAGCCGCCGGAGTATGTGCATCAGCGCAGCGTCTCGCCGATGGACGCGCCCGACGAACCGACCGAGATCACGGTTTCCTTCAAGGCGGGCGATGCCGTCGCGATCAATGGCGAAGCAATGTCGCCGGCAACGTTGCTCAAGGCGCTGAACGATCTTGGCCGCGATAATGGCATCGGCCGCATCGACCTTGTGGAGAACCGCTTTGTCGGCATGAAGTCGCGTGGTGTCTACGAGACGCCGGGCGGCACCATCCTGCTGGAAGCGCACCGGGCGATGGAGTCCGTGACGCTTGATCGTGGTGCGGCACACCTCAAGGACGAGCTGATGCCGCGCTATGCCGAGCTTATCTACAACGGCTTCTGGTTCTCGCCCGAGCGCGAGATGCTTCAGGCGGCCATCGACAAGAGCCAGGAGGACGTGGAAGGCGAGGTGCGCCTGAAACTCTACAAGGGTAATGTCATCGTGACCGGCCGCAAGTCCGACAAATCGCTCTATTCGGACGCGCTCGTGACTTTCGAAGACGACCAGGGCGCTTACGATCAGAAGGACGCAGCCGGGTTCATCAAGCTGAACGCGTTGCGGTTGCGCACATTGGCGGCGCGGAAACGGGGGCGCTGACAGGCCGCTTTTTGATGCTTCGATATTAAAAAAGCCGGCTGTGATGCCGGCTTTTTTGTGAGCCTTGGAAAGGAGAGGGGAGACTTTCTTTTAAAGTCTTTCGGCCCTTCACTACGGCTCCGGGCGTTCGTCGCGCGAAAAGCCAAATCGTTGGCTTTCCGAGCGCTACGCGGAACGATTCTCACCCATCGATTTCCTTGGCCATGATGGCAATCGCCTGCTGATAGACGCTGGCTGCGTTCCAGCCCTGGATGGCGCGGAAGTTGGGTTGGCCCGGCTGATAGCCGGCACCGGCACGCCAACCGTGCGCGCGCAGGAAGTTTGCCGTGGAAGCGAGTGCGTCGGCGGAGGAGCGGATCATGTCGACGCGGCCGTTCCCGTCGCCGTCGACGCCGTATTTGAGGGCGTTTCCGGGGAGGAACTGCGTCTGCCCGATCTCTCCATGCGCCGCGCCCCTGGCGTTGGGGTCCAGCATGCCGCGATCGACCATCGTCAGTGCGCCATAGAGGTGTCCGGTGAAAAACTCCGAGCGCCGACAGTCATAAGCGAGCGTGGCCACTGCGGACAGGATGTTCTGATTGCCAAGGAAGCCGCCGAAGCCGGTCTCCATGCCCCATATGGCGATCAGCGGGCCGGCTGGCACGCCGTAGCGTCGCTCTATGTTGGCAAAAAGCCGCGCGTACTTCTTCTTCATGCCCTTGCCGCGCGAAACGATGGCGTTCGAACCGCGCTTCTGCATGAAGGATTTCAATGACAGTTTGAAGCTTCTCTGGCCCCGATCAGCGGCGATGGTCTTGCTCGCGTAGCGCGTACCGCCCAATGCATTCAAGCCTCGCTGGCCGATGCCGCGCGCCGCAGCCTCGCGGCTAAACTGCGCCTTCCAGGTCTCGAAACCACCGCCATTGTTTCCGCATTGAGCGGCGGAGGCGTGTCCCGCCATGAGTAGTGAGGCACAAACCGAAGCGGCCAACACGACCGTTCTTCCCCCGAAAGCCATGTTGCTCTCCTTAAGATAAAGATGGCTAGATAATGTGATGCCGGCAGCGATTACACAAGCTCTCAGCGGCCGCAAGCGTTGAATTCCTTAGCATAACGGTCATTACCGAACCGTTTCGCGGTCGGATTCGTTCGTTTGCCGGCGATGCGGCGTGGAACCGATCGTTCCGGGTTCCGTTTGTAGCGTCAATCGAAGCAGATTGGAGAAGAGCCATGAACGGAATGTTTTTCAAGGGCGCCGCGAGTGCCGTTGCATTGCTGGCTTTTGCCGGCGTCGCGAGCGCCGAGGTTCTTGCACGAGCGACCGCCGACCTTAATGTTCGCTCCGGCCCGGGACCCCAATACCCCATTGTCGGTGTTATCGGCGTCAACGAAGAAGCGACGATCGGCGGGTGTCAGGAAGGCAGCAAATGGTGTGTCGTCACCCATGCCGGAGTCGATGGCTGGGCCTATTCGGACTATCTGACTGCGCCGTTTGGCGGCGCTGAGGAGTATACTGTTGTGACGGAACGCCCGGCCGAAGCTCTGCCGCCCGTTTCCTACGAAGCGACGGCGAGCATCGAGGCCCCACCGGTGCGCGGCGAATTGATCGGCCGCAAGACGGCGCTGGGTACGATTGAGCCCATTCCCGCACCGCCAGCCGAGGTAACGACCTATGTCGAAACCAACACGGGCGATCCGGTTTATCTGGATGGCGAAGTGGTTGTCGGCGCGGTCGTTCCCGAAACTGTCGAGGTGCGTGAAATTCCCGACTATAATTACCGGTATGTCTATGTGAATGAGCAACCGGTTCTGGTGGAACCGGAAACGCGTCGCATCGTCTACGTGCTGCGCTAGAAGCCGGCTGACATTGAAGGAAATGCTATCGAAGAGCCGTGGCGAACGGATCGCCGCGGCTCTTCTCGCATTTATCACCCCCGATTCGAATGAAGAAATATGGATTGCACGGAAGCGGTTTCAGTATATAATTAGCCAGCTAAATATATACTGAAGGCATTTTATGATGAACAAGATTCTCAAGCTTCCAATACTCGGCACTGGCTTTCTCTGTCTTCTTGCATGTTTCGGCGATGGAGCCCTTGCCGAACTATCGGATCAGCCGAGCACCGCGCTGATGACAAGACATGCTGACATATCGCGCTGCGTGGAGAAGCCGCTCGGCTCGTGCGCAGACGGTCGAGACTGGGTGTATCCAGATTTCCTGCCCAGGCAGGTGCCGGGTTCGCTCAAGCTGGCTCAAGTCACCGCCGAAGAGTCATGCGCATCGTGGTGGATATTCAACGGGCTTTGCCAAATTTCGATGAACCGCCTGATATGCGCCAATCCGGTGGAATACGGATACGCGACCGCACCGGCCGATTGCTCCAAGAACTGCGACGAGGCGGAGTTGGGCGACCTGTGGTGTCCGTTTGAGTTTCCGAGCACCGAAGGCGATACCGAAGGCGATTGAGGCGGCTTTCATACGCAGACAGCCGATCATCGCCTTTTTCTTGAGCGTAGAACGGCGAAGCGCTCCTTCGTCGTTCCCGCGCCGCCTGTGGCACCGGTGGCGATCTTCTTGACTCTTGCCCCGTTTTCCTGTCTACAGGCGCGGAATTTCCGCGACGAGTGACAACTCCGAGCAGCCGACCAGGGCGCCTTTCAACGAAAAGCGACGATCCTGGAGGTCAACATCCGGCAGCGCGATGCGCCCCCGGGTGCTTTTCGGCTTTGCGCGATGTTTGAAGCCCGGGCGCGGATGCATTACCTCTCGCGGACAAGCAATCGATGCGAGATATGAGGAACGCGGATGTTTGAATCGCTTCAGGAACGCCTTGGTTCCATCCTGAACGGCCTGACCGGTCGCGGCGCACTGTCGGAGGCGGATGTCTCTGCGGCGTTGCGCGAGGTGCGCCGTGCGCTGATCGAAGCGGATGTGGCGCTCGATGTGGTGCGTTCCTTCACCGATCGGGTGCGCGAAAAGGCCGTCGGGGCAGAGGTCCTCAAATCGATCAAACCGGGCCAGATGGTCGTCAAGATCGTTCATGACGAACTGGTGGAGATGCTCGGCTCTGAAGGCGAGACGATCGATCTCAATGCGCCGGCGCCCGTGGTTCTCATGATGGTCGGCCTGCAGGGATCCGGTAAGACGACGACGACCGGCAAGATCGCCAAGCGCCTGACGGAGAAGCAGGGCAAGAAGGTGCTGATGGCATCGCTCGATACGCGCCGCCCCGCCGCCCAGGAGCAGCTCAAGCAGATCGGTGAGCAGACCGGTGTTGCCACACTGCCGATTATTGCCGGCCAGTCTCCCGTCGAAATTGCCAAGCGCGCCACCCAGGCCGGCAAGCTTGGCGGTCACGATGTCGTGATCCTCGACACCGCCGGCCGCACGCATATCGACGAGCCGCTCATGGTCGAAATGGCCGACATCAAGAGCGCGTCGAACCCACACGAAATCTTGTTGGTGGCGGATTCGCTGACCGGTCAGGATGCGGTCAATCTGGCCAACAACTTCAACGATCGTGTGGGCATCACGGGCCTGGTTCTGACCCGTATGGACGGTGATGGGCGTGGCGGTGCCGCACTTTCCATGCGTGCCGTCACCGGCAAACCGATCAAGCTGATCGGTGTCGGCGAAAAGATGGATGCGCTGGAGGAGTTCTATCCCAAGCGCATCGCCGACCGCATTCTCGGCATGGGCGACATCGTCTCGCTGGTTGAAAAGGCCTCCGAGACCATCGACGCGGAGAAGGCCGCGGCGATGGCCAAGAAGATGCAGGCCGGCAAGTTCGACCTGAACGATCTCGCCGAGCAGTTGCGCCAGATGCAAAGCATGGGTGGCATGGGCGGCATCATGGGCATGATGCCGGGCATGGGCAAGATGAAGGACCAGATGGCCTCCGCAGGTTTCGACGACAAGATGTTCGGTCGCCAGATCGCCATCATTCAGTCGATGACACCGAAGGAGCGCTCCAACCCCGAATTGCTCAAGCACAGCCGGAAAAAGCGTATCGCTGCCGGTTCCGGCACGGATTCGGCGCAGATCAACAAGCTTCTGAAGATGCATCGCCAGATGGCCGACATGATGAAGGCCATGGGCGGCAAGGGCCGCAAGGGCGGTATGATGCGTGGCCTCATGGGCGGCATGGCACAGAAAATGGGACTTGGAGGAATGCCGGGCGGAATGCCGGATCTTTCCAAGATGGACCCGAAACAGCTTGAGGCGTTGCAAAAACAGGCCGAGGCTGCCGGCCTCGGCGGAGCAGGCGGTCTGCCAAAGGAGGGCTTGCCGAAAGGTCTTCCGGGCATGCCGGGTGGCGGTTTGCCCGGGCTTCCGGGTGCGGGCGGCCTTCCCGGCCTGCCGAAGAAGAAGTAGGGGGACGGGATGAGCGGCAATACGGATGCGGCCAAGGCGCAGCTTCTGGAACTTCGTGCCTCCATCGACAACATCGACGCGGCGTTGGTGCATATGTTGGCGGAGCGTTTTCGCTGCACCAAGGCCGTCGGCCATCTGAAAGCCGTTCACGATCTGCCGCCGGCCGATCCCGCGCGCGAAGAGCGCCAGATCGCGCGTCTGCGACGGCTGGCCGACGATGCCAATCTCGATCCGGATTTTGCCGAAAAGTTTCTGAACTTCATCATTCACGAAGTAATCCGTCACCACGAAGCGATTGCCGAGGAGCACGGCAATGGCGGGGGGCGGGATGGGAGCGCCGGAAGATGACACCGGTCCTCGAAAGCGAACGCCTGATCCTTCGCGGCTGGAAGCGGGAAGATTTTTCCGCTTACGCAGCCTTTTGCGCGGATCCCGAGCGCACGCGCTATATCGGTGGACAGAAGGACGCTTTCCAGGCATGGACCAGCTTTGCCACCATGCCCGGCGCATGGGTGCTCAATGGCTATGGCATGTTTGCCGTGCAGCCGAAGGACACCGATGCGGTCGCCGGTTATGTCGGTCTCTGGCATCCACCGCTGATAGACGAGCCGGAGCTCGCCTGGAGCCTCTACGCGGGTTTCGAGGGCAAGGGTTATGCGGTCGAAGCGGCGCGCCGCGTGCAAGCGTGGGCAGCCAAGGAATTGAGATTGCCGCCGTTGATGAGCTTTGTCCATCCGGACAATCTGGCCTCACAGGCCGTTGCGAGAAGACTGGGTGCCGAGCCCATGTCCGCCACCGAACTGCGCGGCGAGCCGCGCTTGAGATTCCGGCACATTCTGCCGGCTTGAACGCCATTATGGAAAGGAACAACCCATGGCACTGAAAATTCGTCTGGCCCGTGCGGGCTCCAAGAAGCGCCCCTACTACCACGTGGTGATCGCCGATGTGCGCAGCCCGCGCGACGGCCGCTTTATCGAGAAGGTCGGCTCCTGGAACCCGATGCTGCCCAAGGACGGCGAGCGCATCGTTCTCAACGAGGAGCGCATCAAGCATTGGCTCGACAACGGCGCCCTGCCGACCGACCGCGTTCTGCGCTTCCTCGATCAGGCCGGCATTGCCAAGCGCACCGAGCGCAACAACCCGAACAAGGCGAAGCCCGGCAAGAAGGCGCAGGAGCGCATCGACGCCGCCAAGCAGGCCGAGGAAGATGCGAAGGCCGCGGCTGCAGAAGCCGAGGCTGCTGCAGCCGAAGCTCCGGCCGAAGAGGCTGCAGCCGAGGAAGCCGCAAGCTAAGCGGTTCCAACTGTCTGGAATGCAAATGGCGGGCCTCTGGCCCGCCATTTTTGTTTCGATCTTGAAAACCGAAGGGTTCTAGGCCGCTTCCTTCTTCGGCTGAATCAGGCCGCGCGCCACGAGAAGCTCCGCGATCTGCACCGTGTTGAGTGCAGCGCCCTTGCGCAGATTGTCGGCCACCACCCAAAGCGCCAGACCGTTGTCGACCGTCGGGTCTTCACGCAGGCGGCTGATATAGGTGGCGTCCTCGCCGGCGCTCTCATAGGGGGTGACGTAGCCGCCGTCCTCGCGCTTGTCGATGACCTGGCAGCCCGGCGCTTCGCGCAGGATCTCGCGCGCCTCGTCGGCCGTGATCGGTTTTTCGAACTCGAGGTTCACCGCTTCCGCATGGCCGATGAACACCGGCACGCGGACACAGGTGGCCGTGAGCTTGATCTTCGGGTCGAGCATCTTCTTGGTCTCGGCGACCATCTTCCACTCTTCCTTGGTAAAGCCATCCTCCATGAAGACGTCGATATGCGGAATGCAGTTGAAGGCGATGCGCTTGGTGAACTTCTTGTTCGAGATCGGATCGGCGACGAAAACGGCGCGCGTCTGTTCGAACAGTTCGTCCATGCCTTCCTTGCCCGAGCCGGAAACCGACTGGTAGGTGGACACGACGACGCGCTTGATGGTCGCGGCTTCATGCAGCGGCTTGAGCGCCACCACGAGCTGTGCGGTCGAGCAGTTGGGATTGGCGATGATGTTCTTCTTGGTGAAGCCCTCGACCGCGTCGGGGTTCACCTCGGGAACGATCAGCGGCACGTCCTGATCGTAGCGCCAGGCCGACGAATTGTCGATCACCACGCAACCCTGCTGACCGATCTTGGGTGAATACTCCTTGGCGACCGACCCTCCCGCAGACATGAGGCAGATATCGGTGTCGGAAAAGTCGTAGGATTCGAGCGCTTTGACCTTCAACGTCTTGTCGCCGTAGGAAACCTCGGTGCCGACCGAACGGCGTGAAGCAAGCGGGACGATCTCGTCAGCCGGGAAGCCGCGCTCTTCGAGGATATTGAGCATTTCGCGGCCGACATTCCCCGTGGCGCCGGCGACAGCTATCTTGAAACCCATCTGGTTTTTAACTCCTGTCTCTCTCCGCTTGGCTTTGATTTGAAGGCCTGCCTTGTGCAGGCACCTTCTCCCCGGCTGGGCCCGGGGAGAGAACGAGCAGCCGGAGGATCAGACCGTTTTGGTCGTCGTTTTGGCTGTCGTTTCGGTAAAGCGAAGACCGACGCTGCCGTTCCCGGCGGCGTCCGAAAAACTTTGTGCGGATGGCGCTTCGTGTTGCGCGCGCATGGCAAAGGGGTCTCCGTTTCCGGGCGTTGTTTTACGCTGAATCGGGATGAAGTCAACGCAATAGCGTAAATGAACGGGCCAAGATGCCGCAATGCGCCCTGTCCGAACCGGAACCAACCCGCCCGCTGCCGGTTGTTCCGGCAGGAGGCAAGCAAATGTCGGAAAAACCTGACCGAACCCATCTATCCGGCGAAGAGGCGCGGCAAGGCCACATCGTGCTGCGCACCCCCTTGCGCCGGACGATCTTCATCGCCGGTCTTGCCGGCATTGTCGTCCTGGCGCTTGTGTGGGCGCTTGTGTGGGCGCTTGTTTAGGCAGATCGCGCCCACAAGGCGTGGCGGACCGGACGGTCAGGCAAGCGCCTTGTACTTCGCGACGACGGCGTCGCCCATTGCGGCGGTACCGACCTCGCTCATGCCCTCGGACATGAGATCCTTTGTGCGCAGACCGTCGTCCAGAACCGCGGCGATGGCCTTTTCCAGACGGTCTGCTTCTTCAACCATGTTGAAGGAATAGCGCAGGCACATTGCGAAGGAGGCGATCATGGCGATCGGATTGGCGATGCCCTTTCCGGCAATGTCCGGCGCGGACCCGTGCACGGGTTCGTAGAGCGCCTTCCGGCTGCCTGTCTTTTCGTCCGGGGCGCCGAGCGAGGCAGAAGGCAGCATGCCAAGCGAGCCCGTCAGCATGGCGGCAACGTCAGACAACATGTCGCCGAACAGATTGTCGGTGACGATGACGTCGAATTGTTTGGGCCAGCGCACAAGCTGCATGCCGCCGGCATCTGCCAGCATATGGGTCAGTTCGACGTCGGAATAGTTTGCCTTGTGCGTGTTGGCGACGACCTCTTTCCACAGAACACCCGACTTCATGACGTTGTGCTTTTCCATGGAGCAGACCTTGTTGCTCCGCGTGCGCGCCAGTTCGAAGGCGACGCCGGAAATGCGCTCGATCTCGTAGGTGTCGTAGACCTGGGTGTCGATGCCGCGTTTCTGGCCGTTGCCCAGATCGACGATCTCCTTGGGTTCGCCGAAATAAACACCGCCGGTCAGTTCGCGCAGGATCAGGATGTCGAGACCTTCGACGACCTCCGGCTTGAGCGAGGATGAAGCGGCCAGCGCCGGATAGCAGATGGCCGGGCGCAGATTGGCGAACAGTTCCATTTCCTTGCGCAGACGCAAGAGACCGGCCTCCGGACGGACTTCGTAGGGTACGCTATCCCATTTGGGACCGCCCACCGCGCCGAACAGAACGGCATCCGCCGCCATGGCCTTGTCCATGTCGGCGTCCGAAATCGACTGGCCGTGCGCGTCGTAAGCGCAACCGCCCACGAGGCCTTCCTCCGTCTCGAAGCCGGCGCTGAAATCGGCATTCATCATATCGATGAGTTTTTTGACCTCGGCCATCGCCTCGGGGCCGATGCCGTCGCCGGGGAGAAGAAGAAGTTTGCGCGTTGCCATGAAATGCCTCTCGAACTTTGAAATTCGAGAGACTTGCTAATCCGCCGCGCTGGATTGCGCAAGGCTACCGCCTCATGAAGCGGTACGGTTGCGTCTTAACGCGGTTACCTCGATTTCGATCTTCATCTCCGGTTCGTTCAGATCGCAGACGATCATCGTCGCTGCAGGCCGAACGTCACCAAAAGCTTCACCGAGAATCGGAAAAACGCGCGAAACGTAGGAACGGCTGGTCACGTAATAATGCGCGCGTACCACATCGGCGAGCTCGAACCCGCCTTCGGTCAATGCGGCGCGAATGGTGGAAAGGCAGTTGCGCGTCTGCTCTTCCACACTGTCGGGAATGGACATGGTGGCGTAGTCGTAGCCCGTGGTGCCGGAAACGAAACACCAATCCCCATCGATGACTGCGCGGCTGTAACCGGCTGTCTTTTCGAAGGGAGATCCCGTAGAGACGAGGCGACGCCCGCCGCTGCTGTCGCCCCCGTCTACGCCCATGGATGGCTTTCCGTGTATTTGTTCTCGAAGCTCTCGATCGCCGGGGCCTTCTCCATGGTGAGGCCGATATCGTCGAGACCGTTCAACAGGCAGTGACGTTTGAAGGCGTCGATCTCGAATTTTACGACGCCACCGTCGGGGCCTCTGATTTCCTGCTCTTCCAGATCGACGGTCAGCGTGGCATTGGCGCCGCGCTGTGCATCGTCCATCAACATGTCCAGCTCTTCCTGGCTCACTTTGATGGGGAGAATGCCGTTCTTGAAGCAGTTGTTGTAGAAGATGTCGGCGAAGCTGGTGGAGATCACGCAGCGGATGCCGAAGTCGAGCAGCGCCCACGGCGCATGTTCACGGCTCGACCC